>CAYRVS010000007.1:0-75950 GCA_964427725.1 uncultured Planctomycetaceae bacterium | reverse complement strand
CCTGCGTCCCTTCGGGCTTGGCGATCTCGGCGTTCGAGGTCGCGTAACTGACGGCGGCGGTCAGATCCCGCAGTTCGCTCGCGGGATAGACCCCGGTCACCAGCAGTTGCTGACGAGCCCGCGGACCACGCAGCGTGAACTGCCCCGGTTCGAGACGGACTTCCACCGGGGTCCCCACCGCCGGGGAGCTTGGGCTCTCTTGAGCCGACGACCACGTCCCGGTGCCCAACAGCCAGCCGGCGGCCAGCCAGACCCCGACCCGCGTCATCCGTCGCTTGGTCTTCGTTTCCATCGTCCGGGTTCTCCCTCGATCTTCGTTCTGGCAACGTCCGGCCTAAGCCGTCGTCGTCGGGCGCATGTCAGGTCACGGTCCCATGCAAATCACGGTCAGCATCTCATGCTTGTCATTCGACGGTGACGGTCAGGTTCGCCGAGCTGACTTCGAACTTGGCGGACCCCACCGTCAGCGTCGTCTTCACCTGCACCGTCGTCGCCGCCCCCTTCGCGGCGTCCGCGGCGGCGGTCAATTTGATCTCGGCGGTTGATTGGTCGGCCGGGATCGTCGTCGCCGCGGCGGTGACCCCCGCCGGCAGATTGACGAAGGCCACTTCGACGGGTCCGGTCGCCGCAGGATTCCGGGCGACGTCGACCTTCACCACCAGTTCCCCACCCGCGGGAAGTTTTCCCTCACCAACGGCCGCAGAAACCTTGAGCGGTTCCGCCAGCGAGAGCCGAATGGCGAGGGGCTGGACGACCGTTTTGTCCCCCTGCTTCAAGGTGCCCAGCAGGCCGATTGTGAAGTCCCCCAACGGGGCCTTGTCATCGGCGGAGATCGCGAGATCGACTTCCCCCGCCCCCTTGTCGATGTTCTTCACCGCGACGGCGATGCCCGGCGGCAAGCCGTTTTGCGCGGGTTGCAACGTCATCGCGACCGCCTCGTCAAAGCCGGCAGCCCGGGTGACCCGCACCTTGGTCGTCGTCCCTAACTGCTTGCCGAACACGACTTCGGCGGGCTCGGCGGTACAGACAAACCCGGGCGCGGCGGTGGGAGCCGCCGCGGCGGTCGTCTTCAGATTCGCCGGGACGTACCGCATATTCGACCACCGCGTCTTCAGGGGGGCGGCGAAGTCGGCCGTGGCGGTCGTGGCGCCATCGGCCGCGGTCCCCACGACACGAATCGCGTGCCATTGACCCGGCGTGTAGGTCGGACCGGCGGTCAACGTGAGGACGGCATCGTTGCGACCGGGACCGATCACCGAGCGACTCGCCGTGACCCCTTCCGGGAGCCCGGCAACACTGAGCTCGATCGGGCCGCCGTAATCGAACCGGGTCGCCGTCACCGTCGCGAAGACGCTGCCGCCGGCGGGGATGTTGAAGGTGTCGGTCGACAACGCGAGTTGGAAGCCGGGGGCATACGGCTTGATGGCGATGCGGTAGCTGTAATCGGGGCCGCCGCGCATCGCGAGGTCGTTGACGACCAGCGTGTAGTCGGCCTCTTCGGGGAAGGTGACCTTGGCCCAGCCTTCGTCGACGCCGGTGTCGTCGATCATCGCCAGCGGGTTACCGTCGGCTTTCAGGAGCTTGAACTGCAGGTCGCTGGGCGAGCCTTGATCGCGGGTGATCCCGGCGAAGACCCAGGTCGATCCCGCCGGGGGTTTCAGGACATACCGATCGACATCGCCGCGCTGATCGAACCGCCCGTTGATATCGTGCGATAGTTCGACCCGATTGGCCGCTTCGGGGGCGTTGTTCGGTTCCGTCTCGAGAAACTGAGGCCGGTCGACAAGGCTCACTTGGCCGAAGCCGCTCGATTGGCCCCCCGCGCGCTTCAAGCTGACCGGCCATGAGGAGATGGTCGGATCGGCGGGGGCCGTGATCGTGATGGGTTCCAGCCCGGCGACATCGAGCCCCGCGAGGGTCACCGCTGTCGCTTGACCACGGGGAATCGCGAGGGGATAGGGGGTCGAGACACAGGGGAAATCCCCGATCCGCAGGCGATAAGCTCCCCCTTGATAGCGGATGTCGCGCAGCTCGACGACATAATCGCCCGCTTGGGCGAACTTGTGACTGATCTGCGAATCGCCCGCGAGGCCCGGGGCGTCATCGCTGAAGGCGAGTTCGCGGCCGCGGGCATCGAGCAACCGCAGCATGGGATCGAGTGGTGAACCGATCCGCCGTGCTAAAACCTCGAGCGACAAGGTCTGTCCCTCGGCAACGGTCACCTTGAAAAACTGCGTCGTCAGCCCGGCGACGTTCCCTTCGACCGCGGTCGGCAACGTGATCGCCTGAGCCGTCGCGAAGCTGGTGTTGTTCCCGGCTTGAGCCGTGGTCGGCAGGTCATCGACCAAGAGCAGTTTCAGGGGAGAGACCCCGGTGTCGGTCCAGACACGCAACCCATGAAGCCCGACGGCCACGTCCGAACCCGGGGTGACTTCGATCACGACTTGATCGGGTTTGGTACCGTTCTCGGCGAGGTTGGCGACGACCGCCTGAGCGGGGAAGCTGGTCCAAACCCCCTTAATCCCGGCGAGATTCCCCCCCTGAAGCAGCACGGTCGTTGGCTGTCCGGGGAGGACCGCGCCCGGGGTGGCGCCATTGATGACGGGTTCCTGCGCGGTCGCAGTGAGGGCCAGCCCCCAGAGGGCGAAGACGACGGGGCAACCGAGGTCGACTCGCATCAAGATACATCCTGGAGGGAGTTGTAGGTGGGGCGAGGTGGCGGGGCGCGTCACCGGGGACAGTCATCAACCAATGTTGATTGGTCGATGATACGGTCGGGAGGCGGGGAACGTCAAATGGAAAGAACGGGGAGTGACATCTGGCGGTCGTCACTCTGGCTCGCAGCCGCACCTCCGGCTCACCAGTGCATCACGAAGCCGCCGTCGACGTTGATGGTTTGACCCGTCACTTCGCGGGCGCGGTTTGAGGACAGGAAGACCAGCATCGCGGCGATGTCTTCCGGTTGCTGCCAGCGGCCCAGCGGGACGACCTGGCGGATTTTCTCGGCGGCCCAGTCCTCGTAGTCGCGGCGCTTCTCGGGGGGTTGTTGATCGTGCCAGGCTTGCCAGACGCCGCGATTGAGCGGGGTCTGGACCATGCCGGGACAGACGGTGTTGACGCGAACGCCGTAGGGGGCGAGGTCTTTCGCAAGGCATTGCGCGAAGTTGATCGCCGCCGCCTTGCTGGCGCTGTAGGGGGGATCGGTCTGTGAGCCAATCTGCCCGGCGACCGAGGCGACGCTAAGGATGGTTCCATCGCGGCGGGCCATCATTCCGGGAGCGACCGCATGAGCCATATGGACGAAGCCTTGGACGTTGACTTCGTAGACCCGCCGCCAGGCTTCGGGGGGGACATTGGTGAAGGGGAACCCGAAGTGGCCGGATCCGATCGCGGCGGCGTGGATCAGATGTTGGACCGGACCCGCGCGGCGTTCGGTCTCTTGAAGGGCCTGCTCGACCGAGGCGTGATCGGTGATGTCGCAGAGGATCCCGGTCGCCGTCGCGCCTGAGAATCCTTGCAGGGGGGACAAGGTCGTGTCGACCGACGAGGCACGATCCCATCCCACGACGCGGCAACCTTCGGCGAGCAAGGAGTGAACCGTTGCCAGTCCGATGCCGCTGGCGGCTCCCGTCACGACCGCGACCCGGCCGGTCAGTTCTAAGTCCAATTGAGACTCCTTGCCGCGGGGCTCCTTGACCCTTGGTCGGGCGTGGGGCTATGGTGCGAATCCGGCCTGTCCTGATCAAGGCAAGTCCTGGGTATGCCACTGGCTTCGCCGGTGCGATCGCTCGACCGTCGTCCAAATGACATTGCACTGGCGAAGCCAGTGGCACACACCCAGGAATTCAGCTTTGTCAATGCGCCAGGTTTGATGTCCACAGATTGACAATCGCATGGTATCGGCCCGTAGCCGCGCCTCGCGACGTCAGCCCCCTCACTTCCGAGATCCGCCTGCCATGATGTATCGAACCTTGGGGACGCCGCGCGGTTGGGCGGGTCTCTTGAGTCTGTGGACTGTTTGCGTGGGACTGGGGTCGCCGGGTTGCAACTCGGAGATTCCGCGTGAGGCCGCCACCGCTCCGCCTGCGAATGGGGACATGGCGGGTGGGGGCCCGGGGGGCGTGATGGCCGGGACGAAGCGGATCATCATCCTCGTCAACAATCCGTCGCCGTTCTGGGACGCCTGCCGGGCGGGGGTGCTCGACGCCAACCGCGAGTTGAAGCTCAACGAGGCGGGGCTCGTCGCGAGCATGGAAGTTCCCGATGGGACAATTCAGGGACAACTCGATCGGCTGCGGCAGTTCGCGACGCAGACCGACATCGCCGGGCTGGGAATCTCGCCCCTCGAATCGGACAACGCCGCGATCGCCGATGAGTTGAAAACGCTCGCCGCGCAAGGGGTCAAGATCGTCACGTTCGATTCGGATCTCGATCGGGACAAGTTTCGCGACCTGCGGACGGCGTTTTTGGGGACGAACAACTACGCGGGAGGGGTGACGTTGGGGACGTGCGCCGCGGCATTACGACCCGACGGCGGGGAGTACGCCACGTTCGTCGGTCGCACCGGCGCGCAGAACGCGATTGAACGGATTGACGGGTTCGCGGAAGGGGCGGGGGCGAAACTGGTCAACAAGGACACGATGGCCGACGACGGCGACCGCAGCCGAGCCGCCGAGAACGTCCGCAACGCGATCCGAAATCATCCGGGGCTCAACACGCTGGTGGGGATCTGGTCGTACAACGCGCCGGCGATCGTCGACGTGGTGCGCGAGCAGCAGAACCGCAAGACCTTCGCGATCACGGTCTTCGACGCCGATCCGCTCGCCATCGCCGCGATGAAGCAGGGGGACATCGACGTGATGGTGGTGCAGGATCCGTACGCGATGGGGTACCAAAGCGTCCGTTGCCTGAAGGCGCTCCTCAAGGACGAGCAACCGGTGCTGCAGGAGATGCTGCCGAACCTGGGCCAACCCGACGGCGACATTTACGACACCGGCCTGAAGGTGGTCGTCCCGAGCGCGGATTCGCCGATCAAAGCCGACCTCTTCCCGGCGAAGGTCCAGCACATGACGCTGTCGACCTTCGAGGAATGGCTGGCCAAGTACGGTCTGTCGGGATCGTGAGGTTTGCCTGAGCGGGAACCACGGAAAGACGCGGCAGGAATTCGGGGAGGAACCACGAAACACACGAAAAGTCACGAAAGAAGGCAAGGGTCGGTGGCGAACATCGTGCCGGCTGATGTGGCATTTCGCGGGAAGTGAAGGTGGTAACCACGGTGGCATCGATGCCTTCCGCGACTGTGTTGGCTCAAGTGGAGCGAACGAACCCTCCCGGCATTTCATCGACGTGTTGACTCATCCCCTCCCGCCTTTCCCTTTTCGTGATCATTCGTGTGTTTCGTGGTTCCCTCCCCGCCTTCCGTTCCGTGTGTTCCGTGGTTCCTCGCATCAACCCCATGTGAAACGGTGCCAGCGTGACGGGCCAGTCTTTGTGGCGGCGACATGAAACCAGCCTCATTTTGGCGATCGCCGTCGTCGCGCTCCTGACGGCGGTCCTCGACGCCCAGCACAACTATTGGCGGAATCCCGGCGGGTCGCTGGTCGATCTCGCGCGGCAATGGTCGATGTTGTCGCTGTTCGCGCTCGGCTCGGCGGTGGTGATCATCGCCGGCGGGATCGATCTGTCGACCGGCTCGGTGATCGCCTTCAGCGGGACGCTGTGCGCGACGCTGCTCCTCTGGCTCGCCCCCGAAGAGATGACCCGGTCGCAGCCGTTGCCGACGTGGGTGATCGCGACCGCGATCGCCGGGACACTGGTCAGCGGGTTCCTCATCGGGTCGCTGCATGCGTGGCTGATCACGGTCATCGGCCTGCCGCCGTTCGTCGCGACGCTCGCCACGCTGGTCGGCTTGCGGAGCCTCGCGCGGGCGATCTGTGAATCGATCACCCTCTCCGTGCAAGGAGGGGCGAGCACGCAGATCAGCGTCTTCGACGACCATCTGCGGTATCTCGCCAAATCGGTCTGGATGCCGGTCGTGCTGGTGCTGGTCCTCAGCGTCGCGGGCTGGCTCTTGCTTAGCCGCACGGTCTACGGCCGGCATCTCTATGCGCTGGGAGGGAACGAACAGGCGGCCCGGCTGAGCGGCATTCGGACCGATCGGTTGAAGTGGCTCGCCTATTGCCTGAGTTCGGTTCTCGCCTCGCTGGCGGGGATTTTGTACATCTGCGATCAAAGCGTCGCCGATCCGCAGACGTTGGGGCGGGGTTACGAACTCAACGCGATCGCCGCCGCCGTGGTGGGTGGGTGCAGCCTGCAAGGGGGGATCGGGACGATTCCCGGGACGCTGCTCGGGGCGCTCTTCCTGCGGACGGTGATCGACGGGGTCTCGAAAATCATCAAGACGGGGGCCGACGTTTATGAAGGGTTGATCGTCGGCGTGGTGGTGGTCTTCGCGGTCCTGTTCACGCAGACGGAAGCCGCTTTACGGCGACAACGCTCGATGTTCAGCGGCGGGCTGGGTCTGGTGACGATGCTCAATCTCACGTTGGTCGCCGGGGCGCTGATGGCGCTCATCGGGACCCGGCTCCTCAGCGGGGTGTTGCAAATGAACGCGGCGTGGCTCGCCGGCTTCACCATGCTGGCGGTCTTGGCGCTGTTGATCATCAGCCGGCTCGGGTCCGCGCCGACCACGTATCGACGGGCCGCCGCCGGCTGGCTGGTGGCGACGTTGGTGTTGGGGATCGGTCTCGATCGGGCCTACCCCGGGATCCAGACCAGCCGCGCTCTCGCCGCGGTCACCTCCGCGGGCGGGAAGCTGGTGCGGAACGATGCCGGAGTGGTGGTCGATCTCCAGGGGACGGCGGTCGATGATCAGGCCGTGCGTCGGATACTCGCCCGCATCGAGCCCTTGACGAACGTGGTCGAGCTGCGGCTTCGTGGCACGAAGATCACCGATCAGACGTTGGAGGGACTCACGCGGTGGACGCGGCTGCAGCACCTCGATTTGCGGGACACCGGCGTGACCACCGCGAATGTGCAGCGATTGCAGCGGCGGTTGTCGCAGACGAAGCTCGAGTACACCCCATCGCCGTGAATATCCCTGACGATGTGAGGGCCGGAAGCTCGAGGAGGAGCGGCGTGGCGTCAGCCCGTCGAGCCATTCGCCCGCCCGCCTGCATCGCGAGCGCCCGCCGTCTCAATCGACCGACTCGGTGGACGAGTCGAAACGCGGTGGCGACGGCGAAGCCCAGACTCATGGTCTTGCGTCGGACATCGGCTCCGGCCTGTGCGGCGGGTTGACGCCGCGCCGCTTCTTGTCGCGCTCGAGGACGCGGTGGATGGGATGATCCGGCATTCGCTTGGCGAGTTCTCACCCCGTCGTCAACCCGCCCCCTGTTGGTGGCGTTGTTGGCGTTTGGGGAGACCGGCGGGCGCCGTCGCGCCTTTCGGCCGGGCTTCCGTCTTTGGGAGCCATGGGGCCAAGAACTTCGGCCGATCGCTGCGTCCCCCGTGACGATAATCCCGTTCAAGGACCGGGGCGATCTCCGCCGGAGCTTGGCCGTCGACTTCGGTGAGATACCGGAAGACCAGTTCCAATAACCGTGGCAAGGCGATCGCATGGACGCGGCCGGTCGCCTCATACAACCAGTCGCTGAAGGCCAGGATCGCGGCGAATGGTGAGCGCGCCGCGGTGTCGCACCCGGGGCGAGTACGCCAGAACCGGGAGATCGTTTCGACGAAATTGCCGCTGTTGCCGATCAGATCCCACGTCTTGGCGAACCGTCGCAACCGCTGCATCGTCGGGAAGTCGATCCAACGCGTCGCGAGAATTTCGTACGGGGGATAGGGGTTGTAGCGCATCCGGCCGCTGTCGTCGTGCCGGATGATCGGGGTTCCGCGCAGCCGCTTCAGAATGCCGACCTGAATCTCCTGCGGCGCGAGCGCGACGAGCCGATCGAATCCCGCCGCGAAACTGACGACGTCTTCACCCGGCAGGCCGATGATGAGATCGGTATGGAGATGGACACCGGTCGATGCGCGCAGCCAACGGAGATTCGCCGCGGCGACGGCGTTGTCTTGCCGCCGGCTGATCAACATGCAGACCTCGTCGTTCCACGTCTGAACCCCGACTTCAAACTGCAGGACACCGGGCGGAAATCGGGTGATCAGCGCGCGCAGGCCCTCGGGGAGCCGATCGGGGATCAGCTCGAAGTGGAGGAATAAGCCCGGGGTCAGCCGTTCCAGAAAGAACCGCAGGATCGCCTGACTCGCGCGAGGCTGCAGGTTGAACGTCCGATCGACGAACTTGAACCGCCGACACCCGCGGTCCAGCAGTTGCTGAACCGCCGCGAGAAACGGTTCGAGGGGGAATTGGCGGACGGGAATCTCGAGGGCCGAGAGACAGAATTCGCAGGTGAACGGGCACCCGCGCGAGGCTTCGACGTAGACCACGCGGTCGGCGAGATCGACGTCGGTGTATTCGTCATAGGGGAGCCGCACAGACGCGAGATCGGGGACCGGCGCCGCGAGGACGCGCGGCGTGGTCCCGCGCGGGGGAGGCTCGTCCGACAAATACGCGCGACAGCACTCCGCAAACGCGAGATCGGCTTCGCCGGTGATGACGACGTCGGCTTCGGCGCAGAGCGGAGGCAGGTCTTGGGGATCGGTCAGTTCCGGCCCGCCCAGGATGAGGATGAGCTCGGGTCGCAGCCGCCGCAGCGTCGACACGACCCGTTCCAGCTCGGTGACATTCCAGATGTAGACGCCAAACCCGATGATCCGCGGTCGTTCGGCGAGGAGCGTTTCGACGATCTCGAGGGGACCTTGCTGGATGGTGAATTCGCGGATCCGCGCGCGTGCTTTCAACTCCCCCAGATTGGCATGGAGATAGCGCAACCCGAACGCCGCATGGTGATATCGGGCGTTGAGCGTCGTCAGGACAATGTCGGACATGGCGGGCGGACCGGTCGGTCTTGGATCGGCATGACAAGCGATCAAGGGAGGCTAATCCGAAATCCGAAGCACGAAACCGAAAGGAGGAAGCAACCCGCGGAAAACATGACGAACCGCTGGCGTGTTCCCCTTCCTGCTTGGGTTGTCCTTCGGATTTCGTGCTTCGGATTTCGAGTTTCGGATTTCAAGTTCCGAGCCGCACCGCACGGGGAGGGTCGAGCCACCCCCGAAGCCTACTCCGCATCGCGATGAACGGTCGTCGGGGCGAACGCCGGATGACAAACCGCAAGGTACTCGGCCCCTTCGGCTTCCGGCGTACTATAACGCACCCACTCTCCCGCATGGGTGATGATCGCCTGGCCGGCGGCGACATCGAACGTGCCCGCTTCGCTTTCGACCCGCAACATCCCGCGCAGGACCACGGTGTACTCATCGAACTCGGGCCGCTGCCCCGGCTCCATCCACCCGCCGGGACTCTGCATGTGGGCGATGCTGAGCGCGGCCGTTCGTGAGTTGACCCGCCCGATATACTCGCGGATCAGCTTCGGCTTGTTGCCTGCGGCGGTGATGAGGGTGGGGGCGGGAATGATTGTGGGCATCGACGGTTCCATTCACACGGGGCTTGGCGGCCTCGAACATCGGCTGTCATCGCTCACCTTACCGCCGGTTCCGTCACGGGTCATCCGTTGGCCCGGAGTCGACCGCCAAGCGACATGTGCTTCGCCAAAGTCGACACGGGGGAGGCGATGGCCTTTGGCGGAGGACTGCTACGAGTCGGCCACACGGTTTTCCGGGAGGTTCTCCGACGCACGCCACTTGACTCTCGGCGGCCGATCAAACTCGGCGTGGTCCACGGGAAATCCACGAACGCTCCAACCGCCGCGTCGAGAGGTTGCACCTCGGAATCAGAGTCGGGACCGAACTACCATCCAGGCAAAACGTTAGCGGCGAGTCAACTGTGCGGATCAACGTTTGTGCGGATCAACGTTGTCGGCCCCACGATGCTGGTGATTGTGGCAAGTGATCTGTCGGTTCATGGCATGACGGCGGACTGTGGCGTTTCGGCAACGTGCATGGCCTGAAACACCGGGCATGCCGGGCGGTTCGGGCGAAGCGGGGGAACTTGGGTGATTTGTGAAGCTCGCGCGTGCATTCCCAGCATTTGCGCGGCCATAATCCGTAAGAGTCTCACACGATGGGAATGGGGCTTGTCCCCATCCCGGTGTTGTTGACTGGTCCGTGCGTGCCGCGCGGATACGCTGATTTCGGGTCGCATCGTTCGGAAGGATCGCGGGTATGGTCGGTATGTCGCGTCTGAGTCACGGCCGGGGCCTGCGGGTCGCCGCGATGCTGGGACTGTTGGGGGGCCTGCTGGTCGCCGGGCCGGTGACCCTCTCGGCCCAAACCCCGCCCGAGCCTTCCAAGTTCGATCAGGCCATCAAGGAGATGAAGCTGGTCGACGGGATGTGGCCCGTCTACTTCAAAGAGCAGCGGGTCTACGTCGATCTCAAGGCCGCGCAACTCAATCGCGACTTCCTGATCCTCACCTCGATCGCCAAGGGGATCAGCAGCGGCATGGTCATCGGCGGGATGACCTGGGGGGACGACGTCATCTGGAACTTCCGCAAGGTCGGCGACAAGATTCACGTCATCCGCAAGAACGTCCGGTTCAAAGCCCGCCCCGGCAGCCCCGAAGCGAGCGCCGTCAAGCTGGCCTATACCGACAGCGTCCTTTACGCGCTGCCGATCGTCGTCGACAGCCCGGGGGGCCATCTGGTCGATTTCACGCGGATTTTCCTCAGCGACGACGAGCAGATCGGCCGGTATCTCGGCGCGGCGTTCGTGATCGATCGCTCGACGATCGACAAGGTCAAGGGGTTCAAGGACAACGTCGAACTGCAGGTCGCGGCGGTCTATCAGGCGTCGCCCGGGAACGACTTCGAGACCGTGCCCGACAGCCGCGGCATGCAGGTGCAGGTCCACTACAGCATCAGCGCCCTGCCGCAGACCGGGTACAAGCCGCGGAAGGCGGACGACCGCGTGGGGTACTTCCTCGCGGTGTCGAAGGACTTCTCGGACATGAGCGACGACCGCAACTTCGTGCGGTACATCACCCGGTGGGATCTGCAGAAGCTCGATCCGAAGGCGAAGCTGTCGCCGCCGAAGGAACCGATCATTTTCTATCTCGAAAAGACCCTGCCGATCGGGCTGCGGCCGATCGTTCGGAGCGGGATCGAAGAATGGAACAAGGCGTTCGAGAAGCTCGGTTACGCCAACGCGATCGAAGTCCGCCAGCAGCGCGACGACGATGATTGGGATCCGGAAGACGTCTCGTACAACACGTTCCGTTGGATCACCGCCGAGGCGGGTTTCGCGATGGGGCCGTCGCGGGTCAATCCGATGACCGGGCAGATTCTCGACGCCGACATCATCTTCGACGCCAGCTTCCTGCGGTATTGGAAGCAGGAGTACGAGAACTTCTCGACGCAGACCGCCGCCGAATTGATTGTGCCCGGCTATACCCCGACCCCCGCCGAGACGCTGCCGTTCCTCAAGGACGACATGCACGGCTGCAAGCTGTCGGTGGGGATGCAGCATCAGATGGGCTTCGCCGCCGCGGCGCTAATGGCCCGCGGCCTGATGGACGCCCGCGGCGAACTGCCGCCGGAATACGTCGAGCAGGCGCTCAAGGAAGTGACGATGCACGAGGTCGGCCATACGCTGGGCCTGCGGCACAACTTCAAGGCGTCGGCGTGGAAGACGCTCGCCGAGATTCAGGATCCGAACAAGCCCCTCAGCGAGCCGACCGTCGCCAGCGTGATGGATTACGCCCCGGTGAACCTCGCCCCGACGGGGGTGAAGCAGACTGCGTATTACACCACCACCATCGGCCCGTACGATTACTGGGCGATCGAGTACGGCTACAAGGAGATCGCCGGGGACGAGGCCGCCGAACTGGCGAAGATCGCGGCCCGCGCGGCGGAACCGGGGCTCGACTATGCGACCGATGAAGACACGCGGTCGTCCGACCCCGATCCGTTGTCGAACCGGTTCGACCTGGGAAAAGACCCGGTCGCCTACGCGCAGCAGCAGGTGAAGGTGGTCAACGAGCTCCTGCCGAAGATTCTCGAACGGGCCGTGCAGGACGGCGAAGGCTACCAGCGGGCCCGGCAGGCGTTCGGGCTGCTCCTCAGCGAGTACTGGCGGACGGTCGCGTTCGCGGCGCGGCTCCCCGGCGGGGTCTCGGTCCATCGCGATCACAAGGGGGACCCGCAAGGCCGCGTTCCGTTCAAGGTGATCGACCCCGCGCAGCAGCGCGCGGCGATGAAACTGATGTCCGAAGTCGCCTTCGTCCCCCCGGTCTACGACCCCAATCTCCTCAACTCGTTGGCGGCGACGCGGTGGAGTCACTGGGGTGTCAATGAAGCCTCGCGGATCGACTATCCGATCCATCAGACCGTCGCGCAGTTTCAGGACATCGTCCTGTCGCAACTCCTGAGTTCCGGCATGCTGGCGCGGATTCATGACGGCGAACTCAAAGTCCCCGCCGATCAGGACGCCTACACGCTCGCCGAGCATCTGCAGCTCATCACCGACGGCGTGTTCGGGGAATTCACCGCTCCGCCGGCGGGCGATTTCACCAATCGCAAACCGTTCGTGGCGAGCTTCCGGCGGAACCTGCAACGGACGGCGTTGCGGCAGCTCGCCGGCATGGTCGTCCCGGCGGGCGGGTCGTCCTCGCTGATCATCATCCTCGGCGGCGGGGGGAGTTCGGGCGGCGCGCCCAGCGACGCGAAGGTCCTCGCCCGGATGCATCTGCAAACGCTGAAAGGCCGCATCGACGCGACCCTCGCCAAGCAGGATCTGAAGCTCGACGACTACACGAAGTCGCATCTGGTCGACAGGCAGACCAAGCTGCAACAGGTCCTGAACGCGGAGTTCTCGGTCAATTCGGTGAACTGAGGGCGCTGAGCAACAGCTGAAGCGAGACTACGGCAAATCGTCAGTACGCAGACCTGTGGAAGCATCGCGCCGGCGAAGTGAAGCAGATTTGGGTTCGCCGGAAGAACCCTCACGGCGATCTCTCGTCCGTTCCCGGTCTGGCGTTCGGTGACGTATGATGTCGTTGGATGGGACATTCGTAAACTCGTTGCGGATGAGCGTTATCTGATTGGACTTCATGCCTCGGAGCGACTGCTTGAACGGGGCATCATGGAATGGCAAGTCGTGGACGGCTTGGCGGATGCCGAGTTGCTTGCCGAGCGGCCCGATGCTTCGCCGAACCCGACGATCGAAGTCTTGGAGCTGTTGCCGGATGGGACTGAGATCAAAGCGATTTGGGCCTTGCTGTCGGGCAGTCGGTGCGTGAAGTTGGTGACGGTGTTCTTCGTGGATTGAGCCACAGGTTAACGATCTTGGAATCTGACCCATGCGGATTCACGGGCAACGAGAAACGCGGACTCAGTGGATTCAGTCACCCCGCTACGTGGTCGCGGTGGATGTGGAATGGGTCTATCCACTGGATGATCCGACCGAACCGTGCTTGGAAGCCGAAACGGTCGAGTTTCTCCGCGAAGTTCAAACGCACGCCGAACAGGGTGATCTCGCTTGGTTACGGCAGGCCGGGAAAGTCTATGCCCTGGTCGAAGCGGAGTGAATACTCCCCTGAGAAACGACCCTCCTCTGAGAGACGACCAGTGAGGAACCTCAAGCAGAACCCCGTCCGCGATTCCCGTTCGAGCGTCAGTCCGATGTGACCGATTCGGTATCTGGAATCGCGGCCCACATGTTGTCGGCGGGAGGGCCGTCGGATTCGTTTCTGACGCGTGGGAAGCCCACCCATCGCCATGGGTGGGCTTCTTCAGTCTACGTCACATTTGCGTATCCCTACCGATCACCCGAACAACGCGTCGACCTTCCGGCCGCCGTCGACGATCTTCATCGGTCGGCCGAGCGGGCTCATGTTCTCCTTCGCCGGGTCGACCCGCAACGAATGGCAGATCGAACAGAACAGGTCGGGGACGGTGATCGGCGAGTCTTCGATGCCGCTGCCGTCGTCGCTGGTCCGGCCGAGCACCTGGCCCCCCTTCACGCCCCCGCCCGCCAGCACCGCCGAGAAGGCCCGCGGATAGTGATCGCGGCCGCCGCGCGGATTGACCCGCGGCGTCCGGCCGAACTCGCCCATCCATGCCACCAGCGTCGTCTCGAGCAGCCCCCGGTCCTTCAGGTCGGCGATCAGCGCCGCGAACCCGGGATCGACCTCTTGCGAGAGTCCGGCGACCCGCTCGAAGTTGTCCTCATGCGTGTCCCAGTTCCCGTGCCGCACTTCGATGAACGTGACGCCCGCCTCGACGAGCCGCCGCGCGAGGAGACAACCTTGTCCGAACGCGGAATCACCGTAGTTGGCGCGGGTCTCGGCCGATTCCTGCGACAGGTCGAACGCCTTGGTCTTTGGACTGAGGACCAGCTTCGAGGCCTTGTCATAGATCTTGCGATGGTTATCGACGACGACCGCGCCGCCGCGCTCGGCGAACTCGGTTTCGAGCTTGCCGAGAAGTCCCAACCGGCGTTCAAAGCGGGCGTTGCCGCCGATGGTGCCGACGTTGTCGGGGAGCCGCGAGGGATCGGCGACGGTGAAGGGTTCATAGTCGACGCCGAGGAACCCCGCCGAAGCGCCACCGGCTCCCGGCGCGCCGCGGCCCGCTCCGCCGATCGCCACGACCGAGGGGATCTCGGGATTCGCGGGGGCGATCTCATGCGCGATGTTCGCCCCGAGCGCGGGATGCTTCACCGATCCCGACGGGACATAGCCCGTGTGGAGTTGATACGTCGCCCGGTCATGCTGGCCCTCCTTGTTGGTCAACGACCGGATGACGGCGAGTTCGTTCATCACCTTCGCGGTTTCGGTCCAGCTCGACGCGATCCGAATTCCCGGGACGGCGGTGTCGATGGCGGTCGTCGGTCCGCCGTTCTCGGTGCCGGGCTTCGGATCGAAGGTCTCGAACTGACTCGGCCCCCCCTGCATCCACAGGAGTATCATCGCCCGGCCTTCGCGCCGCAGCTCTTCGGCCCGGACCGAGACGACATCGCGGAAGCTCAACGTCCCCGCCGCGAAGGCCGCCGCCGAGACCGTATGAACGAACCCGCGCCGCGACAGCGACCGCCGGGTCAGCTCGACGTTTTCATGCCACGTGGACCACATGCTGGATGTCTTTCGGGATGGATGGATGTGGAAGAAAGTTGAAGGGATGCCCAGGGAAGGCCTTCCCTGGGCATCAGGAAGTCAGCTCACCGCCGTGACAGAAACTCGCTGCTGTTGATCAATGTCCACAGCAGGTCTTCATAGGCCTCGCCACGGCTGCCGACCTCCTTGAGGTGGGTCTGGCAGACCTTCAGTTCCTGATCGCTCGGTTCGCGGGCCAGCACCAGCAGATAGAGCTCCGCGAGGGCGTCCTGGTCGTCGGGATACTTCCGCAGCAGTTGCCCCAACCGCGAGTTCCCCGTCGCGGACGCCGCGTTGCGGAACAGCGGCGTATTCATCAGGAACAACGCCTGCTGGACGTTGCCGGTCAGGTCTTCCTGCGGCGTCGACGGATCGAACGTGAAGAGCTGGTTGAACTGATTCCGCGGTGACCGCATCGCCGCATACATCCCCATCATGCCGTTCATCGCGGCGGGGGGTTCCCGCTCACGGAAGCCCAGCACGCTCGACAGCGCGTTGAAGAGTTGGTCCGACCGCAACCGGGTCGGCGTTTGCGCGGCGAACGGCAGGCTTTCCGGCGAGGCGGAACGCGGCCGCACCTGCCGCTGATAAGCCTGCGTGTTCGTCACCGTCCGCACCAGCCATTTCAGGTCGTACCGGTTGGCGATGAACCCGTCGGCGAGGGTGTCGAGAACTTGCGGATAGGTCGGCGTACGGGTCGGGCCGAGGTCGTCAACCGGCATGTAGAACCCTTCGCCCAACAGTTCGTGCCAGACGCGGTTGATGACCGCCCGGGCGAACCACGGGTTGTCGACATCGGTGAAGGCCTTGGCCGCCGCTTTTCGCCGGTCTTCATCGCTGAGCCCCTTGCCGGGCCGCGAGTTGTCGACGAAGAACTTCGGCTGGATCAGATTCCCCTGAGACGAGGGATCCTTCAGGTCGGGCATGTAGTACTCGGTCGCCCCTTGTCCCGGCATCCCGGGGAGTTCGAGCTGGCGGATTTCCTCCAGACTGATCGCGTGGTCTTTGTTGGTGTCGCCGTTTTCGAGAATTCGGTCGAAGATCCGGGCCACCATGTTGAGTTGCGGCAGATTCTGAACTTCCTCCTTGGTGATCTTCCGATCGCGGTTGCGGTCGGCGACCATGAACAGCCGCTCGGGGTTCTCCTTCAGCATCTCGCCCGGGGCGCGGCGGGCCTGATTGACCGAAACGACCTCGAACCCGCGCTGCATCCCGTCGACCAGAATCGGCCGGACCGCCGTGCGCGGAAAATACGCCGCCAGCTCATGAAACTGCTCGCGCTTCCAGATGTCGGACGGATGGTCGTGACAGTTCGCGCATTGAATCTGAATGCCGAGGAAGATCCGGCAGGCTTCGGCGGCGACTTCTTCGGGCTCGGCGCCATGGGCGAAGAAGAGGGCGGTCGCACCGTTCTCGTTGACGTTCCCTGTCGCCGTCAACAGATCGGTGACGATCGCATCCCAGGGCCGATTCTGATTGAGCTGGTCGACCATCCAACCTTCGAAGGTCGCCGCCGCGCCACGGCCGCGCATGTTGGTCGCGCTGAGGAAGATGACATCACGCCAATAACTCGCCCAGTTCTTGCCATAGGCGGGCGACGCCAGCAGTTGCTCGATCCTCCGCGCCCGCTTGCCGGGATCGGGATCGAGCCCGAACAGCGTCACCTGCTCGGGGGTCGGCAACGTGCCGGTGATGTCGAGCGAAATCCGTCTGAGGAAATCCTCGGTACTTGCGGGACCGGCGATCGTCGCCCCCGCCTGGGTCAACTCCTGCTCGATCAGACGATCGACCCGCGCGGCGACGTCCATCGCCGTCGGCGCGGGCTCACCGGGAGACTTCTTCGCCGCAAGGGCGACCTGGGCTTCGCCCCCCATCAGGCACGCCCCGCAGACCATCAGGGGCCACCAACAACGCATCCGCATCAGACACCTCATGGTCGCTGGGAAGGAGGATCCCGCCGGCGGGGACTCGGAATGCTGAGCTGCATCGCGCCGTGTTCCAGCCACGGCCGCTCGCGAACAGACCGGTTGTCTCACGCGCCACGATGTTCGGAACCGGGATCAGGCAGGACCGCCGCACCCGTCCAACCCGAGTTCGGCACGTCCCACCAACGATTGAACACCTTGCGAGATGGAAAGGTTTCGGAGACGCCGGTGCCGCGACGACCTCGGCCCGACGATTCCGTGTGACATTCCCAACGGCATGGAGATCGGCCGCCCCGTCCGATCAGGTCCGCCCCGGTGGCCGAAACCGCACAATCCGCACGTCCCCGGCGTAGTCGGCTTGCTCGACCTCCGCGGTCATCCACGCCAGTACCCGCTTGGCGTTCGCGCCCCCCGTTCCCGCTCCGATCAGCGGAAAGGCGATCGAGCGAAACCCCCGCGACTGGGCCAGCGCCAACGCCCGCCTGACCGATTCCCGGATCGACCATTCCGTCGAGCACCACAGCAGATTAATCCCGGCGACATGAATGATCGCCCGATAAGGCAGCCGACCGGCGGTTGTCTCCACCGCCTGTCCCAACGCGAGCGGTCCCAACCGACCTAATTCCCGAAACGGCTGATACCCCGCCCGTCGCTTGATCGCTCCGGAAACCCCCTGCGGCAGCAGCAGCCACCACGGGATCCAGTTCCGATTCCAGGGATTCACGATCACCTCGACCGGCTGATCAAGCAGATCCCCTTCGACGACAAGCAGCGGCACGGTTTTTCCTCGACGGCAAGGGAATCTTCCGGGCTCAAGACGCGGTGCGCAGCGCTCCGCCGCTTCGGTGATCCGCATCAGAAACTACCGGGAAACCCGCGTCAAACCGCAGCCGCCGCACTGGTCGTCGAAAGCTGGGTCCGAGAGCGATCCATTCATGGCCGACTTTGCGTTGCGGCGTCTACCGACCCGCGGGCACCCCCACCCCCCGCAGGGCCTTCGCTTGTTGGAAACTGGGGCCTTCGTGATGCGTCTCGTGACGAGAGCCAAGAGTCTAGTGCCAGGGAAAACCCCTGATTCTCACCGCATTTCTTGCTCTAGACTCTAGACACTAGACCGGTCGAGTTGCTCTCCCACAATGAAATCAGCGAAGGCCCTGCACCGCCCGAGATTGGTCTTGCGGGTCTGATGTTCACGCGGCATGCTGAAACATTCTTGCGGAACATGAGCATGGTCGACCTTCGATGCCGCCGGGGGATGCCACGGATCGGGAGTGGTCGCATGTCCCTGCCGTAATCCAATCAAGCAACCGACGTGGTTGGAGTTGTGGGCCGATTTCATGAGCAGCAGTTCGTCGTGGTGGTGGTCTTCCAGCACCGGTTCCAGTTCGTCCTCTTCCGCGATCCCCTGGAGCTCTTCGAGCAGCGGCACCGGCGGAGGCTCGTCGTCATCGGGGTGGTCCTCCTCCAGCAGTTCCGGCGGGCCGTCGTCGAGCACCGGCTCCAGCTCGAGCGGTGGTTCGTCGTCCTCGGGCGGCTCATCTTCTTCGGGTGGCTCCTCGTCGAGCAGCCCTAGCTCCGGACCAAGTTCATCCAGCGGCGGCTCGTCCTCCTCGGGCGGTTCCTCGTCCAGCAGCAGTTCCTCGGGGCCCAGTTCCTCGAGCAGCAGCCAGTCCTCGAGTTCGTCAAGCGCCTCCAGTTCCAGCTCGTCGTCGAGCGCGAGTTCGTCCTCCTCCAGCGGCAGTACGAGTTCGTCGAGCAGTTCGTCGTCGGGGCCCGCCTCGTCATCTTCCAGCAGCAGTTCGGCCTCTTCGTCGTCGTCCTCTTCCTCGTCGTCATCCAGCAGCTCCGGCGGTCCCTCGAGCAGCAGCTCGGGACAGCCTTCGAGTTCCTCGTCCCCGACGAGCTCCAGCAGCAGTTCGGGGGGAGGCTGCCCCGGCCGCCCATCATGCACGGATCATCAAGGCGGTCTCGTGCAGGCGGGCTGGAGTCATTGGACGATCCCACAAGCGGGTGATTACGTTTGGGGATACGATGCGGCCACGGGAATCGTCACGACGCCCACGACGACACAGGCCAATCCTTGGGAGCGTGAGTGCAATGAGCACGTGACAACCGTGCGTTCCTATCCTGATGGTTTCATCCTGGAACTGGAGTACCGCTTCGACCCGGAGCAACTGCCGATCTTTCCCCTCAATCGAGTCGCCGAGAACAAGCACCGTCCAACGTTTTTAGGCAACAGCGGGGTCGGAATCTACGGATGGGACGGGAATGCGCGGTCCAAGTACCTGTACGAAGTGCAAGTCACGGACAACAGCGGGATGACCGGAGGCGCGAGAAACTTCGCGTCCGTTGCAAAGAATCGGTTCGTCCGATTGGACTATGGCAGCGACTGGACGCAGCGCGGCACGTGGGCCTTGCTTGGGAGTAATCAAGCGCAGGAAGGGATCCTCTTGGCGGATGAAAAGACCTTTTTCAACCCGACGTTGTCACCGGGCTTCACGGCGGCGATTAACACGGGTGGAGCCGATTGCATTTGTGCGATCGTCGCGGGTTATCCGGTCTCGTATTTCCAGGATGTCTTCTTGACCGACCCGATCAAGGGAAACTTCCCGAAGCCGGAAACCGCCGTTAGCTCCGCGATCCCTTTGGGGGCCAACGAGAGTCCGCTGCGTCTCATTGGTGGCACCGAGGAACCTCTGAACATGTATTGGGGCCATCGAGCCGACAATCTGGCCCCGATGATGGAGCCGTATGTTCATCACAATCATTTGGATCGAAGTGCATGGAATTCGCTGCGGATCTGTTTCCTGCCGGCACGTTACAAGGCGAATGGCGACAAATGCCTGAACGCCTACTTGCATACCAGCGTCAATCCGATTGAAAGCTACGCCGGGGGGTTCCAAGGTGAACTCAAGTCGGGGACGAGGTCATCGCGGCACACCGGGGGTGATCGCGCGCAGGATCCTGAGCCGGATGTCTATCTCCACGGTCACGGCGACCTGAAAATCCGACTGTTGGGTCACTGGGGCAGCAAGGTCAAGTACCGAAACATCACGATTCGATCCGTGGGGAGCGTGGAATAAGCCATGATCTACCGGCTGATCCTTGCGGCGGGCTGGCTGCTCCATGCCCAACTGGTCACGGCGGAAGATGCGGAAAAAGTCGTCTACCGCGGCGACAAAACCATCCGTGACGGCGACTTGGTCGAGCGGGCCGTGCATGTCGACCTTTCGGATGAACCGCATCCCTTGGAGTCCATGATGATGCTCCGGCGGATGCCGCGACTGAAGACGTTGGCCATCGGCGGACCGCGCTTTCATGCCGAACATCTCCGGTCTTTGGCGAAGGTCACGTCGCTGCGGGTCTTGGTGCTCGATTCCGTCGATCTCCCCGACGCGGCGCTGGCGGAGTTTCAAGCCGCGCGGCCGGAAGTCGTGGTGCTCCGCAGTCAGCGGCTGGCGATCAGTCATCTCGCGCGATTAGCCTACGAAATCGCGGTCCCCAAGCGGCTCTGCGAGACCCACCCGGAGGTCCGTGCGCTGCTGGGCGACGCGCATTTCCATGAGGCGACTGAAGTCGATTTTAGCCGACTGCCCGATCTGGAGCGCGGCCCCTCGGAGCGGATCCTCAACGAGGATCTGGCGTACCTGCGGACGATGCCGACGCTGACGCGGCTCGACCTCTCTTGGACCCGGTTGAACGACGGGGGCATGTACTACCTGCGGCCTCTGACGAAACTGGAGGCGCTGCGCATTCCGCTCGACGAGGTGACCGCCGACGGGCTGGTCCATCTGCAGGGGATGCAGCAGCTCAAGCAGTTCGGCGGACGATTCGGTCGTGGCCGGATCGACGACGCGGGGATGCGGCACGTGGCCAAGCTGCGGGCGCTCGAATGGTTGTTTATCGACGAGACCGCCGGAATGACCGATGCCGGGCTGGAGGCGTTCGGCCCCTTGCAACGGCTGCAAACCCTGGAGTTGCATGCGCCGCGGATCGAGGGCGCGGGGTTGCGGCATCTGGCCGGGTTGCCCGCGTTGACGCACCTGGTGCTGGGGCCCGGCGTGAAGGAGCTGACGGCGATCCCGGCGTTTCCGGCGCTGCGGTGGCTGGTCTTGTCGGGATCGGCGGTGCGGGATCAGGATCTGGCGCCGCTGGCCAATTGCCGTCAGTTGGAGACGGTCTCGCTTGATCGGACGACGATCGGCGACGCCGGAGTCGTGCATCTCGCCGGGCTGACCGGCTTGCAGGGGGTGTCGCTCAACGAAACGCAGGTGGGGGACACCGGATTGGCGGCGCTGCGGGGGCTGTCGCGGCTCCGGTTTCTGAGTCTCAGCGGCACCCGGGTCAGTAACGCGGGGCTGGCGATGCTGCGCGGCTTTCCGGAGTTGGAGTCCGTCACGATCCACGATTTTCCGCTAGATGATGAAGGGATCGGTCACTTGGCAAAACTCCCGAAACTGAAATCCCTGGAGGCGACTTGCCGGCATGCCGCCTACCCCGACTGGGAAGCCCGGGAAGCCGCCAATCGTGACTTGCGGGAGCGATTGGAGCGGGCCGTGCCGTGCTACGGCGGACGCTCGACCTCCGTGACCGATTCCCCACGTCCCCCGACGCCTTGAAGCCCGGTCCATGCCTTCGACGTCGGCATCAGCCATGGAAACCGCCGACACGCGACGACCCTCACCCAAATCACCAGGCCGAACCGGCATGCGGGAGCTATGCGTCATCGGGTATCCGTCGCGGGTCGGGGGGGCCGATACGGTATTGGATCATCAGCATGTAGGCTGGGTTAGCGAGGCGTAACCCAGCAAGCTAACCGACGATCGCCGGGTTACGCCTGCGGCTAACCCAGCCTACGAGACTGCCTACGAGACTGACGCGACCCCGGTCGCCGATCATGGGTCACCGGGACCACCCGCGTGCGGCGCGCCGTTCGCCAAGCTTGGTCTTGCGGGTCTGATGTTCACGCGGCATGCTCAATTCATGTGGTGCGTAATGAGTGTCGTCGTTCAGCGGCGCCACGTGAGTCCGCGACGGAGCGGGGGGCGTCATTCGGGAAGGATGCGCGCCGGATGTCGCGGCCGCCAAGGTTTGTTTTTGGGCCGATGAGTGATCGCCTGGAGATGTTGGGATGAGCGGCAGTTCGTCGTGGTGGTCCTCGAGCCCCGGCTCCAGTTCCTCGTCCTCCTCGATACCCTGGAGTTCCTCCAGTAGCGGCTCCGGGGGTCCTCGTCGTCGGGCTGGTCCTCGTCAAACAGTTCCGGCGGGTCCAGCAGTTCCGGCGGCCCTTCGTCGAGCACCGGCTCGAGCTCGAGCGGCGGTTCGTCCTCCTCGGGCGGGCTCTCGTCCAGCAGCAGTTCCTCCGGGCCCAGTTCGTCCAGCAGCAGTTCGTCGGGGCCCAGTTCCTCGAGCAGCAGCCAGTCCTCGAGTTCGTCAAGCGCCTCCAGTTCCAGCTCGTCGTCGAGCGCGAGTTCGTCCTCCTCCAGCGGCAGTACGAGTTCGTCGAGCAGTTCGTCGTCGGGGCCCGCCTCGTCATCTTCCAGCAGCAGTTCGGCCTCTTCGTCGTCGTCCTCTTCCTCGTCGTCATCCAGCAGCTCCGGCGGTCCCTCGAGCAGCAGCTCGGGACAGCCTTCGAGTTCCTCGTCCCCGACGAGCTCCAGCAGCAGTTCCAGCGGTTCTGGCTGCAACTGCCCTGCTGGTGACGGCAGGCAAGAAATCAGCATGGGGTGCAATCAGATCCGGAGTCTGATGAACCCTGGCTATTGGAATCTTCCCCTACGTCCGGGTAATCCAAGCCCTGACATGAATTGGCCGGAAGTCTCTGCGGGGGTATGGCAGGTCAACCCGACTTCCGGGGATCCTACAAACCCATCAACGACCGGACGCAACTTGAATTCGATCGGAACGAAATGTTGCTATTCGGATTTTCACCTCGCGCTGGAATTTCGGTGTCCGGACATGCGCTCAATCTTTACCAGCTGCACGAACAAGCTGCTATCCGCCCAGAATTGGGGGAATAGCGGCGTGAAGATTTTGGGGGCCAAGGGATACGAAGTGCAGATTATGGATAGTTATGGCATGGCCGCCGCCGCCGACCCGAGTGTGGTGCTGATGTGCGCTGGACAAACCGCCGCTTTAACGACGGGTGACGTCTGCGGTGCAATCTATCATACGCGCGGCCCGATTCTTTACCCGGAATTGAAACCATCGGCCAACTCCCCCGGCGCGAGCTATCAGCCGGACGGCGAGTGGAATCGTTTGGAGATTGGATTCATGGCCGCCCGGTATAAACTTGATCCGGACTCCGGGAACTATATACAAATTAAGTGCTCAACGATTTCGGTGATCATCAACGACATCCAAGTGCATCACCGCATCGGTCTCGCCCCGAGGGGATGGTCGGGATTCGATGAACAGGCCCGGCTGATCTGCGATTCGGTCTATGACGAACCGGACGATCCGAAAAACTACTGCAAGGCCAGCGGGATCATCCTGCTGCAAGAACACGACACGCCAGTCCAATTCCGCGCGGTCCAAATCAACCCCACTTGGCTCCCCGGCGCGGGTACGTCTTTCGACCGAGGTTGGCAGCGCGACACCGTATCCGGCTGTCTTGCCAGAACATGATGAACGGAAACAACATGGGTTTCGGAGCGAAACCACGATCCCCGGCGCCGACGCTGGGGCTGTTGACGTGCTGCCTAGTCGTAACTTGGCTGGCATGCGCGTGGCTGATCGAAAGGGATCACGGCGATCAAGAAGCGCGGCTTCGAGTAAGGCGCGTCGACTCGATGCACGCGGTGTCGGCTTCCGGCGGAAAAGTCCCTGAAAGCATCGATTCCCCGGCTATGACGGCTCGCGACGAACGCATGAACCGGAATTGTCCGGTGAACTATACCCTCGAACCCTTGCCCCCGGAGAAAGGTGGGGGATGGAGTTTATTCGTCGGTGAATCCCGGAATAGCCCGCGGTTCCCCGAGGTCACAGACATCCGCACAATCGACGGAGAGTGTTTCTTCTGTTCGTCCGACATGGTTCACGTCCGCGGTTTATCCGATCTGGAGTCATTTTCCTCCACGGCGGCCTGTGAAATCACCAACGAGGATCTTCACTGTCTCAAGTCGTTCACGAGTCTGAAAATCCTGCGATTGGCGTCAATGTTGCATCGTGACTTCGGCTGGGGCGCTCCGAACCGATACTGGCCGGACCGAGCAGCCCCCTTTTCCGCTGCAGGACTGGCGGCGGTCCGCGATATGCCGCAGCTACGCGAGCTGATGTTGGTCGGCGACGGACTGACCGACGAGGGAATGGACAACGTCGCCGCCGCATCGGACCTTCGCTCATTGACGCTGAGTGGTTTCTTCACCAACGACGCCTTGCGCTCCATAGGCGCGCTGAGTCGCTTGGAGCGACTGTCGCTGACCGGGGATTTCGATGACGCCGGGCTGCTTTGGCTATCAAGACTGAATGGCTTGGAGACCCTGATCCTGAACTCTCCGAAGCTCCGCGGACCTGGGCTGGCGCACTTGGCCTCGTTACCCCGACTTCGCTACCTGCGGATCGGCCATGCGGATCCTGACCTGTCGTTGCACGAGCTGGCGCGATGGCCGTCGCTGGAATTCCTGAATCTGGATCATGTACGCCTGATTGCCAATTCAGACTCACCCAGCTTCAGCGACGGAATCCTCGCCAGCCTCCCTCCGTTGCCGCAGCTCCGCTCACTCTCGCTGGCGGGGAATTCCATAAGCGACGAGGGACTCGAGTGCCTGATGCGTTTTCCGAGTCTGACCGAATTGAACTTGAGACGTAACCGAGTGACGGATGTCGGACTTGCGAGACTGACGGAGCATGAACCGTTCCAGCGAAACCTGCGCGTGCTCTGTCTGGGCGAGGAGAATCCCTACCACGGCCCACCAGTGATCACCCAAGCGGGTTTGGGGCAGTTGACGCGCCTCCGGGAGTTGGAAGGTCTCGACTTGCGAACTGTTGATCTGACCGATGTCGATCTTCAAGTGCTTGCCTTCCCTTCGTTACGACGATTAAACATGATTGGACTCAGTTACCAGCAACAGGACGAGAAAGTGCGGTCGCTATTCCGGCGTCTGCCGCTGCTCAGCAAGGACATTATCCGGGAGATTCTGATTCGCGCGGAGCTCATGGATGATTTCCATTTCATGCAGTACGACTTCCTGGATGAACGAATGCGGATCGCGTTATGAGCGACGCTCTTCGATCGGTCAGACGGACTTCGATCGGCCCATGGGAATGTCAGAATTCACACAACTGAGCCGGATGTCTATCTCCACGGTCACGGCGACCTGAAAGTCCGACTGTTGAGTCACTGGGGCAGCAAGTAGCAAGTAGGCTGGGTTAGCGAGGCGTAACCCAGCAAGCTAACCGACGATCGCTGGGTTACGCCTGCGGCTAACCCAGCCTACGAGCCTACGAGACTTGACTAAGACCATCGATACGGGAACCTATTTGAAACCCAAAAGCAACGATCCGGCGTTGGGGTCCGAACTGATGTTCGTCGTCATGGGCGAGGTTTCGTATCCGTAACTGTTGTTCGCGCGAGATGATCCTCCCAAAGGGGCGGCCTATGCCAACTGATCGCCTGCATCTGCCGCTGCTGGCCGTGATCGTCATCGCGGCGCTGATCATTGGGGTCACCACCTCGTCCCAACAGACCGAATCGCGGCAAGAGGCGAACCGCAAGACGCCTGTTCGGCCGCCTTCTCAAGCCCCTTTGCAATCTCTGATCAGCAAGCTGTTGCCGGAGTACGCCCTGACCCTCGCGGAGTGTCCATGTCCGCCGGAAACCGGGGATGCCGGGCGCTCGATCCTGGTCGTGCAAGAACCCGTCCTGGTTCGTCGCGATGAACATGATCCGACCACGAATCGGAATCCCGGCAGTTGCCTGCTGTGGTTTCTCAAGGGAGATCATCACAGGCCTTTCGAGGAGGCCACCGTGTTAGGATACAAGTTTCTCACCAGCGAGTTTGAGACTTACACTCAACTGCGAGCCAGTATCGCTTACGATTCCAAGCGGAAGCGGTACTGGATCACCTTGATTCAAGGAGGTGAAAAGATTCGCCGGTGGCTCTACCAGATCGATCCGCGGGCAGACACGACCCGCACACGGGCCGCCTTCTTGACCGATGCCGCCACCGCAAGGCCGGCGGAGACCAACCCGGTCATCGGCACCCACGCCTTGGGTTTCAACGGCGCCAACCCTAATTTCAACGGCTGGATATCCGGTTTCGGCGGTGACAATCCCATGAAGCTGGTGACCTTCATGACCACCGAGATCAAAGATGACGAGGCGGGCTCGACATTATGGATTCAAGCCCATTCCACCCATGACTGGAATAACGAACAGCGGACCGTCAAATTATGGAAGTGGCGCTATCACATGGAATCGGAAACTTGGTTCCAGGAGGACGTCATGGATGTCCCGCGCCCGGAGGTGATTCTCACGGCGCGCGAGGCACGGAATGCCGAACGACGTCGAGCATGGACCGCTCTCGTGGGCGCGCTCATCAATCATCATTTCCTGAAGTCTGAGGAACCCGACGAAAGCGCGGACTGAGACATGTCGCCGGTTCCGCCATTCGAGGCAGAACCATCATCGCGTCACTTCCCCCGCGTTGCCGTGGGTTGGCAGGCCTGTCGCCCGCACCGTCCGCCATGTTCGCCCAAACCCCATGGAGCTTGAATCGGCATGCGGGAGTTATGCATCATCGGGTATCCTTCGCGGGTCGGCGGGGCCGATACGGAGCTCGATCATCAGATTCGGGTCTGGCAGGCGCTCGGGCTGCGGGTCCATCTGATTCCCACCGGGCCCCTCGATGAGCACCTGCGGGCGATGCGGATGGAGGACCGGGGCTGCGTCGTCCACCCGCCGGGTGATTGGGCGGCGTGCCGCGGGATGCATGTCCTCTCGTATTGCAACGGCGAGTTTCTCAAGCACTTGGAGACAATCAAACGGTTCGCGAAAACCGCCACGTTCGTGAACTGCATGACCTGGCTGTTCGACCAGGAAAAGGAGCTCCACCGCCGCGGGCTGATCGATGCGTTTCTGTACCAGACCGATCACGCGCGCGAACGGGTGCAAGGTGAACTGATCGCGCTGAATCCCGACTTTCGCTGGTTCAAGGTGCGGCCTTATTTTCATGTCGACGACTTTCCGTTTCATGCGGATCGGCCGGAAGATCGCTTCCGGTTCGCGCGGGTCTCGCGGGAGGATCCCGGCAAGTATCACCCCGCGCAGTTATGGGTCTACGAGACGATGGTCGCCCCGGTCCTGAAGGAGGGGATCATGCTGGGGGTGAACGACCACATCCGCGAGAAGATCGGCCGGGAACCGAACTGGATCACGGCGTACCCGGCGGGGGGGCTGCCCGTCCAGCAGGTCTACCGCGGGGCCCACTGCGTCATCCAGATGAGCGAGACGTACGAAAACCTGCCGCGGGTGGGGTTCGAGGCGATGGCGAGCGGCTGCCTGCTCATCGTCGATGATCGCGGGGGATGGCGCGAAGAGGTCGTGCACGGTCAGACGGGGTTTCTGTGCAAGGATCCGCGTGAATTCGTCTACTACGCCTCGCGCGCCGCCTTCGAGCGCACCGAACGCCGGATGATGACCATTCAGGCGCGGCAGTGGTTGGAGGACCATTGGGGGCTGGAACAGGCGCGGCGAGGATGGTCGGAATTTTTCACCTGGTTGGAACGATGGTAGGCCGCGATGACCCTTCCCTTTTTGTCGTGTTTGTGCCCCACGTATCGTCGGCCGAAGCTGCTCGCGAACGCGCTGGCCTGCTATCTGGCGCAGGACTATCCCGCCGACCGGCGCGAGTTGATCATCCTGGATGACGCCGATCAATTTCCGGCGTGTGAGGGACCGGGTTGGAAGCTGGTCGGTCTGCGGACGCGGTTTCGCAGTCTGGCGGAGAAGTATCACGCGCTGGCGGGATTGGCGCAGGGAACGCACCTCGTCATCTGGGAAGACGACGACATCTACCTCCCTTGGCATTTGTCGGCCCATGCGGCGGCGCTTGCGCGAGGGGAGTATTCGAAGCCCTCGCGGTTGTGGAGTCACACCGGACACGGCATTCAGGAAGAAACGACGGCCGGACGATTTCACGGCTCGATCGCCTTTTCCCGACGGGCTTATGAACAGGTGGGAGGTTGGCCGCTGACGCAGCGGGCCGATTTTGATCAACAACTGATGGGACGATTGGCGGAGCTGGGGGTGAGTTGCGATCCGTGTGACAGCCACCCGCCGTCGTACATTTATCGTTGGGGGACGACGAATCAGTATCACGCCCAGCATGCAATGCAGGGGGCGGGCGACGAAGGCTGGTACGCGAAGTGTGGGGAGTGGGGGGACGACGCGCCGCGGCAGGCGCTCGTCGCGGAACTGGATCGCCCGACGCGGCATCTGACCCGCGTGGCGACTCGGCTGGTCCGGGCCGAGGCCGCCCAACAAGTCTCACAACCCTCGAAGTCGGCGGCGGTTGTCGACGACGAATCGCGGGCGGACCTGATCGGCAACCGCGCGACGAACCTCAGTCTCCTCATTCCCACGATCGGCCGGGATTCGCTCGAGGCGACGTTGCGGAGCGTCAAGGAACAACTGGCGACCGGGGACGAGGTGCTGCTGCTGTCGGATGGACCGGTCGTTGAGCTGACGCGGTCTCTCTGGGAGCGATTCGCGCTGCCGGGGCGGCTGATCGAAGTGCCGGGGGGACCGCATGGGGATTGGGGACATACTCCCCGCAACCATGCGTTGCCCTTGGCGCGCTGCCCGTACGTCATGCATCTCGACGACGACGATCGGCTCGCGCCGGGAGCGCTCGCGGCGGTCCGTCGCGCGATCCTCGCCGATCCGGGGGCGTGCTTCGTCTTCCGGATGCAATACGCCGACGGGCGGCGGTTATGGACCGAGCCGCGGCTGATGCCGAACACCGTGGGCACGCCGATGTTCGTCCATCCGCGGGCGCTCGACTTTGGTCGTTGGCGGCCGGTGTATGGCGGGGATTACCAGTTCATCGCCGAGACGCTGGCCCGCAATCCCCAACGGAAACTCTGTTGGAAAACGGAGATCGTCGCGCTCATCGGCGTGGGGACGGAGTACATCGTCCCGGGTCGTCTCCACGACGGACCGGTCACGGGACCGGTGTATGACCTGGGAGGTGTCGGACATGGCGGGGACCGTTGCACGACCGTCAATTTGGCCGCGCCCGCCGATGTCCTCGCGGACATCACGCGACTCGAGGACTTCGTCGCGGAGGATCGGTCGGTCCGCGAGTTTCATTTGACGCATACGCTCGAGCATGTGTCGCCGCTGAAATACGGCGAATTTCTGCGGGGGCTGTACCGCAAGCTCGCGCCAGGGGGCCGGGTCTGCGTGGTGCAAAGTGACGCCGCCGCGGCGATCCGGCAATGGGTGGGAGACGAGCTGTCGTTTCGGGCGATGCGGACGGTGCTGTTCACGCCGGCCGATCGATTGCGGCTCAATCCGTATCACGCGCATTGCAACATGTGGTCGGGCGAGGAGTTGGCGCGGGACTTCGCGGCCGTGGGGTTCGAGACGCAGGTGACGGACGGCGGGGCGTGGTCGTTCGACATGATCGATGAATTCCTGCCGGAGGACTGCGCGCGCTACCAGGGCGTCCCCATTCGCAATCTGCGGGTCGTCGCCACCAAACCGCGTGACCGCGTCCCCAACCACCTGCACTTCGTGTTCGGACTGCGGCCCGATTTCGGCGGCAGGCCGTTCGGGCTGATGCATTACCTGGCGATCCGCTCGGCGGTCATGGTGAACCGTCCGGAGCGGGTGACCGTCTGGATCCATCATGAGCCGACTGGACCATGGTGGGACCTGGCGCGGGAGTTGGTCGAGTGTCGGAGCATCGAGGATTTCGCCACCTATCACGATGTCGCGCGCGAGCACTACGCCCATCGCGCGGACGTGGCGCGGTTGCGGATCTTGTACGAACACGGCGGAATCTATCTCGACCTCGATACGCTGTGCCTCCGGCCGTTCGGTGATCTGCGCCGGCATGGATGCGTGATGGGGTGGGAGGATGCGGAGCGCAAGCAGCTCTGCAACGCGATCATCCTGGCGGAACCCCGCTCGGAGTTCGTCGCGAAGATGCTGGAGGCCCAGCGCGACTTTCAGCCGGGGATGTGGGGCGAAATCTCGGTCGCGCGGAACGGCGAACTCGCCACGCAACATCCGGAGCTGGTCCACACCCTCCCCCGCGAGGCGTGTTACTCGCCGTCCTGGAACCAGGAAGGGTACGACCTGTTGATGAATCGACCGGATGCCGATTTCCCGGAGGCGATCTGCCATCACTTGTGGGAGCACGCCCATTGGAATCGCGGGCTCGGGTCGCTGACCTTCGCGGCCTTACGCGCGGGGGACGGGTACCTGAGTCGGATCGCGGAGCGGTTCCTGGTGGACTTGGAGGGCTGACGTCGACCGCTGCGGGGCGGCGCAATCGATCCATCTCCGGAATTCGGTGTCCGGAGGTTCAAGTCGCCGCATGAGAAACGCATGCTTGCCCGGCGAAGCCGAGGGTGGTTCGATGTCGAATCTGGGGGGGATCGGTTCGCCGCGCGCCTCGTGACGGCGTTACGGAGAGGGATCCGTGCGAACGGAGGCTTGACCGGGGTGGAGCGAGGGCCTCCCGCTGGCGGGGGACGCCGCGCCTCATGATGCTGGGATGGCTTCAGCCGCGCTTCGCTCCGATGCCGCACGCGAACGGGTCGGCGGCATCGAGGATCAACTGCGAGCGGGCCGTGATGTAGGCTCGCCCGGTGATGCGGGGGAGTATGGCCTGGGCTTCGCCCTCCGGACAAGGGGTGTAGGAGCCCTCGAAGATCGTTCCCAGAATGCTTTCCTGACGCCAGATTTCGCCCGGGGCGAGTTCGCCGTCCGCCGCGAGACAGGCGAGTTTCGCGCTGGTGCCGGTGCCGCAGGGCGAGCGGTCGTAGGCTTTCCCGGGACACAGGACGAAGTTGCGGGCGTCCCCCCCCGCGATGCCGGGGCCGAAAAATTCGACGTGATCGACCTGCGGATAGCCTTGTTGGTTGATCGCCTGACGCACGGCCCAAGCCAGTTCCGTCAAGGCCTCGACATTAGCGAGTTCCAGGGTCGGGCGCGCCCCGTCCCGCACCAGATAAAAGTAGTTCCCGCCGTAGGCGACATCCCCGCGATAAGTGCGTCCGTCGTGCAGCGTGACGGGGACATCCCGGGCCATGCGATGACTGCGGACGTTGCCGATCGAGACGCGGCCATCGGCATGTGACGTGGCGGTCACGACGCCGACCGGGGTTTCGAGCCGCAACTCGCCGGCGGGGCAGCGACCGAGAAACCGCAGGGTCTCGACGACACCGATCGCGCCATGGCCGCACATCCCCAACACCCCGACGTTGTTGAAGAAGAGGACGCCGGTGACGCAGCGGGCGTCATCAGGCGGATAGAGCAGGGCCCCCACCAGAACCTCGGACCCGCGCGGCTCGTTGACCACCGCCGATCGGAAGTGGTCCCAATGTTCGCGGAAGATGGCGAGCCGATCCGTCGCGGGCCCCGCGCCCAAATCGGGTCCACCTCCGATGACGACGCGCGTCGGTTCCCCGGCGGTATGCGAATCGATGACGTCGATGATCTGCGCCATGCCATGGATCCGTGGATGATGGAGGTCAGGCAGGCTTCCACCCGCCGGGATATCCCATCTCCCATTGACGATAACGCCCGGGGTGACGCTCACCAACTTCGCGGCATGGCCGATCTCCGGTTGGGATGACGGCGAACGCGAGTCCACCCGACCGATCCCCGCGTGAATCTGCGGGCCGGACGGATGCTTGATTCCCCCTCCGGCGAGGGAGACACTGCCGTACGCCGTACATCAACCCCGATCGACCCGCTGGAAAGCCGCGACCCATGTCCCGTGAACTCGCCGGGCGGATCACCGCCGAACTCGATCGGCTGGTCCTCATCGATCCGCATACGCACATCAACCCCCACAGCCCGGCGTCGACGACGCTCGCCGACATCATGGGGTACCATTACTACACCGAACTGGCCCACTCGGCGGGGCTCGCCAAAGCGCGGATCGAAGGGCCCGGCCTCGACGCCAAGACCAAGGTCGGCAGGCTCGTCGAATGGCTCGACAAGCTCGACAACACGGTGCAGGTGAGCTGGCTGGTCGCCTTGTGCCAAAAGTTCTTCGGCTTTCAGGACGACCGCATCACGCCGGGGAATTGGGAACGACTGTACGATGCCGCCGCCGCGACGATGCAAGCCCCGGGTTGGGAGGATCGCTGTCTGGAGGCGAGCGGGATCGAGAAAGTCTTTCTGACGAACGATTTTGACGATCCCTTAAGCGGCTTCAACACCGCGCGGTACATCCCCTGCCTGCGGACCGATGATCTGGTGTTTCATCTCGCGAAGCCGGAGGTCCGGCAGCGGTTAACGCGGGCCACGTCGATCGAATTTCACAACACGCAATCGCTGAAGGATGCGATCGGCCACCTGTTCCATCACTTCGTGAAGCATCAGGCGAAGGCGTGCGCGATTTCGCTGCCGCCGTGGTTTTCGCCGCGGCCCGTCGGCCTGCATGAAGTCCGCGCGCCGCTGCAGAAGCTGCTGGGGAACGAGACGCTATCGGCCGACGAACAGGCCCGGGTGAGCGAGTTCGTCTTCTGGACCCTGGCCGAATATTGCGCCGAGCACAAGCTGCCGTTCGACCTGATGATCGGGGTCAATCGGCGGGTCTATCGCGACGGCGTGTATCAGGGACAAGACCTCTTCGACCAGCGGGTGTCGCTGATTCAATATCAGGAGCTCTTCAATCACTTTCCGCAGGTGATCTTCCCCATTTCGGTCCTCGCGCAGGCGAGCAATCAGGAGTTGGTGAGCTACAGTTGGATCTTCCCGAACGTGGTGATGCATGGACACTGGTGGTACTCGAATATCCCGTGTCATATCGAGCTCGATACCCGGGCCCGGTTGACCGCCGCGCCGCGGACCAAGCAGATCGGCTACTATAGCGATATGTACAAACTGGAATTCGCATGGCCGAAGTTCCAGATGTACCGTCAGGCGCTGGGGAAGGTGCTCGCGAACGACTTCGTCCTGGATCGCGGGTGGAGCGAAACCCGCGCGGTGGAGCTCGGCAAGCAGGTGCTTCGCGGCAACGTCGAAACGGTCTTCGGCGTGTCGTAGCGCGCTTCACGAGCGGGGGGACGTGAGTCCCCCCGGTGATAGATCACACATCGCGCAATCACCGGGGGGACTGACGCCCCCCCGCTCATGGCTTCTCAGCGCGCCTTGTCGCGCACCAACCCGACGAGTTCGCGCACACGCAACGGGTCGACCGGCGCGCTCAAGACGCCGTCTTGCTTCAGGCTGCTGCCGACGATCAGCCCGTGACAGAACGGCAACAAACGATTCACCGTCTCGCGTTGCACACCGCTCCCCACGAAGACGGGTCGGCCCTGCGACGCGGCGGCGACTTCCGGCAGATCGGTCAAATTCACGGGGTGGCCGGTCGCCGCGCCCGAGACGATCACGCCGTCGGCACCTGCCCGTTCGACCAGTTCCGCGGTCTCTTCGGCGAGCGCGCGGGCCGCGAGCGGCGCGGAGTGCTTGACGTCGACATCGGCGAGGATTTTGACGTGTTCGGCCCGCAGCGTGGCGCGCAGCCGCAGCAGGTCATACGCCGGTCCGGTGATCAGTCCCTGATCGGTGACGCGGGTGCCGCTGAGGACGTTGACGCGAATCCACAATCCGCCGATCACGGTGGCGATCGACAACGCCGCGACGGCGTCGTTCCGCAGCACGTTCAGTCCCAGCGGCTTGGCGATCCGTTGTCGCACGGCGAGCCCCAACCGCGTCAACGCGGCGCTGGTGACGGGGGGGACCGCGCCGGGGCAGAACGGGGTGTCGCCGAAATTCTCGAGCATGAGTCCATCGACGCCCCCATCGATCAGCGCGGCGGCGTCGCGCAAGACATGGGTTTCGATCTCGGACCACGTCTGCCGACAGCGCGGCGAACCCGGCAGCGGCGGGGCATGCAGCATCCCGATGATCGGGTGCGGCACGCCGCGCCATTCGGGGATCAGCGGGATCGGGAGGACGGGCGTGGTGCCGCTCATGATCGGTTCCGGAAATACCAAGCGTATCTCAGCATCACGATAGCGGACCGAGTGGGGCTACCGTAGGGAAATCGTCCGTGGTCCGTAGCAAAGGCCTGCAGGCGAAGATCCTTCAGGGATGTCGTGGGGTTTCGATGGACTGACAACTGACAACTGACAACTGACAACTGACAACTGACAACTGACCAAGTTCCCAACATGGCTCCTCGCTGCTACGATATTGAACAGTCGCGTGGGTTCGGCGGAGCGAAGTCTCGGGTCCGCGCGGCGTCAGGATTCCGACTTGGAATCCGCGTGTCGGACCAGCGATCGCGTGGGGAATCACGCGATCCGGTCCCGCGGCGGTTCCCTCAAGGAGTGAGGCGTGATGTCTTGGTTTTCCCGTGCGCGAGCCCTCTGGGGCACCCTGATGCTCGCGACCATCTTCGGCCGGCCACTGGCGGCCCTTCAGGGAGCGGAAGCACCTCGGCTTATGACGATCACCACCATCGAAGGCATCACCGAATACCACCTTCCCAACGGCCTGAAGGTGCTGCTCTTTCCCGATCCCTCCAAGCCGACCGTCACCGTCAACCTGACGGTCTTCGTCGGGTCGCGGCATGAGGGTTACGGCGAAGCCGGGATGGCCCATTTGCTCGAGCACATGCTCTTCAAGGGAACCCCCGATCACCCGACCATCCCCAAGGCATTGCAGGCCCGCGGGGCCGATTACAACGGTACGACGTGGGTCGACCGGACCAACTATTACGAGACCCTCCCCGCGAGCGACGAGAACCTGGAATTCGCGCTAAAACTCGAAGCCGACCGGATGATCAACAGCTACGTCAAAGGGGAAGACCTCGTCTCGGAAATGACGGTCGTCCGCAACGAGTTCGAGCGGGGCGAGAACTCCCCCGCGTACGTTCTCGGTCAACGAATGATGGCGACCGCTTACGAGTGGCATAACTACGGCAAGTCGACCATCGGCAACCGGGCCGACATCGAGCGGGTGCCGATCGAGAACCTCAAGAAGTTCTATGTGAAGTACTATCAGCCCGACAACGCGATGCTGGTCGTCGCCGGGCGGTTCGATGAAGCGAAGGCCCGCGGGTACATCGAGCGGTATTTCGGGTCGATCCCCAAGCCCGACCGCGTCCTCGACCCGACCTACACCGAAGAACCCGCGCAGGACGGCGAGCGGATGGTGACGCTGCGCCGCGTGGGGGACGTCTCGGTCGTCGGCGCGGTCTATCACATCCCGGCGGGCGCCAGCCCCGACTTCCCCGCGATCGACGTCCTCGAATCGATCCTCACCGCGCAGCCCGCCGGGCGGTTGTACAAAGCCCTCGTCGAACAGAAGAAAGCCTCGGACATTTCCGGAGCGGCATTCGCCTGGCACGATCCCGGCGTGATTCGCTTGATGGCGGAAGTCGTCGCGGGGAATTCGCCCGAGGCGGTCCTCGATACGCTGATCGATACGCTCGATCTGGTCATGGATCGCGGCGTGACGGCGGAAGAGGTCGATCGCGCAAAGCAGCGACTCCTCAAGCAACGGGAGCTCTCCGCCGCCGATACCGCGGAACTCGCGGTCGAGTTGAGCGAGTGGGCCGCGCAAGGGGACTGGCGGCTCTATTTCCTCTATCGCGATCGGCTGGAACAGGTCACGGTCGAGGACGTGAACCGCGTGGCCCGGGCCTATTTGCCGGCGAGCAATCGCACCGTCGGTCTCTACATCCCCACCGAGCAGCCCCAACGGACCACGATTCCCGCGACCCCCTCGCTCGCGGAAATGATCGGCGACTACAAGGGGCGGGAATCGGCCTCGGTCGGCGAGGCGTTCGATGTCTCGCCGGCGAACATCCAGGCCCGCACGGTCCGCCACAAAATCGGCGGGCTCGACGTGGCGTTCGTCCCCAAGAAGACCCGCGGCGAAACCGTCATCCTGCGGCTCACGCTGCGGTACGGCGGCCTGGAGAACCTGACGGGACTGACCAAGGCGGCGGAGTTCCTCCCGGTCTTGATGACCCGCGGGACCAAGCAGCTTACGCGGCAACAGATTCAAGATCAGCTCGATCAGAACCTCGCCACGTTGCGCGGTTCCGGCGAAGCCGGTCAGGCGACGTTCCTGATTCAGACCAAGCGCGACAAGCTCCCCGTGGCGCTCGGGATTCTGCAACAGATTCTTCGCGAGCCCTCGTTGCCGAAGGCGGAACTCGAAGTCCTGCGGCGGCAATCGCGGTCCGATCTCGAACAGGGACTCACCGATCCGCAGTCGCTGGCGGTGCGGACCGTGCAGCGAACGTTGAGCCCCTATCCCGCCAACGATGTCCGGTACATCCCGACGATCGAGGAAGAACTCAAGCTGCTCGATGAGTTGGATCTCGCGGCGATCAAGCGACTGCACGCCGAGTTCCTGGGGACGCAGGCGGGGCAAATCAGCGTGGTCGGTGACTTCGATCCCGACGCCACGTTGGCGACCCTGCGCGAGATGCTGGCCGACTGGACGGCGAAGCAGCCCTATCAGCGGATTCCGCGGCGGGCCGATTTCCCGCTTCCCGAGGAACGTCTTGTGAAGCTCGAAACCCCCGACAAGGCGAACGCCTTCTACTTCGGGGGCCAAGTCGTCCCGATGAGCGACTTGCATCCCGATTACCCGGCGATGGTGATCGCCAACTACATCTTCGGGGCGGGGGCCCTCTCCTCGCGGCTGGGGGATCGCGTGCGGCAGCAGGAAGGCTTGTCGTACGGCGTCGGCTCGGTCTTCCGCGCGAATTCGCTCGATGAGCGGGCGTCGCTGTCGCTGTATGCGATCACCAACCCCGCCAACATCGAGAAGGTGCGGACCGCGATCCGCGAAGAGTTGGTCCGGCTTCTGAAGGAGGGGGTCACCGAAGCGGAACTCGAAGCGGCCCGGCAGGGTTACCTGCAAGGTCAGGAAGTCTCCCGAACCGAGGACCCCACCCTGGCGCGCATCTGGGAGGAGCTCCTCTACACCGGCCGGACGATGGACTACATCGCCCAACAGGAAGCGGCCATCGCGGCGCTCACCACCGAGGACGTCGTCAACACCTTCCGCAAACACATTGACCCCGCGAAGCTCTTCGTCGCGGTCGCGGGCGATTTCGCCAAGGCAAAAGCTGCCACGGAAGCGGCGGCGGAGGAAGCGAAGCCCAAGTAGTGCCGAAGAGATGCCGCCGGCTGATGACGAATCCTGAGACGATGGTTTCTCGTGGTCGCCGGACGTGATCCCGCAGAACTTGCCGTTGGGGATCGGACTTTCGCGATTCCCGGCGTGATGGTCGGCGTAGACTCACGATTCCGCTCGACGTCCCTCTCCTGGACGGAGATAACCCGGCTTCGGTTCGGGTCCGTACGTCGGAAAGGGTCGCGCGATGATCGTCGCACGCTGGATTGGGTGGTCCCTGGTGGTCGCCGGGCTGTGCGCCATCCCCGCCGGGTGTCAGACCTTCGGCGGCAAGGGGCTGGGCGAGAAACTCGGCGGCGGCCCGCCCAAGCAATCGGAACCCGACGTCGACGCTCCGGTCGATCGCTGGAGCTTCGTTGGTAAGGAGGCCCGCGGCAACCGCGCGCTCGAAGATGAACACGACCCTCTCAAACCGTGGCTGATGTCCGACGAGGCCCGCGCGATCGAACGGAATCTGGGTTACAAGTAACCGGTATCGTGATGCTCAAGATGCCCAGGGAAGGCCTTCCCTGGGCATCTGCGCGCGCATCGCGCACCTGCCGCGAGACCGCACAACAATTTCCCATCAATCCCGCGAACTTCCCCCGCGCGAAGGTTGTCCCCAGCGGACCCCTGGGCGATAACGACCGCTACGCGGTCATGCCGACCGCCGCTGCAAGGTTCCGTCTTGATGTCCGCCGTCACCGAGCGCGCCGCCCCCTCCGAAGACTCGGTTCCGGAGACGCGTACGACGCTGAGCGCCCATCCCGCCGGGAGTTATGGCGAGCTCCTCGCGATCGCCGTCCCGCTGATGCTCTCCGCCGCCACGCAGTCGCTGATGCACGTCATCGACCGCGTCTTCCTCACTTGGCATTCCCGCGATGAACTCGCCGCGGCGTTGCCCGCCGGCATGCTCTATTGGACCTGCCTCAGCTTCGCCTTCGGCATGGCGTCGTACGTCAACACCTTCGTCGCACAGTACGACGGGGCCGGCAAGCCCGATCGTGTCGCCGCCGCGGTTTGGCAGGGACTCTATTTCTCCGTCATCGCCGGCGCGCTCCTGATGCTGATGATCCCCTTCGCGGACGGGATCTTCGCCGCCATCGGTCACGGTCCGACCATCGCCCCCCTCGAGGCGGTCTACTTCCGCTGGCTGTGTCTGGGCGGGATCCCCGCGATTCTGAACACCGCGATGTCCGCCTTCTTCAGCGGCCGCGGCAAGACCAACGTGGTGCTGCTCGTCAACGTCGTCTGCGTCGGCATCAACGCCGTCCTCGACTACGTCTTCATCTTCGGCTGGGGGCCGATTCCCGAGTGGGGCATCGCCGGGGCCGCCATGACCGACGTCTTCGGCAGCACGCTGTCGGTGCTGCTGTTCGGGCTGCTGATGTTCAACCCCGCGACCATCGCCCGTTATCCCTTTCACACCCATTGGCGGATCGACCGCGGGTTGATGCTCGACCTGGTGAAGTTCGGCGGTCCCAGCGGCCTGCAGATGTTCATCGACGTCGCGGGCTTCGCGGCCTTCATGATGATCGTCGGCTGGATCGGCGAACGGGAACTCGCGGCGACCAACATCGCCTTCAACCTCAACACGCTCGCCTTCATTCCCGTGATCGGCGTGGGGATCGCCGTCTCCACCCTCGTCGGCCAACGGATCGGCGAAGGCCGGCCCGACATCGCCGGCCAATCGACCTGGAAAGGCTTCGCCCTTGCGGGGGGCTACATGCTCGCCTTCGGCGCGATCTATGTCGGTCTGCCGAATCTGCTGCTGATTCCTTATGCCGCGAAGGCCGATCCCGCCGAGTTCGCCGGCGTGTACGACGTCGTCGTCGTCCTGCTGCGGTTCGTCGCCATCTATTCGTTCTTCGACGCGATGGCGATCATCTTCGGCTCGGCGATCCGCGGCGCGGGGGACACCCGGTTCGCGATGCTCGTCTCGTTCCTGTCGGCGTGGCTGATCCTGGTCGCCCCGACGTACCTCTTGTGGCGGTACTACGGCCCCAACCTCTTCGGGAGCTGGTCGATCTGCGCCGGCTACGTCATCTGGCTCGGCTTCATCTACCTCGGCCGGTTCCAGCAAGGGAAATGGCGCACGATGACGGTGATGCGGACGGAGACCGCTCCCTCAATCGCGACCTGACCAGCGGGCCGTGATGAATCGGTGGGAACGCGTCCCCCGCCGCTGGTCACTTTTGATGGGACCGCAAAACACCAACCGTTGACATAGCGAGGGGCACCCGCCCCTCGCGGTCGATCTGAGGATTCACGCCCCCTACATCACACGACCTGGGATGACCCCGCCGCCGCGTCGTGATCAACCCAGCGGATGAGGAGCGGCAACAGGATCAGGTTGCCGATCAGGCCGCCGATCATCGCGACGCTGACCAGCACCCCGAAATAGACCAGCGGGATGAAGTGCGACAGCGTGAGGACGCTGAACCCCAATATGAGCGCGACATTCGCCCACACCAAGGCGAGTCCCGTATCCTCATGGGTTCGCTTCAGCGCGGCGGCCACGGTCGCCCCGCCGCGGCGACTCCGGCGATAGCCCGCCAGATAGTGAATGCTCGAATCGATCGTGAGCCCCATCGACACGCTGGCGATCATCGCCGTCGCGATGTTGACCTTCAGGTCGAGCCAGCCCATCGCCCCCAGCACCAGCACGATCGGAAAGACGTTCGGCAACAACAAACCCACCGCCAGCCGCAGGCTTCGTTCCGCGATGGTCATGAGGATCACGATCGCCGCCGCCGCGAGCAGCGAGCTCGTGAGCTGATCGTCCATCAGGCTTTCGATGAGATAGGCCAGCAGCACGAACAACCCGGTCGCCTCCGCTTCGGGGAAGGTCTCGCGGCCGATTCGTTCCACGTCCCGGATGAGCGCCAGTTTGCTCGCGGCGGGTTGCCGTTCGAGCGACCGCAGCATGATCCGCATCCGCCCTTCGCCGGGGTTGTACAGCCCGACGGCGAAGTCGGGTTGCACGGCGTTCAGCAGATTCATGCGCGTGGCCAGCGACAGCCGCGTGAACAGGACGTTCGTCGGAATCATGTCGAGCCCATCGGTCAGGACCACGAGCTTGGTGAGCCGATCGGGCGTGGTGCGGGCCTCCAGGGCGCGCAGTTTCTCGGCCATCGCGCGGACCTGGTCGAGATACTCCTCGGTCAGCTCGGCGGGGGCCGGGAAGTTGAGCTCCCACGTCCCCGACCCGCCGAGGTTCGTCTCGAAGAAGTCGAGGGCCCGAACCAGCGGGCTGTTCGCGCGGAAGTTCTTGCTGAAGTCGGTCTCCAGCTCGAGCCGACCGACGCCCAGCGACGCCCCGACCGCGATCACCAGCATCAGTAAGGCGATCGATTTCGGCCGGCGCTCCAACATTTCGGCGAGCGCCCCCAACCGTCGCGTGATCCAGCGTTCGCCCGGCCCGATGGCGGGAACGGCGGCAGTCGGGCCGAGCATTGCGCCGCCGGGGAGAATCATCGCCGCCGCGACCAAGACAAGGACTGTCGCCAGGGTCATCATCAGTCCAAAACTCGCGACGGGGGCGATCGAGCTCGACATCAGCGCCGCGAACCCCGCCGCTGTCGTCGCCACCGTCCAAAAGACCGGCCCGGCGAGTTCCCGGACCGTCCGGTTGACCGCCTCGGGCCGGTCATGCTCGGCGCGCAGATCGCGGAACCGCAGCGTGAAATGCATCGCCGTCGCGATGCCGATGATCGTCGTCAACGAATTGAGCATCGAGCTGACCATGCTCAATTCGAAACGACCGATGACCAACAGCCCCTTCGTCCACTCCAGCGTCACAAACACCACGAGCAGCGGCAGCACCATCCACCACAGGCTGCGGAACAGAATCAGGATCACCAGCATGAGCAGCAGCCACGACCACCAACCGAGCGTCGCTCCGTCCTCTTCGACGTAGCGAAACATGTCGTGGACCTGAATCGGCTCGCCCACGACGAGGGCGGGGGGCTGGTGACTCGCCGCGACTTCACGGACCCGGCGAAAGGTCTCGGCGCGGGGGACGGGGGACTCATCCGCCGGCAGCAACCGCGAGACAATCGCCGTCGATGTCCCATCGGCTCCCACGAGCAACCCCGTGACGAAGGCGCGAATCCGTTGGCGGCCGTACGGGGCGCGCAGCGCGTCGGCCAAGGTCTGCAACGTTCCGGGATCGATCCCCGGCACCTCGGCGAGTTGTTTCTTCAGTGTGTCGAGCCGTTCGATCGCCCGGTCGGACAGGTCCCCCTCGGCGGTGAAGAGCTCCGGATCGCGATAGGCCAGGATGACGAACTCGTCGCCGCCGAACCAGGCGCGACTGCGGCGGAACTGGGTGAGCCGCGGGTTGTCATCGGCGAACAGGGACTCGATCGATTGATCGAAAGTGAGTCGTTGGGCGTAGGGAGCGGCCCACGCGGCAAGGACCAGCGCCAAGACCGGCAACCACCGTGCCTGGTGGATGCCCCACGTTCGATCCCCCCCAGCCCCGTTCAAGATGCCCCTTCCGCCCGGCGATGCTCCCACTCAAGGGGCAGGATCGCCGGTGCGCGGGGCCTTTGCAATCGTGACCACGCGGATGCCCGGGGAAGGCCTTCCCGGGGTTTGAGCTAAAAGAACCCCAGCTGATCACGCGCCTCGTCGGTCATCCGATCGGGCGTCCACGGCGGCGACATCGTCAGCTTGATCGTCGCCTCGTCGATCCCCGGCAGGCGTTCGATCACCATCTTCGCCTGCGAGACGATCTGCGGTCCGGCGGGGCAGGCGGGGCTGGTGAGGGTCATGTCGATCTGGGCTTTGCGGTTCCCGTGATTGATCGCGTAGACCAGGCCAAGATCGACGATGTTGACCATCAATTCGGGGTCGATCACCTGCCGCAACGCTTCGATGATTTCTCCGTCGTTGACCTCGTCGAGGCTCCCCGCGTTGGGATCTTCGGTCGCGGGGGCCGCCGGTGTCGTCGTGGTGGGGGACGAGGTCGCGGGAGCGGCCGCGACATGACTTGCCGCCAAGACGGTCGGCGTCGCTCCGTGCGGCGCGGCGTAGACGCCGTCGCTCCGGACCTCCACGGCGAAAGTCCGCACCCCTTCGGTCGCAGGCATGCACAACGCCTTCCCCGAGGCCAGGTCGAACCGCGCGCCGTGCCGCGGACACTTGATGGCCCCGTCGATCAACGGCCCGTCGGTGAGGGGCTGTCCGTCGTGCGTGCAGAGATCCTCGACGGCGAAGTATTGCTCGCCGATCCGCACCAGCAGGACGGGAAGGTCATCGACGAAAATCGACTTCCGCCCCCCCGGCGGGAGTTCCGACACGTCAGCCACACGTTCCCAAGTGCTCGTCATGGAGTCTGTCGCAGTTCTCAAAGTTTCAAAGCTCAGGCGTCCGCATCCCGCCAGCGATCGGCGACGCTGAGGAGAGCATCCAGCGGCAGGATAAATTCAGGCAGCAGCGGCGTCGTGTATTGCCCGCCGCGGCGGATGATGATTTCCGCATCGCCGCGGCAGACGGTCAGCGTGCCGCGAAACCGATCGATGATCCAGTACTCCTTCACGCCGGCGGCGAGGTACTCGCGGCGTTTCACCACATAATCGCGGTGTTGATCGCGTTTCGCCGGCGAGACGAACTCGACGACGATCGTCGGGATGTCGGTGCCGGGGTTCGGCCGTCGTCCCAAACCCGCCCAGATGACGCGGTCGGCCCGCCTGCGGCTGCCTTCGGGCAAGTGGACGTAACGCTCGAACATCGTGGCGTCCAACGCCTCGCCTCGCGGATGCCGCTCACGATAAGTTCGCAGCAGGTACTCAAGCTGGCCATTGGGATCGGTTTCACCTTCGGACGGAATCGGATTCACGATCACCACCCCATGGATCAGCTCGTAACGATAATCCTCGTCGTAATCGGTGATCGCGTCATACTCTTCCGGCGAGAGCTCCAACCCGTTGCACGACGCGTCCAGATACGTCACGGGAGGATCGTCCGTCACCACGGACGGCATCGTCAGCAGCTCGGCACTCATGGGTGACTCCTTGTGTTCGGCATCACTCCGCCAGCCCCAGCTTCTTCTGCACGGCTTGGCTGAGCGTCTCGCGGACCAGTTCGACCGGGATCCGGTCGTAGACCCGCTGGAAGAACCCTTCCACGATCATGTGCATCGCCTCCGACCGCGTCAGACCGCGGCACATGCCGTAGAACAGCTGCTCTTCATCGACCCGGCCGGCGGTCGCGCCGTGGGTGCAGCGGACGTCATCCGCTTCGATTTCCAACCCGGGAATGAGGTCGGCCCGGCAGGTATCGCTCATCATCAGCCCATCGTTCCGCTGATAGCCGTCGGTCTTCTGCGCCCCGGGATCGACCTTGATCATCCCCCGCCAGATGACCCGCGCCCGGTCGCGGAGCACGTCCTTGTAAAGGAGATCGCTGCGGGTGTCCGGGGCGTGATGGTCCTGCTGGGTGTAGTAGGAGATCACCTGCCGCTCGGTCGCGAACGTGACCCCGTTCACTTCCGCCGAGGAACCGCGACCATCGAGATGAATGTCCTGATGGATATGGGCCAGTTTCGCGCCGAGTCCGCCGACCGTCCATTGCAGCGCGGCGTCGCGCGCCACCCGGCCCGATTGATGCGCCAGATGCCACACCTTGTCGTTCCAGTTTTGCAGTTGCACATAACGCAGATTCGCCCCCGAACCCAACAGCAGTTCCACCGCGCCGAGATGCAGGCCGCTTGCCGTCGGCGAAGCGGAACTGGTCTCCTCCAGCAGTGTCGCCGACGCGCCGTCCTCAAGGATCACCAGCGTATGCGATAGATCGGCGGCTCCGTCGGTCGCCAGTCCGATCAGGCTGTAGAGCGGCGACTTGATCTCGACATTCCGGGGGACATACAGGACCGCGCCGCCGGTGCAGAACGCGGAATGCCACGCCGAGAAGCGGTCGGTCTCCAGATTCACCGCGCGGCCGAGGTTCTGCTGCAGAACTTCGGGATGCTTGGCGGCGAAGGTGTGCAGGCTGCCGAAGAAGACGCCCCGGGCCGCGAGCTCGTCCGCCAGTTGGGCTTTCACGCAATGCCCGTTGACGTGCGAGACGAGGCCCGCGAACTCCGCGCGATCGGCCATGAGCGTGGCGAAGGTGGACGCCGCGTCGACCGTTTGCGGGGCGTACCGCTCCGGCCGCAAGGCGCGCAGGTCGAGCCGGCGAAACTCCTCGGGATCGAGCGGCCCCCGCTGCTTCGCCTGGAAAATCTCGAACGCCACCTGGCGGCGCTCGCTCATCCAGTGCGATTCCTCGCGACCGGCGAGCGACGCCTCGAAAGCGGGGGCGGACCAAGGTGTCATTGTGGTTGTGGTCGTCATCGGGCTTCAATCAAAGATCAAGACGGCAGGGTCTCAACGGTCGGTTCGGATGCGGTCTCGAAGGTCACTTGGTGGTAAATCGCGGCCACGGGGATGGAAATGTGTCCCGTGGCGAGTTGCACGGTCTCCGACAGATTGTGATATGCGGTCCATTCCCAAACCGCGAGGGTCGACTCTCGGCGAAAGACCTCGATCCGGCACCGATCCTGCGCGATCAAGACATACTCCCGCAGGCTGTCAATCGACCGATAGTTGTCGAATTTGTCGCCCCGATCATACTTTTCCGTTCCGGGAGACAAGATCTCGATCAAGGCCGTGGGGTTTCTCAGGGTGTCCTTGATTCCATCCGCGAACTCCGGCTCACCGCAGACGATGCTCATGTCCGGGTAAGTGTAAAGTCCCGATGGGCACACCACGCGCAAGTCGGTCGGAAAATGTTCGCAATCGCATCCTTGCAGGATGGCCGTCAATTGTGTGGTGAGGTTGCGGTTGATGCGCACATGATTGGCCGAAGCACCGGCCATGGCGTAGATCTTGCCGCGAAGAAACTCATGTCGTCCCGTCGCGGTGCGATCGAACGCCAAGTATTCCGGCAGGCTCATGACTCGGAGGGAGACGGCGGACATGAAATTCTCTCTGATTCCCTTGCGGGACACGGACCTTGATCACCCGTTGCGGACCATGATGGGTGCCGCATCCGATGAACGGTATCATGCCCCCGCCATCAGCCGACGCTCCCCTCCATCTGCAGTTCGATCAGCCGGTTCATCTCCACCGCGTACTCCATCGGCAACTCCTTCACCAGCGGCTCGATGAACCCGGTGACGATCATCGCCGACGCCTCCGGCTCGGTCAGGCCGCGGCTCATCAGGTACAGCAGTTGTTCCTCCGCGATCTTCGAGACCGACGCTTCGTGCTCGATCGCCACGTTGTCTTGATCGACCTCGATATACGGGTAGGTGTCGCTGCGGCTGTCCGAATCGAGAATCAACGCGTCGCAGACCACGTTCGACTTGCAGTGATGCGCGTCCCCTTGGACCTTCACCAAGCCGCGATAGCTCGAACGGCCGCCCCCTTTCGAGATGCTCTTCGAGATGATCCGGCTCGACGTGTGCGGGGCGCAGTGAACCATCTTGGCGCCGGCGTCCTGATGCTGACCCTTGCCGGCGAAGGCGATCGACAGCGTCTCGCCGCGGGCCCCCGGTTCCATCAGGTAGATCGCCGGGTACTTCATCGTCAACTTCGAGCCGAGGTTTCCGTCGACCCATTCCATCAACGAGTCGCCGTAGGCCATCGCCCGTTTGGTGACGAGGTTGTAGACGTTGCTCGACCAGTTCTGGATGGTGGTGTAGCGGCAGCGGGCGCCGCGCTTCACGATGATCTCGACCACCGCCGAGTGAAGACTTTCCGAGCTGTAGGTCGGCGCGGTGCAACCCTCGACGTAATGGACCGAGGCCCCTTCGTCGACGATGATCAGCGTCCGCTCGAACTGCCCCATGTTCTCGGAGTTGATCCGGAAATAAGCCTGCAGCGGGAACTCGATCTGCACCCCCTTCGGCACATAAATGAACGACCCGCCCGACCAGACCGCCGAGTTGAGCGCGGCGAACTTGTTGTCGAACGACGGAATCACCGTCCCGAAGTGCTCCCGCATCAGGTCGGGATGATCACGCAAGGCCGAATCGGTATCGGTGAAGATGACCCCCTTGTTGGCGAGATCTTCCTGCAGGCTGCCGTAGACCACTTCCGACTCGTATTGCGCCTTCACGCCGGCGAGGTACTTCTTCTCCGCCTCGGGGATCCCCAGCCGGTCGTAGGTCTTCTTGATGTCGGCGGGGAGATCGTCCCAGCTCTTTTCCTGTTTGTCCGACGCGCGGACGTAGTAGAAAATGTCCTGGAAATCGAGCTCCGACATGTCGCCCCCCCAGTGGGGCATCGGCTTCCGTTCGAAGATCTCCAAGGCCTCCAGCCGGAAGTCGCGCATCCATTGCGGCTCGCGCTTCATCTCGGAGATTTGCGCGACGACTTCGCGGTTGAGTCCCTTGCGGCCCCGGAAGACGTAGTCGTCGGTGCCGTAGTGGAACCCGTATTGATAGTCGCCCACGCCAATCGCATCGGCGGTCGGAGTTTCGGTGGACATGCTGCTCGATCCTTCATGGCCTGCTGATCGTCGCGATCGTCAGGGGAATGAATGCGGTGCTTATTTCTTCTTGGGTGGCCTGGTCCCATCCTCGGCGACCTGGAACCATTCCCGAATGCTCAGCTTGAATCCGGGCAACACGTTTTCGCCGGATAATTCCTCGTCGAGTCCCAGCGTCACGCCGCGCTCGACCTCGTGATAAACCGTCACGGTCTGCTTCCGCGGATCAACGATCCAGAACAGCCGCGTCCCGTGGGCGAAAAAGTCTTGTCGTTTCCGTTCGAGTTCGCGTTTACGATTGCCCTTGCTTAAGACTTCCACGACGAGATCCGGAACGTATTCCGGACAGGGTGTCCGTACATTCTTTCGGTCGGGAATTCGTTCCCAGAGGACGACCGCCAGATCGGGAACACGAATGGTATTCGGGCGCAGTTTGAGGAACCCATCACCACTGGCGGACATCGTGCCGATGTTGTGAAGTTCAAGATACGACCGAATCCGTCCGGCCAAAACTCCTGCCAGGATCGACTCAAACCAACCCATCGGAAGCTTCTCCACCAGCACGCCGTCAATGAGCTCCATTCGCGCGCCGGCTCGCTGCTCGGGATCCAGCAAATCTTTTTGACGAGCAGCCCCGGGCACGGGCTTCATTCGCACGCGTTCCGGCGCGATCCCTCCCAGTCGGGTGAGGATGTCACGCATGGTCACGACCGTAGACATGGCGCGCAACGTCTCGACAACTCGGGACCGAGCAGGTTTCGCTACGACATGCTTGGTCATGACAGGAGACATCTCCAAGCTCCTTTCCCTTGCGGCTCGAACTTACTCCGCTCCCGCCCCGATCAGCGTTTTCTGGCGTTCCTGTTCCTCCGCGGCCTCCACCGGATGCCGTTCGCGGACGGCGGCGTAGCCGTGATTATGGAGCTCATGGGCCAACTGGGCGTCGCCGGTTTCGACGATCTTTCCGGCGAGCATCACGTGCGTGTACTGCGGGATATTGTACTCCAGCAGCCGCTCGTGATGCGTGATGATCAGCGAACCCATCTGCGGGCCCGACAACTTCTTCAGCCCTTCGCTGACCACGCGGACGGCGTCGCTGTCGAGCCCGCTGTCGGTCTCATCCAGGATCGCGAACTTCGGCTGCAGCATGGCAAGCTGCAGAATCTCCATCCGCTTTTTCTCGCCGCCGGAGAAGCCTTCGTTCAGATAACGACGGGCGAACTCGGGATCCATGTTGAGTTCTTCCATCCGCGCGCGGAGCTCCTTGCGGAAGTCGCGCATCGGGATCAGGCCTTCCCCCTCCTTGCGGTTCGGGTTGCGGATGTTCGTCACCGCATGCCGCAGGAAGTCGGCCACCTTCACGCCGGGGATGGTGACCGGATACTGGAAGGCGAGAAACAGCCCCAGCCGGGCCCGCTCACATGGATCGCATTCGTGAATGTCGGTCCCATCGACCGCGATCGACCCGCCGGTGATTTCGTATTTGGGATGCCCCACAAGGGCATAAGCGAGGGTGCTTTTGCCCGAGCCGTTCGGCCCCATCAAGGCATGGGTTTCCCCTTGCCGCAGGGTCAAATTGACGCCCCGCAGAATCGGAGCCTGATCGACGGCGACATGCAGATCACGAATTTCCAGAACGCTGGTCATGGTCGGGACGTACCTTCTCTCTCATCGGCGACTTGCAGTCCTTGCCGCCGTCCGTTTTGGGATCAACTTCCAAGCTCGTTCGCGACCACTCGGCCGTGAGGGGCGAAACGTCGTCGAGGTCAGACTCCCGCCAGGTCGGCGGGCAGTTGCACGCGGCCGGTGTGATGCGGAATCGGCAGGATTTCCTGGCTCGACCGCGTCAGTTTCTTCGCCTTGATCTTGTCCTGAATCCGCATGAGGCCTTCGAGCAAGGCTTCCGGCCGCGGGGGACAACCGGGGACATACACATCGACCGGCACCACCAGGTCGACCCCCTTGACCACATGATAGCCATGCTTGAAATAGGGACCACCACCCACGGTGCACGCCCCCATCGCGATCACATACTTGGGGTCGGGCATCTGTTCGTACAACCGTCGCACGCGACTCGCCATCTTGTAGGTCACGGTCCCGGCGACGATCATCAGGTCGGCCTGCCGCGGTGTCGCGCGGAAGGCCCCCGCGCCGAATCGATCGAGGTCATACCGACTCGCTCCGGTCGCCATCATCTCGATCGCACAACAGGCCAGGCCGAAGGTCATCGGCCAAATGCTCGATTGCCGCGCCCAGTTCGTCGCCTGCTCCAGCGACGTCATGATCACGTTTTCTTCGAAGCGGCCTTCGATCCAGGTTGTCATGGTCGCTCACTTCTTGGGTCGAACGAGGGGTGACGGGCGGGCGGTGTGCGGTTTCGGTGGGTGGAGACCCCAGCCATGATCGGACTTACAGTTTAGCCCACCGATGGGCCGACCCGCAAATCCGCCGTCGGCTCGGCGACCCGAAACTCGCAGCACGATCCCCCATCACGACAACTCTGCAGCAATTCCAGCGGGGCCCCCAGAATCTGCTCGAAGACCTGCTGTTCCAAATCACAAATCCGCCGGTCGGCGACCGCGAGCTCGTGATAGGGACAGTATCGCTCGCGCAAAATCGACGGGCCTTCCGAATCCTGATCCACCTGCACGTCGAAGCCGCGAGCCTCCAAAGCCGACTTGAGCTGAACCAGCCGCTGATCGATCGTCCCGCCATTCACCGCCGCCCCGAGCCGCTTCGCGAACTCGTCCTTCAGGCCATCCAGCAGGCGATCCCGGACCGGCCCGGCGGGAATCGCCTGGATCTGATCCCACAACAACCGGGCCAGCTCGCCGTAATTGTCCCCCAGGGACTGACGGCCGACATCGGTTAAGCGATAGTTATGGTGGGGCCGACCCCGACCAGTGCGAATGGCGACTCGCTCGACCAGATTCAGGTCAAGGAGTCGGGCCAACCGTTGCCGAATCGCCGTCGCGGTGACCCCGGCCGCGTCACACAGTTCTTGGATGGTCGAATCGCCCCGCCCGTGCAGAAGTTGCAGGAAATCCTGATCACCTTCATCGAGGGCGGGGCGCATACGTATCTCGATTCCACGTCTCGTTGTGTCACGTGTTGGAACAACCGTCGCCACGCGAGACTGACAAAGTATAGCCAGACTTTTGATTATTCACAACAAGTGATGTCAAAATCTTTTTTCAGGAACCGTCGGACGAGACCTCGGAACCTTCGTGGCCTTCGCAACCTGCCTAATCAACGAGCGTCATGTCGAAAGGCTGCGCATTCGCCGTCAGGCTTTCGGTCACATCGTGGCCCCATGATTCCATCGCAAGTCTATTTCTAGTAATGGAATACGGGATATCGACTAGAAAGGATTGTCGATCAGATGTCAGCCCCCATTTGACAGCACGCCGTTTGCTAGAGGATCGTGCAGTCCAATCGCGCACCGGCTGCGCGCCAAACCGCCACCACCACCGATCGGCCCGACCTTTTCGGCGACCCTTATGACCATCCGCGTCGCGCTCCACCATCGCACCGCCTACCTGTATGACCGGCCGGTCTCGCTCGGTCCGCAAGTCGTCCGTTTGCGGCCCGCCCCCCATTGCCGGACCCCGGTTCGTAGCTACTCCCTGAAAGTGGAACCGAGCCAGCAGTTTTGCAACTGGCAGCAGGATCCCCATGGCAACTTCCTGGCCCGGTACGTCTTCCCCCAGCCGACGCGGCGGTTCGTCCTCGAGGTCGATCTCATCGCCGACCTCACGGTGATCAACCCGTTCGACTTCTTCGTCGAATCGTCCGCGGAGCAGTTCCCTTTCGTTTACGAACCATGGCTGGCCAAGGAACTGAAGCCGTTTCTGGAGACGGAATTCCCCGGGCCTCGGTTGCAAGCTTATCTCAGTCGGATCGATCGCGGCCCGCGTCGGACGGTCGATTTCCTCGTCGAGCTGAATCGTCGGCTGCATGAAGAAGTCCGCTACCTGATTCGCTTGGAACCGGGTGTCCAAACTCCGGAGGAAACGCTCGCGCTGGGGTCCGGTTCCTGCCGTGATTCCGCGTGGCTGCTGGTCAATATTCTCCGTCATCTGGGGCTCGCGTCGCGGTTCGTTTCGGGCTATCTGATCCAACTCACGCCCGACGTCAAAGCGCTCGATGGACCCTCCGGGACCGACCACGATTTCACCGATCTCCATGCTTGGTGCGAGGTCTACCTGCCCGGCGCGGGGTGGATCGGGCTCGACGCCACCTCGGGGCTGATGTGCGGAGAAGGGCATCTCCCCGTCGCCTGCACCCCCGATCCCGCCAGCGCCGCCCCCATCACCGGGACGGTCGATGAGGCCGAGGTCGATTTCCAATTCTCGATGTCGGTCACGCGGATTCACGAAGACCCGCGGGTCACCAAACCCTACACCGAAGAGCAATGGCGGACGATCGACAAGCTGGGACACGACGTCGACCGCCGCCTGCGTCAGGGTGATGTCCGGTTGACGATGGGGGGCGAACCGACCTTCGTCTCGATCGACGATATGCAAGGGGACGAATGGAACACGGCGGCGATGGGGCCCACCAAACGGCACCGCGCCGATGTGTTGATCCGCCGGTTGCGCGAACGCTTCGGCGCCGGCGGCGTGCTCCATTACGGCCAGGGGAAATGGTACCCGGGCGAATCGCTCCCCCGCTGGGCCTTCACCTGTTACTGGCGGGCCGACGGCGTTCCCTTGTGGGAAGACGCCCGGCTGATGGCCGATGAAGCCACCCATTACGGCTTCGGTTTCGCCGAGGCGGAAGCCTTTACGACGGCGCTGGCGCGACGGCTGGAGGTCAGCCCGCGATGGGTCGTGCCCTGTTACGAGGACGCGGCCCATTACCTCCTGAAAGAGCGGCGGTTGCCGATCGATCTCCGTTCGATACAGACCGATCTCAAAGACAAGGAAGAACGGGACCGGTTGGCCCGAGTCTTGGAGCAAGGACTCGGCAACCCTGTCGGTTGTCTGCTCCCCTTGCGCCGTCAATGGTGGCAAGGTCGACCCCGCTGGGTGAGTGGACCCTGGCCCGTTCGTCGCGAACAGATGTTTCTGCTCCCGGGCGATTCCCCGATCGGGTTCCGGTTGCCGCTCGATTCCATTCCGCTGGCGACGACATCCGGACCGCTCGGTCAGTTCTACGAGTTCGATCCCCTCGTGAAACGCCCGCCGCTGCCGCAACCCGCGCGGCGGGTCAAACAGGCGACCATTGCCGGCGCGCCCCTCACGGGGGGAACCTCGGGCGGTGGTCCGGGCGGGGGTGGTCAAGGGCGGCGAGAGCAAACGCTCCCCGGCAAACAGGAACGCGAGAAGGACCCGGACGCCCCGATTGACAGTTATTCCGTCCGCACGGCCTTGTGCGTCGAGCCGCGGCAGGGGCGGCTCTACCTCTTCCTGCCGCCGCTGGAGTCGGCCGATGATTTCATCGAGCTTCTCGCGGCGATCGAAGACGTCGCGACCGAGCTCGATCTGCCGATCGCCTTGGAAGGTTACACCCCGCCGTACGATCCGCGGCTCAAACAGATCAAAGTGACCCCCGATCCCGGCGTGATCGAAGTCAACGTGCAACCCGCGGGCGATTGGGACGAGCTCGGCGAGATCGTCAACGGGGTCTACGAGGACGCGCGGCTGTCGCGGTTGGGGACCGAAAAGTTCATGCTCGACGGTCGCCATTCCGGGACCGGCGGGGGGAACCATCTCGTTCTGGGGGCCGCCGCGCCGGCCGACAGCCCGTTCCTGCGTCGGCCCGATCTGCTGCGCAGTCTGGTCGGTTATTGGAACAACCATCCCGCGCTGTCGTACATCTTCTCGGGGCTCTTCATCGGGCCGACGAGTCAGTCCCCCCGGGTCGATGAAGGCCGCCGGGACGCGATCTACGAGCTGCAAATCGCGTTCGATCAGGTCCCCGCGCGGGGGCATTGTCCGCCCTGGCTGGTCGACCGGGTCTTTCGCCATCTGTTGGTCGACAGCACGGGGAACACGCATCGCGCCGAGTTCTGCATCGACAAGCTCTACTCGCCTGACAGCAGCACGGGCCGCTTGGGATTGGTCGAATTCCGCGCGTTCGAGATGCCGCCGCATGCGCGGATGAGTCTCACGCAGCAACTCCTGGTGCGGGCGCTTGTCTGTCGCTTCTGGGAGCAACCGTACCTGGAACCGCTGGTCGATTGGGGGACTACGCTGCACGATCGGTTCTTCCTGCCCCATTTCCTGCAGGCCGATTTCTGCACCGTCATCGAGGAACTGAAACGCGCGGGGTTCCCGTTCGAGGAGCGTTGGTTCGCGCCTCACTTCGAGTTTCGCTGCCCGAAGATCGGCGAGTTCACGCTCGACAACATTCAGGTCGAACTGCGGACCGCGCTCGAACCGTGGTATGTCCTCGGCGAAGAACCGGGCGGCGGGGGGACGGTGCGGTATGTCGATTCTTCGGTCGAACGGTTGCAAGTGAAGGTTCGCGGGCTGACCGGCAATCGGCATCTCATCACTTGTCATGGTCGCCAGGTGCCGCTCCATCCGACGGGAACCGAAGGGGAGTACGTCGCGGGGGTCCGGTATCGCGCGTGGCAGCCGCCGTCGTGCCTGCACCCGACGATCGGCGTCCATACTCCGCTGGTCTTCGATCTCCTCGACACCTGGCTCGAACGCAGCCTGGGGGGCTGCACCTACCATGTCGCCCATCCCGGCGGGCGGAACTACACCACGTTCCCGGTCAATGCTTATGAAGCCGAAAGTCGTCGGACGAACCGCTTCTTCAAGATGGGGTACACCCCGGGGCGGTTCCAGCTCCCCGCGCCGGAGTCGAACCGCGATTTTCCGCTGACTTTGGATCTGCGGCGTTGAATCGAGTCTGCCCGGAGGAGGCCTTCGCCGGGGGACTACATCCCCAGCGCCCATCTCCCCAAGACCCGCATGCACAGGCCCGCCGCGTCCCATTTCGTGACGACCGGTCGAGTCCGCCAGACGTGATAGTCGATCGCTTCGATCCGATCGAGAATCCTGAGCCCTCCGCGCGCGAACAATTCGATGTCGAACCGCAATCGGCCCGGCATCCGCTTGGCGAGCGGCAGCCCACGTTCCAGCCACTCCCGGGCCCGCCCGACCTCGAAGCGCATCAGCGCCAGAAACTCCGGCGTTTCGGTCCGGCGCGCCCAATCGGCCCGCGTCATCCCGAATCGTACGTAATCCTCGCGCGGCAAGTAGATTCGCCCGAGGCGGTAATCGCGCGCCACGTCTTGCCAGAAGTTCGCGAGTTGCAGTCCGGTGCAGATGCTGTCGGACCAATCGAGCAGCTCCCGGCGATGTCGCCCGCAGAGATGGAGCACCAACCGGCCGACCGGATCGGCGCTTCGACGACAGTAATCGCGGAGTTGGTCGAACGTTTCGTACTCATGGACGGTCTGATCCTGCTCGAACGCCGAGATCAGATCGGCGAACGGTTCGCGAGGGATGTCGAAGGTCTCGATGGTCGACCGTAGCGCGACGAATACGGGATGTCCGGCATGTCCCGCGTAGCATCCCTCGAGCGATTCGCGCCACCATCCAAGAAGCCGCAGCGCCATCGCAGGGTCGCCGGTCTCGTCCCCTAGATCATCCGCCCAGCGGCAATAGGCGTAGATGTTGTAAAAGTGTTGATGCAACCGTCGCGGCAGCAACCACGAGACCAGCGGGAAGTTCTCGTAATGCGACGTCGCCAGTCGACGACAATACGTTTCGGCGTCGGCCTGACTCACGACGGGTCGCGCGGCCGCCTCCGGTCCCCAGCGTGTCAGTTCCTCTTGGATCGACCAAGGCACGGCGGGACTTTCCGGCGATGACGGATTGGGTAGGCTGATCGATCCGTTCGGGGTCTGACATCCAACCCCAACACCGCCATAGTTTAGGGACCAGCCACACGCTCGTCAGCCATGCGTGAACCGCTGCGATGGACTGACGGGTGACCGTCAGCTCTCAAGTTGAGCCGCGCCCCCTTCACGAGTTACGATCGCGCCTCGACCCGCGACCTGTCGGCCGTTCGCCGCTGAGAGAGCCCCCCTGATGACCCACCGATGGGACTGCCTGTGTGCCGGGATTATCGTCGCCGATCAGGTCTGTGAACCGATCGCGGCGTGGCCGCCGGCGGGAGGCTTGGCCCTGACGCCGCGGTTGAGCTTTTCCATCGGCGGTTGCGCCGCGAACGTCGCGGTCGATCTCGCGAAGTTGGGCCTGCGGGCCGGCGTCAGCGGTTACGTGGGGGACGACCTCTTCGGCCGCGCGCTGCGGGAGCGACTGGTCGCCGCGGGGGTCGACTGCGCCGGAGTCGTCGCCCGGCCGGAGGTGTCGACCAGCGGGACGTTCGTGATCAACGTGCAAGGGGAGGATCGTCGCTTCATCCATGCGATCGGCGCGAACGCCCACTACGATGCCGCGTCGATCTCCGACGAAGACCTGGCCCAGACCAAGATCCTGTACGTGGGCGGCTATTGTCTGCTGGACTCTTTGACACCTTCCGGAGTCGCCGCGCTCTTCGCCCGGGCGAGGCGTGCCGGCGCGATGACGATGCTCGATGTGGTGGTCGGGTCCCGGACGAATTGCTGGGATTGGGTCCGCCCGGTTCTCCCGGAGACCGATTACTTTCTGCCGAACCATGACGAAGCGCGTGAAATCGCCGGCGGCGACGATGTCGTCGCGCAGGCCCGGAAGCTGCGTGACGCCGGTTGCCGGCATGTCGTGATCACGTGCGGCGGCGCGGGCGCCGTCAGCGTCGGACCGGAGGGGGCGTGGCGGGCCGGCGTCCATCAGGTCCCGACGGTCGACCCGACGGGGACCGGCGACGCCTTCGTCGCGGGGTATGTCCTTGGGCTGTTGCGACAACAATCCCCGGCGGAGTGTCTGAGGATGGGCTCCGCGATGGGAGCCTATTGTGTCCAGGGGGTCGGCGCGACGACCAACATCCCGAACTCGGCGGAGCTTGAGCGGTTCGTCCGTCGGCATGAACTGTCGGTCGTTCCACTCGCGCACGCGGCTCCGTAACCATGTTTCGGGATTAACACCGAGGTTCGGCGTGTCGGCGATCCTTGGGGACGTGAGCGCGGACATTGGCTTTGCGCCCCAATCAGGCACTGGTTGATGTTGATGGACTCTTGCCGCAGAGCGGCGGCGATCGAAGGTGCACGCTTCGGGGGCCGGCCGGGAGCGGGATTCGCGGCGGCCATGTCCACGGCAAGGTGGTGACGCCGCTGCCGGGGTGACGATGGCGCTGAGGGTGATGGTCCGGCGATGATGCCATCGCGTGGGGAGCCTCCCGCGAATCACGTGTCGGAGACCCGAATCACCACCTTGCCGAAGTGCGCGCCGGATGCGAGGTAGTCGTAGGCGGCGGGGGTTTCCTCGAACGAGAAGACGCGGTCGATGATCGGGCGGAGGCGGTGCTTGGTCAGGAATTGGTTCAAGGCCAGGAAGTCGGCGCGGCTGCCGACGTAGATGCCGTTCAGGCGGATGTTTTTCGCGATGAGCGGGAACAGGCTGGCGGAGGTCGCGCCGAACCCGGTGAGGACGCCGATGAGGGCGAGATGGCCGCCGGCGGCGAGCGCGGCCATCGACTTGGCGATCGTTCCCGGGCCGCCGACTTCGATCACGTGATCGACGCCCCGCTTCTCGGTGAGCTGCCACACCGTCTGCTCCCAATCGGGAGTGGTGCGGTAGTTAATGGTCTGCCACGCCCCCAGCTTGCGCGCGCGGGCGAGCTTCTCGTCACTCCCCGACGTGATGAGCACCTTCGCCCCGGCGGCGGTCGCCAGTTGCAGCGCAAAGATCGAGACCCCGCCCGTCCCCAAGGCGAGGACCGTCTCGCCCGGTTGGAGTCCCCCGCGCGGGAACAAGGCTTGCCACGCGGTCACGCCGGCACACGGGAGCGTCGCCCCTTCGAGGAGGCTGTAGCCGTCCGGCAACGGGACGACGCCGTGTTCCGGCAGGACGACATGCTCGGCGAGCATGCCGTCCGAACTCCCCCCGAGATCGGCCTTGTGATGCCGCATGTCGAAGCGACCCTCTGCCCAAGTGCGGAAGAAGCAGCCGGCGACGTGATCCCCGGGTTGGACCGTGGTCACGTCTGAACCAATCGCGACGACGACCCCCGCGCCGTCGGACGTGGGGATGCGACCCGCGACGTTGCGTTGCGCGAGATTCTTCAGGTTCGACAGATCGCGATAATTGAGGGAGACCGCGCCGACTCGGATCAAGACTTCGCCCGGTCCCGGCGTGGGGGTCGGGCGGGTCGTCGCGACGAGTTGGTACGCGGCACCGGCGGGTTGCAGTTGCCACAGGCGATCGGTCGACATGGTGCAAGTTCCGTGCGGATCGAGTCCGTCGAAGCGGTGTGATGGACGCGCGCCGGGACATCATACATGATGCCGCGAGCGACACGTGGGCGCGCCTTCGTAGGGCAGGCTCCCGCCTGCCGTGCCCCTCCACGGAGACGACGCCAAAGCCGCGCGGGACACGGTCTGAAGCCAGCGGCAGGCGGGAGCCTGCCCTACGGGATGGATGCGATGTTCGTGGAACCGATTGATTTGCGGCGGCTGCAGGTTTCTCCGCTGGCGAGTCGCGAGAGTTTGACGCGGGTCGACGAGATTCGGCTCGATCCCGATGCGTCGCCGCGTCCATGTTCCCCGGAGGTCGCCGAGACGATTTCCCGGGCCGCCGCGGGGCTGCGCGCGGCGCGCGCGCGGGGCGCGAGTCGGATGCTCATCTATGGGGCGCATCTGCTGCGGAACGGCGCGGCCGCCGTGCTCGAACGGCTGATGGCCGACGGCTGGCTGACCCATTTGGCGACCAACGGGGCGGGGACGATCCACGATTGGGAGTACGCCTGGTTCGGCGCGAGCACCGAAAGCGTCGAGATGGGGGTCGCGAACGGCCGGTTCGGCACTTGGCACGAAACGTCGACCAATCTTCATCTCGCGATGTTGGTCGGCGCGCTGGAGGGACTCGGGTACGGCCGCGCGCTCGGCCGCTTGATCATCGAGGACGGCGTCACGGTGCCGACGATCGAGGATTTGTCGGCGGCGATCCGCGCGCGACCGGAGGATCCCCTCACCGCCGCGCGGGCCGATCTGTTGCAGGCGCTACGTCACGGCGACATCCCCGCCGGGCGGGTCGCGATCACGCATCGTTGGAAGGAGGCGTCGATCGTCGCGCAAGCCTGGCGACACGGTGTTCCGCTGACGGTCCATCCCGGCATCGGGTACGACATCATCGCGAACCATCCGATCTTCAACGGCGCGGTGATCGGCCGCGCCGCCGATCTCGATTTTCGCCTGTTCGGGGGTTCGGTCGCGGGACTCGACGGCGGCGTCGTGTTGTCGATCGGCTCGGCGATCATGGGCCCGCAGGTCTTCGAGAAGAGCCTCAGTTGCGTCAACAACCTGCGGCTGCAAAGCGGTCAACCGGTGATTCGGGACCATCAGATTTACGTGGTCGACCTGCAGGACGGCGGGAAGTGGGATTGGTCCCAAGGCGAGCCGCCGAAGACCAACCCGGCGTACTACCTGCGGTTCTGCAAAAGCTTCTCGCGGATGGGGGGGGTGATGCACTACGCCCAATGCGACAACGCGACCTTCATCCATCGGCTGTATCAGGCCCTGCGGGGAGCGTGATCCCGTGAGGTGATTCATGAACCACGAAATACGCGAAACGGCATGGAACAACTCCGAGACGACGGGATGATGGCTCACTCACAGCGACAACATTCGCGACACGACGAATGATTCACCGTATTTGCCGAGAATCACCATCGAGCCTCCGGTGGCACCAGTTGAAGATTCGTTCGTGTCATTTCGTGTGTTTCGTGGTTCCTACTCTGTATTGGGAAATCGATGAAACCGCCCGAGACGCCGCTGGATGTGTTGGTCGTCGCGCCGCATCCCGATGACGCCGAGATCAGCGTCGGCGGGACGCTCCTCGTCTCGAAGGGGCAAGGCCTGCGCGTGGGGGTCGTGGAACTGACCGATGGGGAACCGACGCCGCATGGGAGTCCCGCGTTGCGCGCGCGGGAGACGGCGTCCGCCACACGGGTGCTGGGGCTCGATTGGCGGCACACTCTCGGGCTGCCGAATCGCAAGCTGGAAGGGACGCTCGAGGCGCGTCGGTTGTTGGCGGAAGTCTTTCGGGTCACGCGGCCCCGGGTGATTCTCGCCCCGTATTGGGACGATGCCCATCCTGATCATGTCGTCGCGAGTCGACTCTGTGACGACGCCCGCTTCTGGGCCAAGTTGACGCGGACCGATCTCGCGGGGGAACCGTATCATCCCCCCACGATCTTCTATTTCTGGAGCATCCATCTACGGATTCATCCGCAACCGGCGTTCGTCGTCGACATCAGCGACGTGATGGACCGCAAAATGGACGCGGTCCGCTGTTATGAGAGTCAGTTCCTCATCGGGAAGTCACCGGAGTTCCCCACGCCACTGGATGACATTCACGACCGGGCCCGTTACTGGGGCTGGTCGATCGGCAAGAAGTACGGCGAACCGCTGGCGAGCCGGGAGTCGATCGGTCTGCCGGGGCTCATGCCATGGCTGACGTCGCGATAGCAGCCATCTCGAAGTGACACGGTCCGTTGTCGAGCTTCGGGATTCTCGACCTTCGCGAGATCACAGACGGATTGAGAATGGTTGTCGCGAGGGGGATTCGCCCGAAATGCCGGAAATGGTTACTCTCTATGCCGAGAAATCACACCAAGGAACCATCCTTCGAGGAAACCCCCATGCGCGCCTCCGCGTGGTTGTTGAGTCTGGTTGTCAGTGTCGCCGGCACTTCCGTTGCGTTCGCGGAATGGACCCCGAAGCGGGCTCCGCTGATGACCCGCTGGGCCGGCGACGTCGCGCCCGAGACCGTCCATCTCGAATATCCGCGGCCGCAACTGGTCCGGCCCGCATGGCTCAACTTGAACGGGCTGTGGCAGTACGCCCTCGCTCCCGTCGCGGAGCGGACGCCTCCCGCCGTGTGGGAGGGGGAGATTCTGGTCCCGTTCGCGATCGAGTCGGCCCTTTCCGGGGTGATGCAGCCGGTCGCGCCCGGGCAGGCGCTGTGGTACCGCCGCACGTTCACGGTTCCCACGGACGCGGCGTGGACCGGCCAAGAGGTGCTGCTGCAGTTCGGCGCGGTCGATTGGGAGGCGACGGTCTGGGTCAATGGTCGGGAAATCGGCCTACATCGCGGCGGTTATGACCCGTTCTCATTCAACATCACCTCGGCGCTTCGGCCCGAATCGAACGCGACGCAGGAGCTCGTGATCAGGGTCGTCGACAACACCGACGACGGGTACCAGCCGCGCGGCAAGCAGGTCCGCAAGCCGAACGGCATCTGGTACACCTCGGTGACGGGGATCTGGCAGACGGTGTGGTTGGAACCGGTGCCGAAGTCGCATGTGCGCAGCGTGGTGGTGACCCCCGACATCGATCGCGACACCGCGTCGTTGTGGGTCGATTACGCCGGCGAGGACGTCACGCACATCGCCGTCCGGACGAGTTACTCGCTGGGTGGCGCGCGGTACGAGGGAACCTATACGCTGCCGGCGAAGAATCGACAGCCGGTGGGGATGAGCAGTTCGCCCGAGTACCGCAAGGTCTTGTGGAGCCCAGCGACCCCGCGGCTGATCGATATGGAGCTGAAGCTCCTCGACAAGCAGGGCCGGGTGCTTGACGTCGTGCAGACCTATTTCGCCCACCGCAAGATATCGCTCGGAAAAGACGACCGGGGGATCCTGCGGATCCTGCTCAACAACGAGCCGTTGTTTCAATATGGGACGCTCGATCAGGGGTGGTGGCCGGATGGGCTTTACACCGCGCCGACCGACGCCGCGCTGAAGTTCGACATCGAGCAGACCAAGCGATACGGCTTCAACATGATCCGCAAGCATGTGAAGGTCGAACCCGCGCGCTGGTATCGGTATTGCGACGAGCTCGGGATGCTCGTTTGGCAGGACATGCCCAACGGCGATCGCCACGCGGCATGGGATCCGTTCGGCGGTCATGATGGGACCGAGATCACCCGGACCGCGGAGTCGGCGGCGAACTATCGGACCGAATGGCAACGGATCATCGACGCGCTGCGGCCCCATCCGTCGATCGTGATGTGGGTTCCCTTCAACGAGGCCTGGGGTCAGGCCGACACCGTCGCCGTCACCCAGTGGACCAAAGAGTACGATCCATCACGGCTGGTGAATTGCGCATCGGGAGGAAACGACTTCCCGGTGGGGGACGTGATCGACATCCATCGTTATCCGGGGCCGACGATGGTCGCGCCGTCGGCAACTCGCGCGGGGGTGCTGGGGGAATATGGCGGGCTGGGATTGCCGCTGAAGAGGCACACCTGGCAGGACGAGCAGAACTGGGGCTATCGCAGCTTCACGACGCAGGCGGCGCTGACCGACGCCTATCTCGACCTCGTCGATCAACTCCCGGCGCTCGTGCGGCAGGGCCTGTCGGCGGCGATCTACACGCAGACGACCGACGTCGAGATCGAGGTCAACGGGCTGATGACGTATGACCGGGCGATCGAGAAGTTGCCGGTCGACGTTCTGGCCAAGGCGCATCAGGCGTTGTGGTCGCCGCGCGAGACCGTTCGGCGAACGCTCGTCCCGACCGCCGAAGAGACCCCCGCGATGTGGCGGTATGTGACCGAGACACCGGCGGAAGGCTGGGAAGAGCCCGAATTCGACGCGGCGACATGGCGTGCAGGCCGCGGCGGATTCGGGGAACCGTCGACGCCGGGGAGCAAGGTGGGGACCGAGTGGAAAACGCCCGACATCTGGGCCCGTCGCGAGTTCACGCTCGAGAAGTTGCCGGAAGGGGCGTTGCGGTTACGAATCCATCACGATGAGGAGGCGACCGTCCATCTCAACGGCGTCTTGATTAAGCAGACCGGGGGGTACACGACCGAGTACAAGTCGCTGCGGCTGTCGGAAGTGGCGCGGGAGGCGTTGCGGGTGGGGACGAACGTGCTGGCGGTCCATTGCCATCAAACCGGCGGCGGACAGTTCATCGATGTGGGGTTGGAGGTCGAGACGGTGAAATGACCACCCGGAGGCCCACCCATGGCCATGAGTGGCATCAAGGGGAGCCCATCCATTTCGTGATCAGATCGCGGGCGGTTTCGGCCTGCGGGAACTCCGGGTAGTACGTGGTGACTTCGCGGGCGAGACGGATCGCGGCGGGGGTGTCGCCGGCCGCCGCGAGGGCCACGCCCGCCGACAGGAGCGCCGTCGCCGTCAGATCACGCCGTTGCGGATAGACGGTGGGAAGCCACATCCAGGCGGCGGCGGCGGGGAGCCATTCCTGCAATTCGGCGTATCCGCGCCCGATGAGGAAGTAGCCCCCCGGTCGCCATTCCGGGGCCCACGATGCCAGTTGCCGCTCCCATTGCCGGAGGCCCTCGACCGAGAGGTCGTCGCGACCGAGTCGCAACCGCCACTGCTGACCTTGGGCGAGTCGTTGGATCGCCGGGTCGGTGTCGGTGGCGAGGTCTTCAAGCGTCCGTTCGGCGAGGGGCCGCTCGTCGCTGGTCAAGAGCCAGCTCGCCCCCAAGAGCCGCGTGGCGCGGGCATCGGATCGAATCCAACTGCGGGCTTCGATGGGGACCGCGGCGGGCGGGGTCTCGGTCCACACGAGCGGCAAGAGTTGATAATGGGGCGTGGTGGGATCCGATTCGATGATCGCCAACGTCCGCGTCCCCGCTTGCACATAGTCGCGGCGACGAATCGCGAGCTGCGCGAGGAGGGCGAGGATTTCCCGCCGAACCCAGGCCCGCTCTTCGTCGTCCAGCGCCTTCATGAGGCTCCCTTGCGCGGCGACGAGCTCGCCCGATTCCAGCTCGCGGCGGCCACGTTCATGCGCGGCGACATAGCTGGTGGTGACTTCCACGACCTCGCGCGCGGGGATCCGTTTGCGGCCTTCCCCCACCCGCGTGAGGAGGACGAGCTCGCGGCCGGTGTAGTCTTGAATCAACCCCGCCATCGTGACGCGACCGCTTTGCCCGGCGGGTTGAAAGACGACGCGATCCTCGGATCGGGCCGCGGCCACGCACGCGAGCCACCCTCCCAGGCACGCGGCGATCCAACGCGGGTGCCTGGGTGGGTTCCTCATGACTCGGCTCCGAGTGTTTGGAGAGATCGCGGCGACGGATCAGGGGCATGATCCGAAGACCGCAGTTCCTCTGTCCAGTCGAACATCCGGTCTTCGTCGAGGCGAGCCTGAACACCGCCCGTCAAACCAAGTCTACGACAGCTTTTCCAGTGATCAGCGGGATTGGCCGTCTCGAACGAAGACTCGCCCACCAACTTGCCCAAGGAGCGGCCGGCGCTAACCGCCGCGCGGAGAGGGGTGGCGATGGAGGCTTGCGGGGCGAAGGCCTTAGGGACTCGTCCAGCCGGCGATCGTTGTTCATGGCTGGTCGTGATTTCAACCCTGTCCGAACTTAACCCGCCCTTCCACTCTCGACAGCTTGCAGCGGCGAGGGGCTGACGCCGCGCCGCTCTCGGGGGCGGCGGACATCCCCAGGCTCACGCGTTCGCGCCGCGGGCTTTGTTGCGGCGTTGACGTTGTTTCTGCCCGATGCGGTTGAGGACCGCCTGCGCGCGGCGTTCGCCGTCGGCCGAGCCTTTCGCGAGAACCGTTTGGGCGGCGGCGAGGACGTTTTTCGCCGTCCTGTGCAGCATCTCGAAATCGACGACCGCCTGCGGCATCCCCGCGAACGGGATCCGGGGGATGACATGTTGCTTCATCAGGTCGTCGAAGCGATGTCGCTGCCCCGCGCCGCTGATGATGCCGATGTCGATTTCCTTGATCGAGCGGTTGAGTCCATGCGCGCAGTCGCGGAGCCACCGTCGCGCGTCCTGCCAATCCTTCTTGTCCTGATTGTCGGCGGCGAGGGCCTCTTCGGAGTTGAGATCACGATTCAGGGACGATAGTCGCGAGACGGCTTGCTCGAGCTGCATGCGGACCCGGCGAAGGTCGGATTCAAGCTGCAGCAGCGCCTGCCAGTAACCGGCCATCTGCTGAAACATGATCTCTTGGTCGCCCGTGACCGCCGCCGCGCCGGGGGCCACGACCATGGTCGGCTGCGCCGTCACTTCCCAGGGAACCCAAAGAATCAGTGAGGGGTCGAGCCCCGTGACCGGCGGCGGGAGCGGTTGATCGAGCAGCACGGCGGTGGCGGGATCGAGCGCGACGGCCTGACCGCCGTACGTCCAGCCTTGCAGCGCGGGCAAACCGACGGCGGCCGCCAAATGTCGCAGGGTCAACAGCGCGAGCCAATCGGGGCGCCGCCAAGCTTCCGGCGGAAGCTGCAAGGTGACCGATTGCGGCGCTTGCGGCGGCTTGAACCAGGCCCAAACGGCCAATCCGCCGGCCCCGACCGGAATCGGCTCCCATTGCGTGGAGGGTGGTCGTGCCGCGAACGACATCGCAGGGCCCGCATGATGATGTGGAGCAGCTTCGCCGAACAAATCTTAGTCGGGGGTCCCCGCGGTCGGATACCCCGGTTCCATCCAAGACCGTCCGACCCCGCAAAGCGCGGCGCGGCGTCACCCCGGCGTACGATGAGCGGAGGGAGACTTGAGTCGACTCATGTACCAAGTGTGTCCCGGCGTTGGCACGACACCATGGTGTCAGGGACCGAGGGCGACGGTTTCCCACTCCGGCAACTGATCCGCCACCGGGCTGGACACGCCGGAGATCCCGTCCTGTCGATCTCCCGGAGACACCGTCCGCCCGCGGAAAGCTTGGGTCACACGCCGGGACCTGCCGATAGGGCTGGTATGACGCGGTCGCGGACGACCACGGCCCGCACATTCGTCACGACTTTTCGCGATCGGCAAACCCGCCCCGCCCGGCAAACTCGACCCAGCCCCTTCGCCCGCCGTAAGATCGACCTACCATGCACAGTCAGGCCAAACTCCGCGGGATCTTCACCCCCAACATCGTCCCGCTCGACGACCACGGCGAAATTCATGAGCGCGAACTCCGGCGCTACGTCGATTGGCTGATCGCCAAGGGAATCCATGGACTCTACCCCAACGGATCGACCGGGGAATTCACCCGGTTCACCGTCGAGGAACGGGTCCGCATCATGGAGATCATCTGCGATCAGGTGAACGGCCGCGTCCCGGTCCTGGCGGGGGCCGCCGAGGCGAATGTCAAAGAGACGCTGCGGGCCTGCGAGAAGTATTACGAACTGGGGGCCGCCGCCGTCGCCATCGTCGCGCCGTACTATTTCAAGCTGAGTCCCCGCGCGGTTTACGCCTACTTCAAGGAGATCGCCGATCACACGCCGATCGACGTCACCCTGTACAACATTCCGTTGTTCGCCAGCCCGATCGACGTCCCCACGGTGCAGCGGCTCGCCGACGAATGCCCCAAGGTGATCGGCATCAAGGATTCCTCGGGCGACATTCCGCACATGATTCGGATGATTCGCGCCGTCCGGCCGCAACGGCCCGACTTCAGTTTCCTCACCGGTTGGGACGCGGCCCTGATGCCGATGCTGCTCGTGGGCTGCGACGGCGGAACCAACGCCACCTCCGGGGTCGCCCCGGAACTGCTCATCAAGCTGTATGAGTTGACCCTGGCGGAGCAGCTTTCCGCGGCGCGGGAACTGCAATACGACATCGTCGAGCTCTTCGACGCGATGATTCTTTCGAGCGAGTTCCCCGACGGCTTCCGCACGGCGGTCCGGCTGCGCGGGTTCGAGACCGGCGTCGGTCGCCAACCGATCTCCGAGGAACAACAGCGCGAACTCGCCAAACTCGGCGAGCGCCTGCAATGCCTCCTCGCCGCGCATGGCTTCACCGACGAACCGGCCGGTGGTTGCACGGTCTCGGGACAACCCCATGGAGTCGGTCAACCGTCAGGAAATCCGGCGGAGGTCAGCCGCATCGTGGAAGCGGTCGTCGGCGAACTCAAACGCCGCGGCATGGCGTAAACACCACGTCACGATCACATCACCTGATGAAGCCCCGGGGTGACATCCCCGGGGTTCTTACATCGTGTTCGTCGGCAACCGCGGTGTGCCACGGGCTTAGTACCGTGTGCCACCGGCTGCGCCAGTGCGGTCGCTCGACAAAGCCTCCGAAAAGAAGCCACTGGCGGAGCCAGTGGCACACGCCCAATCCGTTGCGGCCGCATGGGGCCTCACATCGTGATCGTCGGCAACCGCCCCCCGCGCGACAGGAACGTCGTCCCATTGGTCGGCGGGACCGCCAGCACCACCGCATCCCCCAGATCGCGATCGAACGAGACCCGTTCCCCCGCCTGCCGGCCCGGTACGGGCACCAGCCGCACCACCGTGGTCCGATTGTTCATCGCGGCGGTCGAGAGTTGATCGGCGATGAGGGCGGAGATCGTCGCCGCGTCGGTTGATCCGGGGATCGGCACGAGATCGAGCCCTTGCCCGCCGACCGCGCTCAAATAGGCCAGATGCTGCAGCTCGAGCGAGCCCGCCTCCGTCGCCGAGACCAATCCGGAATCGCGCAGCACCGGCAGGAGAATCGCCACTTGGCTGGCGGCGAGCGGCGAGGCGAATTGTCCGCCCGCGCGAACCGCGCTCCAGATCATCGCGAGGGCCGCCGCCGTTCCCGGCGACCCGAACGCCGGAACGCCCAACAGTTGCAGCAACTCGGCGATCGTCTGCCCCGGGCGAATCGTCGGGGCGAGCGAGATGTCGATCCGCCCCAACTCGGCATTCATGCGGCGCGCGATCTGACGCCCCACCATCTCGGCGACGCGGGTCGCCTGGAACGCCGCCGCCCGAATGTCTCCCGCCAACGTTTGCAGGTCGGCGCGCGGTTCGGTCTCGAGCCGCTGCGCGACGGCATGCCGGATCGGGCCGCTCGCCGAGACGCTGACGAAGACGACGCTGTCGCCCCAGCCGTCGCCGCCGAACGCGCCGGCGATCGGGGGACCGTCATCGGGGACGTTCGCCAGTACGGCGAGCCGGGCCGCGGCGCTGCCGTTCCGGTCGGCGGAGGCGACGGCGGCTAGAGAGATCATCGATCCCAGCAGCGTCACCGCGTCGAGATTGACGCCGGTTGTGGTGGTCGCCGCCTCGACCGCCGCATGGACGCGTTGGGTGTTCGCGAGAATCGTCGGGAGCGCGCCGAGAATCTGCCGCGTCCCTTTCGACAACCCGTGCTGGGCGCGGACGAAGAACCCGCTGATCTGGTCGAGATGGGCGTTCGCCGCCGCGCCATCGAGCGTCCGGCCGATGTTGATCAGATCATCCCCGCCGTGCCCTTCCGCGAGCCGATCGATCGGTGAGACGCAGACCCGGCGTTGCAGAATCGGGACGCCCAACTCCGCGGCGACCTCGCCGCAGACCCGCGACAGGCTCCCCGCCCGCTCGAGCACGCGCTGGTACAACGACTCGCACAACCCGTGAAGATTGCGGTTGGCCAAGTCCCCCGCGTTGATCCCCAACGTGATCGTCCGCACTTCCAACGGCGGCCCCGACCAGGTGAGCGGAGCCGCCAGCAACGGCGCGCGATGTGTCATCGTCCCATGTATCCTTCCGTTTGGCCGCGAGCCGCGGGCGGGCGCGCCACTCACCCCACCCGCGTCAACTTCCGCGGCGGCGGGACATGGAGCGGCATCGGCTGGCCGATCGCCTGCAGCACGTCGTCCCGATACAACTCGAATGTCACCCCTTGTCCGGCATACGTCGCGTTGAGATCGCGGTTCACGCCGTTGACATCGGCCCCCGCGGGAACCGCCAACTCCAGGCACGACGCGAACCGCCCCGCGGCATCATCCCGTTCGCCGTACAAGTCGGTGATGTCGATCCCTTCCTGCGCCATCCGCAACGACACTTTCCGCAGGACTCCCGGTCGATCCTCGCCCGCCATCCGCAGGAAATACTTCGTCGTCTCCAGCGGCAACATCGGCGCGTCCTCGAGCAGCGGATCCTCGCCGGGGTCCTTCAGAATTACGTCTCCGCCGAACGGTCGGCAGACCGCTTGAATATGGTCGATGATCACCGCCGCGTCGCGCGTTTCGGGAAACTCCACCGCCGCGATCACGGTAAAGTACTGTCGCATGATCGCCAGGCTCATGTCGACGAAGCTTCCCCCCAGCTCATCGAGCGCGGTGGCGAGCGCGGCGAGAATCCCCACCCGATTCGTCGCCATCACGGTCATCACATACGGTTTCATCGCCATACGGCATCACCCTTGGCCCCATGCGATTGATCATGGATCAGTATAGGAGATTCATGCCGCCGGGGGCATTCCGTTTTACGCGGATCAACATCCCGGGATGCCCCGGGAAGACCTTCCCAGGCCATCAGGGCATTCACACCTCCGCGCCGACCGTCGCACATCGATCGATCCGGCGGTATCTTGAAAAACTCTTCAACCCATCCCGCTCACTCGAGGAAGCCTGCCGTGACCTTACGCCTTTTCGGGACCTGGATCCTGGCGATCGTGGTCTCTTTTGCGACAGGGACCCCGCTCTTCGCCGCCGAAGCGGTCGCCGCCGCCGACGCCTCGATCCCCAACGCCCTCTTTCAGTACATCAACCGTCCCGAACCCGATTACGCCTGGAGCGTCGAGGACACGACCCTCGTCGCCGGAGTCAAGACGACCCGGTTGCGGCTCGTCTCGCAAACCTGGCAGAACATCACCTGGACCCACCCGGTCTATCTCTACGAACCCGCCGACCTCAAGCACCCCGAACATGCGTTGCTCTATGTGACCGGCGGCGGCCTCGGCAAACTTCCCGGCGCGGAGGAGCAGGCGATCGGCGCGACCCTCGCCAAATTGTGCGGCGGGCTGGTCATTTCGCTCCATCACGTCCCCAATCAACCCCTGTTCGAGAACCGCGTCGAGGACGACCTGATCACCGACACCTGGCTCAAGTTCCTCGATTCGGGCGATCCCAACTGGCCGCTTCTGTTCCCGATGGTGAAGTCGGCCGTGAAGGCGATGGACGCCGCGACCGAGTTCACGCGGCAGGAACGGCAGCGCGAACTGCGCGGGTTCGTCGTCACCGGGGCCTCGAAGCGCGGCTGGACGAGCTGGCTGACCGGAGCCGCCGATCGCCGCGTGGTCGGCATCGCGCCGATGGTGATCGACGTCCTGAACTTTCCCAAGCAGATGACTCATCAGAAGTCGGTTTGGGGGTTCTACAGCGAACAGATCAACGACTACACCAGTAAGGGGCTCGTCCGCGAAGACGGCATTCCCACCATGGGCCGCGAAAGCGACCTCTGGCGGATGATGGACCCCTTCACCTATCGCCAGCAACTGACGATCCCCAAGCTGCTGATCGTCGGGGCCAACGACCGCTATTGGGTCCACGATGCGATGAACCTCTACTGGGACGACCTGGTCGGCCCGAAGCATCTGCTGCGGATCCCCAACGCCGGGCATAACCTGAAGGGGGGCCGCGAACTGGTTGTCTCGACGACGGCGGCCTTCTTCCGGCGCACCGTCTCCGGCAAACGGATGCCCGCGATGACCTGGGACTATCAGCCCGGCGACAAGTCGCTGGAACTGACGATGCGGCTCGACGGCCCGGCGACCGCCGTCCGTGTCTGGACCGCGACCGCGACGACGCCCGATTTCCGCGAATCGCCGTGGACCGCGAAACTGCTGGAGAAAGTTGACGGCCGGTATGTCGCCAAGATCGACCGGCCCGCGGCGGGACACATCGCGTTGTTCGGCGAAGTCCATGACAACGACGAGTTCCTGCCTTACTCGGTCAACACGCTGATCTATTGGAAGTAATTCGAGCGGGGATGACGCATCGTGTGCCACTGGCTTCGCCAGTGCGGTCGCTCACTGCCGTTTGTGCACGGAGGCCACTGGCCGAGCCGGATGGCAGACGTCTCCGCGCTGTCGTTGATGAACACGGATCGTGCCCCGCGATTGGTGGGGCAATGATGCCCGGCGGGTTGATGAAGGTCAGTCCGCCCGCGTCCGTGGAGCCGCATACCATCGCTCGATCGTCTCGATGACGAACGTCCACGCGCGATGTTCGGCCGGGCCGGCGGTCTTCTCGAACGGCGTCCGCCAACGGTCGAGTTCCGCCCGCACGAACGACTCGTCGAGCAGGTGGAGCCGTGTCGCCAGGATCGTCGCTTCGAGGACCGCGTGCTTGGCGCGGTTGAAGCCGAAGTGATCGCGCAGCCGGCCTTCGTGCACCATCCGCACGTCGATCTCGGTCCGCGGTTCGCGATCATCCAGCCGCGTCACCTCGAACTCGAACCACCGGCAGGCGTCGGAGAGGACCCGACCCGCGATCCGCGTCGCGGGAAAGGTCGCCGGCGGATCGACCAATCCATCGAGCGCGGCCCGCGCGATCAGCTCCACGTCGTCCACGACATGAAACACCCCCTGCGGCCGGACCTTCAAATTGCGATACGTCTGTGACGTCTGATAGGGGCGAAACAGGAACCGCGACAAATCAGGCGCGACGACGGGCCCCATCGGCGCGACGTTCAGCCGCCCCGCCGCATCCAACGTCGTCACCACTCCTTCGAGAATCATGCGCAGAGTCTACTCGCGCGGCCGAGGTTCGTCGCGGCCCGCCTCCCCAAAGAGCGGCGCGGCGTCAGCCCGCCGTGTCAGTGGTCGAAGCTTGAAGGTGGAGAGTTGAAGGCCGGAAGAACCTGGCCGAGGACATTTCCTGATTCCGACCTTCAACCGTTCACCTTCGACCCTGCACCCTGCTTTCCTCCCGACCAACCCACGACCGCCGCGACGATCAACAGTGGTTCCAACACGCTGCGATAACGGTAGGTGGGAACCTCGAGCGCCGCGGTAAGGAGCGTCGTCATGACGCATACCGCGGCCAACAACATACCGGCGCGGCGGGACTGTCGGGATAACATCAGCCGCAGCAGTCCGCCCCACGCCAGCACCACACCGGTGACCGACGTCACCCACCAACGTTCCGGCGTCCAAGCCAGCGCGTTCATCACGAATTCCGTCCGTAGGGGCCACCGCGGCCGCGCTTGATCGGCGTAGAACCCGGAAGCTTGTTCCGGCGCGGGATCGTCCCGCAGCTCGGTCGCCCAATCCCAGCAGTACCAGAACGTCCCCGTCCGATAAACCAGCCACCACGCCGCGCGCCCGGGCGCTTCGCCGATCGCCTGCCAGGCGACCCGTTCCATCAGCGCATCGACCTCCGCATCGTTCAATCCCGAGCGGCCGAGGACCGGCGCGACCGACCATTGATTCCGGAGATCGACGGCCGCGTCATCAAGCCGAGCCCGTAGTTCTTCCCCGGCGTCCGACTCGGGGATCGGCAATTCCGCCCCGGGACGGGGACTGAACGTCGCCTTCCAAAGCTGTCGGCCCGTGAAGACGCACAGCGTGAACCGATCGAACAGCCGCTCGTTCCGCCAGCACCACGGGACGAGCGTCACCCCGCAAAGCAACAGCGGCGCGATCATTTCGAGTCGTCGTGCGGACCAGAGCCGCCGCGTGTCGCGGCGGTCTTCCGTGATATTCCGCCAGACAGCCGCCCCGAGCAGGATCGGCAGCGCCGCGACGAGCGCCGGCCGAATCAGAATCCCCACGCCCAGGCACACCCCCGCCGCCAGTTGTGCCCGCAGGGTTCGCGTCGTGGGGCTGCTTTGCAGCCAACACCACGCGCACCCGGAGAGACACGCCGTGGCGAGGGGCTCGGTGAGGAGCCAGTTCGCCTGCAACGGCCGCGCGGTCGAACCGATCGCGATCAGCCAGGCGAGTACCGTCGCGCGCCGCGACATCGTCAGTTCATACGTCATCCGCGCGATCAAGACCGACGTCGCCACCACCGCCAGATGCTGCCCGATGACGGCGAGTTGCAACCCATAGGGCCCCCCCAGCCAACGGCAGGCCCCCAGGTACCACGGATATCCCGGCGTGCGGTATGCGACCGGCTCGGCGGCGAGCCACACATCCCCCGCCGCGACCGACTTCGCCATCCGCCAGTAGACGGTGGAATCGCCCCACGGCTGCGCTTGCCCCGCCCCCCACAACACGACGTGTTTGAGGAGCTCGAGACTCAGCAAACCCAGCCATAGCCCCCAGGCGACGCGGGCTCGATGCGGCATATCACCAGGTGAAGCGACCGCCGGCCCTGCCGTCACGGCGTCGCCTTCTCGAAACCGGCTTTCAGCAGCTCTTTGTACCCCGGCTTCAGCGGCCGCAGCTCATAACCGGCGGCTTTCAAACGATCCGCCGCCTCCAGACACCGCACCCCCGCGAAGCAATGGGCGTAGAGGATCTTCCCCTCGGGCAGCAGCTTCTTGAGTTCGGCGTGGTCGATTCCTTTCCGCAATCGACTCAGCGGCAACGACGTCGCCTGTCTGAGATGCCCTTCCTGCCACTCGACCGGCTCGCGCACATCGAGCAGAACCGCCTTCTCCGCCGCGAGTTGCTTCCGCACTTCGTCGAGCGAATCGGTCGTATGTTCCGCCCCGAGTAGCGACCCCGCCAACAGTAGCCATGCGGCGATCATCATGAGTCAACGTCCCGATCAAATGTGTGGTCCGAACAGCGAACACGCGCTTCACGAGACAGCCCATGATGTGTTCAACCCGTGCTCACTGTGAATTATTCTACCTCCACCACCTCCGCTCCGTCGCCACGCTTCCTGCCAGCAAGCCGCGGATTCTCCGGTCACCGACGGGTCACCCAGACGTTCCAAGGGGACGTCTGGGTGGCAGAGCCACACGTGGCGACCTGATTCAGACGGCGGCGACAGGCCGCTTGTGCCTGCGGCATCCAGACGATCTGGCGGTCGTCCGGGCCACCCACGACGAGTTCGCGCGAGGGACCGGTGCCACTCGCTCTGGAAGCGCTCGGTGAGAAGGGAACTCCGATCACAACATAGGCCGGGGCACCCGCCCCGGCCGCGTGTGCCGACCACGATCAGCATTGGACCCGCGCGAGGGGCGGGGGCCCCGCGCGATGAACTCCGTTGGTTGTCGGATTCCAAGAGCGAGACACCATCGGCCGAGGCACTTCCCCCGGCCGGTTGAAAACTGTCTCTCACGGCTGCAATTCCGGCAGCAGCGGCGTCGCCCCCGTGCCATGGTCCCGCAAGGACATATGGACCTTCACGAGGGGTTTGTCGGGTTGACCGACCAAACCGATGAAGAACTTCCCCCCCAGGAAGCCGAACGGAACCTCCTCGTGATAGAGGTAGCGATGTGTCACCAGGTTCTTGAAGCCCCCCGACTCGACCGTCGTCGTGCCGAGGAGCGGTTTCTCCTCGTACCGACCGCGCTGCCAATCGACGCGTTCGGGCTCCGATCCCCACTTCCGATCGTCCTGCGGCCCGCGTAACAGGATAAAAATCGGCGGGTCCGCGCTCTCCAGGTCGCGAATCTCGCGCACGGGTTGAGTCCCCCGGATCAGCCATCCCCGCGCGAACTTGAGCAGCGGCGCCTTGCCGCGGCCGAAGTCGGCCTCCTCCACCAGCAGCCGAAACTTCGTCAACGGAAAGCCTTCGTCGCCGCCGGATTGCGACATCTCGATCCAGCGATGAGGCCGGCCCGCCACCTCGTGCCGGCCGACCGATTGCATCCGCCAGACCAATTGCACCTCCCGATCGGGTTGCTCGATCCGGACGTCGTACTCGATCCAAGTCCCATCGGCGGGCAGAGTCTGAATCGCCGCCGGGCCCCACTCCGGTCGGGCCTCGTCCGCCGCGGTCCACAAACACGTTCCCAACACCAGCCATAACATCGGCCACCTCCCCTTGCCCGGCGTGATGGAGCCCTCCGCGCGGCGACGTCGCCCCGTCGCAACATCCGCCCCACCCCGTCAGACCCGCCGCCGGGAGGAATTTGTCTAACCGGCCTCATCTTGACCCGCCTCGTCCGGCATGTGTACCTTCGTACCTTGCGCGTCTTGTGGTCGACGCCCCTTTTGCTCCGTCGTAGTCGGTGAGATCGTCGTGCCCCGGGCCATCATCAGTGACATTCACGGGAATCTCGAAGCCCTCGACGCGGTGATGGCCGACATTCGCGCCCAAGGGATCACCGAGATCTATTGCCTCGGGGATATCGTCGGCTACGGCCCCAACCCCTGCGAATGCATCGACGGCGTCGTCGATTGCCAGGTCTGTCTCCTTGGCAATCACGATCAGGCCGCCCTGTTCGATCCCGAAGGCTTCAACGCCGGCGCGGAACGGGCGATCTTCTGGACCCGGAAGATGCTCGAATCGTCCCGCGGTCCGAAGGCCGAACGCCGCTGGGACTTCCTGGGCGAACTCCCCCGCGTCCATCGCGAGCCGAACTTCATGTTCGTCCATGGCTCGGCCCGCAACCCCCTCAACGAATACGTCTTCCCCGACGAGATTTACAACCAGCGCAAGATGGAGCGGATCTTCTCTCTCGTCGAGAAGTACTGTTTCCAAGGTCATACCCACATCCCCGGCGTCTTCACCGAAGACCTCAGCTTCTTCGCCCCCGAAGAGATCGATTTCAAGTACGAGCTCGGCCCCAAGAAGCTGCTGATCAACGTCGGCTCCGTCGGCCAGCCCCGCAACGGCGACAACCGCTCGTCGTACGTCGTCGTCGATGGCAATACCCTGCACTTCAAACGCGTCCAATACAACTGGGAAGCGACGCGCAAGAAGATCTACGAGATCCCGGATCTCGATAACTTCCTGGGTGACCGCCTCGCGGATGGGCGGTAATGATCTCTCAGGATGCCCAGGGAAGGCCTGCCCTGGGCATCTAGGGTTCTTGCCACCCACGCGCGAGCGCCGTGAACCGCGAACCGCGATCCGCGAAGTTCCGGAACCAGTCATAACTCGCGCAGCCGGGGGACAGCAGAATCACATCCCCCGGGACCGAGCGCTCGACCACCCAGCGAAACGCCGTCTCGAAATCGGGCAGCGGAGCCGACGCCTCCGTCACACGATCCGGGGTCGCCACGATGATTTCCGCCAACCGCGCGGCGGTCTGCCCCATCAAGGCGACTCCCTTCGTCCGCCGGGCGATCGCGGTCCCCATCGCCGTCAAGTCGACCCGTTTGTCGTACCCCCCGGCGAGGAGCAGGATCGGCCCGTCGAAGGCTTCGAGGGCCACCCGCGTTGATTCCGGCGTCGTCGCGAGGCTGTCGTTGTAGAACCGTCGCCCCGCCGTCGTCGCCACCAACTCCAATCGATGGGGCAACGCCTGATACGTCCGCAGTCCTTGTTCGATCGCCTGAAGTGAGACCCCATGCGCCAGCGCCGCCGCGGCGGCGCCCAACGCATTCGCCAGATTGTGTCGCCCCGGCAGCGTGACCCACGTCGGCAGTGGGAACCGTTGTTCGACCCCCGCGGCATCACGCCGGACGGCCACATCCCCCGCGAGAAACAGGCCCGGGTCGCCTCGATCGATCAGTCCGAACAACACCCGTCGCCCACCAGTCGGCCACGTGGCGACCTCGGGGTCGTCGCCGTTCAGGACGCAGATGTCATCGGGGCCTTGCCAACGACCGATCGTCTGCTTGGCCCAACGATAATGCTCGAGCGTGTCGTGCCAATCGAGATGGTTCGGACTGAAGTTCGTCACCACGCCGACGACGGGGCTGACTTGCAGTCGATCGAGATCGGTGAGTTGAAAGCTGCTCAGCTCGAGGACCACGCGATCCTCGGGCGAGATCTCGTCGACATGGGGCAACAGGCTGCGGCCGACGTTCCCTCCCAACCAGCAGCGCCGACCCGTCTGGGACAGGATGTTGTGGAGCATCGCCGTCGTGGTCGATTTGCCGTTGCTCCCCGTCACCGCAAGGATGGGGGCCCGCAGCTGCTGCCAGCACAGATTCAGCTCGCTGGTGAGGGGGACCCCGGCGTCTCGCGCGACCGCCAGGAGCGGATGGTCCCGCCGAATCGCCGGGTTGACCACGATCAGCTCGGCGGTGGTGAAATCCGCGGCGACATGCTCCCCCAGCCGCCAACGTTCGATCGGCACCCCCGCGAGCGCGGCGATCGACTCCGTGAGTTGCTCGGCCGTCCGCCGATCGGTGATCGTGACCCGCGCCCCGCGCTCCGCCAGAAATCGCGCGGCTC
>CAYRVS010000006.1:65801-76840 GCA_964427725.1 uncultured Planctomycetaceae bacterium | reverse complement strand
TCCCTGCCGGAGCGGCCGCTTCGGCCTTCAGGAAGTCGGTCATCGTCGCGGGGGGGGACGCGGTGGTCGCCATCGGGGCGGAGCCTCATCGACCCAGGGGACGGCGCCCCTGGGCTTCCGGGGGACATGACATACTCAGCGCTACAGGACAGCGTCAGCGCTTGTAGGCGCCCACGTCCGGGGCGTCCGGCTGCGCTTCCGGACCGAAGTATCGCAGGCCGACCAGCGGTTCGGTGCCGGTGTTCTCGAAGAGGACCCCTTCGCCGGCCGCTCTCGCGGTGACGAAAACTTCGTCCATCGTCATCTGGCCGAAGCGGATCATCGCCGGGGTTTGCAACTTCAGGCCGTTGACCTTGCCTTCCCCTTGAACGGTGATCCAGCCGTACGCGCCGCCGTCCTTGATCGTCACCTTCACGCCGGGGTTGATCGTCAGCTCCTTCGCGGTGAAGAGCTGTTCCTTGTTGATCCGTCCGTAGACGATCCAGCGATCGAAGAAGCCTTCCTTGTCGCCGCCGGTCGCGATGATCGGCTCGAGATAATGGCTGTCCTTGAAGTTCGGGTTCACGTTCCCTTCCCAGTCGAGGGCATCGACCAGGTATTGGTTGTCGTCGTGCTTCTCCTTGGGGAAGTCCTTCACCAACAGCGACCGCGGGACGGCGCGGCCTTCCACCATCGACTGATACATCCCGAAGACGTCGCTGCCCCATTGCGGCTCGTACGTCAGCAGCGAGCCGGGGGCGTGCAGGATGCAGGGCGGAATCAGCCAGCCCGTGCCGACCTTGAGTCGATAGGCCTTCGACAGGTCGAGGATGCCGTTATCGCCGTCGTTCCAGCGGTTGAGGCACTCGACCACCTGTTGCTTCGTGGTCCCCGGTTCGAGGCCCATGAACGTGTAGGGGAAGTTGTTCCCGACGTTGTTGAGCTGCGGAGGGAAGTAATAGCTTTCGGGCTTCCCTTCCTGCCCGACCAGCTTGGCCTGATCGGCGCTTTGATGCATGTGGTGGGGGATCGGCCCCATGTTGTCGAAGAACTTCGAGTAGACCGGCCACTTCTTGTACTTGTTCCAGATGTGGTCGCCGACGATTTCGGCCCCCAACTCGGCGACGACGTCGCGCAGCAGGAACTTGTCGGACCCCGCGACGCAGTAGCTCAAGCCTTCATCGTGGCTGCGGCCTTCGTTCGCCGCTTCGGTCGTCGAGGCGAACCACCGCTCGTCGATCCCCCCGCGATGCGTCCCCAGGGCGTAATAGTCGTGCGGATGGAGCTTCAAGCGGCGACCGGGTTGCAGGAACGATCGCGGCACCCACGTCGGGGCCAACCGCAGAACCCCTCGGCCTTCCGACAGCGCCGCCGCCGCCAACGTCTTCACGCTCGCCATGAATCGACTTCCCGGATGCAGAACGAAGAGAGAACGACCCGGCCGCGCGCACGCGGCGGGGTCGCGAGGAACTCATCAACGCTGATCATTGTGCCGGTCCGGGGGGCGTTTTGCAAAGCGGAATGTCGGCGGGCCGACGACTCAGCCGGCGTCCTGAAACAGCTTGTACTCGACGCTGTCGACCAGCGCCAGCCAGCTCGCCTCGATCACGTTTTCGCTGACCCCCACGGTGCTCCAGACGTTGGTGTCGTCGCGGCTCTCGATGATCACCCGGACCCGCGCCGCCGTCCCTTCGGTCGAGTTGATCACCCGCACCTTGTAGTCGACGAGTTGCATCGACTGCAGGCTGGGGTACGCGGTCGCAAGGGCCTTCCGCAGCGCCTGATCGAGGGCGTTGACCGGTCCGTCCCCCTCCGCGACGACGTGCTCCACCCGATCATGCACCTTCAGCTTCACGGTCGCCTCGGTCCGAACGGCGGCTCCCGTGTCGGACTCGACGTTCACCCGGTAATGCAGCCGCTCGAACTTCGGCTGATACAGCCCGGCTTCCTTGCGGACGAGCAGGTCGAACGACGCGTCCGCCGCCTCGAACTGATAGCCCTCGTTTTCCAGATCCTGCACCCGATTGAGGATCCGGGTCATCAACGCGTTGTCCTCCTTGAGGCGAAACTTATCGGTCTTCGCGATGATGTTGGAGCGTCCCGACAGCTCGCTCACCAGCACCCGGCGTTCATTCCCGACCGTCTCCGGGGGAATGTGCTCGTAACTCGCCGCGAGCCGATTGACCGCATGGACGTGCATCCCCCCTTTATGGGCGAAGGCGCTGGTCCCCACGAACGGCTGACCCGAGCGGAAGTTCAGGTTCGCGATCTCGTAGACGTACCGCGACAACTCGGTCAGATGCGACAACCCGGCATCGTGCAGGACCGTGTAGCCCGACTTCTTGAGGGCCAGATTCGCGATCACGCTGATCAGGTCGACGTTGCCGCAGCGTTCGCCGATGCCGTTGATCGTCCCCTGCACCTGGACCGCGCCATGATCGACGGCGGTGAGGGAGTTCGCGACCGCCAGCTCGCAATCGTTGTGACAATGGATGCCGACCGGGATCCGCAGTTCGCGGCGCACCGCCTCCACCGCCGCCGCCACTTCCTCCGGCAAGCGGCCCCCGTTCGTGTCGCAGAGGATGATCGCCGCGGCCCCGGCGTCCTGCGCCGCCTGCACGGTTTTCAGCGCGAACTCGGGATTCGCGCGATAGCCATCGAAGAAGTGCTCGGCGTCGTAAAAGAGCTGGCGGCCTTCCGCGACCAGAAACGCGATCGAGTCACGGATCATCGCCAGATTCTCGGCTTCGTCGATCCGCAGGACCTCGAAGACGTGCAGATCCCACGTCTTGCCGACGACCGTACAGACCGGGGTGCGCGCGTCACGGAGCGCCTGCATGCCGATGTCGTCTTCCGCCGCGACCCCGCGTCGCCGGGTCATGCCGAACGCCGCGACCTGGGTATGCGACAAGGGGAGATCGCGGACGCGTTGGAAGTATTCCGCGTCCTTGGGGTTGGAGAGGGGATAGCCCCCCTCGACGAAATCGATCCCGACGGCATCGAGTTTTTGCGTGATCAGGAGTTTGTCCTGCAGCGAGAAGTTGACCCCTTCCCCCTGGCTCCCGTCACGCAGCGTGGTGTCGTAGATTTCGATGCGGCGCATAAGGTCGATCTTTCGGGGCGACGGTTCGGCGAAACCCACCGCGTGATACGAAAAAAGCCCTCAGGGGCGACCTGAGGGCTTGGAACAGACGTTGTTCGATCCCAGAGTCGCCTAGGTTCCGCATCCAATAATCGAGCTGGAAATCGAGACCGGCCGCGTGGGGCGACCGCTCGACGAAGACTCGACGGTGGTGCGGGATGTGGGCATGAGTTCTGGTTTCGTACGAAAAAGTCTACGCGAGAACTCCGGAGGTGTCAAACGGGGGATTTCCAACGAGCGGCGCGGCCACTTGGACGGCTTGGGCGACCTCGGCTTCGTTACCGCTCGCCTCCCGGGAGGTCGAATCGCAGCACCTCGCTCGGGGCGACGGCGGTGACTCGCAACGACTCGCTCCGCGACAGGCCCAAACCATCCCCCGCGGTCATGGTCCAGTCACCGACTTCGACCTGACCCCGCAGCACCTGCAACCAGGTTCGCCGGGTCGAATCGAGCGGTTCCTCGAGCGTCGTCCCGGGGGTCAAATCGGCGACCGAGACCACGGCGTCCTGACGGATCGGCAAGACTCCATCGCGGCCATCCCCCGCCGCGACGACTTGGAACCGATCACGCCGCTCCGCCTCCGGAAAGGCGAGCTGCGCATACGCCGGGGCCAACCCGCGTTCCCGGGGGAACAGCCAAATCTGGTAGAGATGCGTCGGTTCGGTCTTGGACGGGTTGAACTCGCTGTGCCGAATTCCCGTCCCCGCCGACATCCATTGCATCTCGCTCGGCCGCAGGATTTCGCCATGCCCCAGACTATCGCGGTGCTCGAGTTGGCCTTGCAGGACCCACGTCAAAATCTCCATCTCTTGATGACCATGCGTCCCGAACCCTTCGCCGGGAGCGATGACGTCTTCGTTCATCACGCGGAGCGCGCCGAAGCGTGTCCACGCGGGATCGACATAGTGCCCGAAGGAGAACGTATGGTGGGTTTGCAGCCAACCATGATCAAAAAAGCCTCGTTCGTCTTTCGGTCGTCGCAGCGGTGTCGACATGGGGCACCTTTCGCAAAGGGAAACCTGTGGGGAGGGAATCGTCGAAGGTTGAAGGTGGAGGGTTGAAGGTTGGAGAAAGACTCGTCAATCGGAGCGCGGATCGTTTGACGTATGCCTTCCAACCCTCAACCCTCCACCTTCGACCTTCCACCCTTCCCCCGAGATACCGCCCCCCGCGCGCTCCCTTACACCGCCGGCGGCCCAGACTGGGGGCGCGGCGGCGAGCACGCTATTCTGTCGTCCCGCTGTCCCGGCCGGTCGCCGGGGCGTCTGGTTCGCCCGCGCAGGAAGTCCTCGGTCCCATGGTCAGTCCCCGCGTCTGTGTGCTGCGTGCCCCAGGCACCAATTGTGATGTCGAAACCGCCTACGCCTTTGAAACGTGCGGCGGGACGCCGGAGACGCTGCATCTCTTCCGGCTGCTTGAACAACCGCGGGCTCTCGACGACTTTCAGATTCTCTGCGTCCCCGGCGGGTTCAGCTACGGCGACGACATCGGGGCGGGGGTGGTCTTTGCGAGTCAACTCCGCGCGCATCTGCACGACGCCGTCGCCCGGTTTCTCGAGGCCGACAAGCTCGTCCTGGGGATCTGCAACGGCTTTCAGACGCTGCTGAAGGCGGGCGTCCTGCCGGATGGGTCCGCGAGTTGGGCCACCGCCGGCCAGACCGCACCCACCACCACCCTCACCTGGAACCACAACGGCAAATACACGGCCCGCTGGGTGCGGTTGAAGGTGCAACCCACGAACAACGTCTTCCTGCGCGGCATCAGCGAGCTCGATCTGCCGATCGCCCACGCGGAGGGGCGACTCGTCGGGCGCGATCCGGGGCAAGTCGACCAGTGGCGCGCGACGGGTCAAGCCGCCTTGACCTACACCAGTTGGAGGAATCCCGATGGGACGGCGGGGCCGGAATGGTCGAACAACCCGAACGGCTCACTCGCCGATTTGGCGGGCCTCGGCGACGCGAGCGGCCGGGTCTTGGGCCTGATGCCCCATCCCGAACGCTTCCTCTTCGCGACCCAGCACCCCCAATGGACCCGGCGAAACCTCCAAGGCGACGGCGAGGGAAAACGCCTCTTCGCCAACGCGGTCGGGTATTTCGGTTGAGGGGGATCGCCGCGCGCCAACGATCCTTCGTGGGGACTGGAGCACGCTCGAAAACGGGTCAGCGACATCGTCTTCCGCCAAGACCGCCCGCTGCTGCTCAACCGCGTCGTCGGGAACACCTAACGCCGCCATAACTGCTTGGACTGCGGGAAGCGTCGAACGGCCCAGGGAAGCCCGGTGACCGGCCTATTGGTCGATGGTGTCGCGCCGATGATCAGGCGGGATGCGGCGGACCGACAGGCTGGAACCCGTCGGCTTACGGATGCAAAAAAATCGCATCGGACCGGTGGATGGTCGACGCGATTGGGCGTTGGATGTCTTATGGCTCTTTGATAATTCAGTCGGTCAGTTCGAAGTGGAGGTCGTCGCGGCCCGAGTCCGGGATGTCGGCCTTGAGGCCCGATTTTTCGGGGTCGTTGAAACGCGCGGGAATCAGAGATTTGGGCGCCGCCTCCCTGCCGATCATTTCGTGCGCGTTGTCGGGATCGGCGGCGGCGGGAGGTGGGGGGGCATCCTGATTCTTCATGACGGTGACTTTGTAGGAACCGGGGACGACGCCTTTGGCGGGGGGCCATGTTTCTAGCGAGAAATGCCCGGTGGAATCGGTCATCGCCGAGGCGGAGAGGGCTTTTTCGCCGGTGGCGGTGGGGGCGAATACGACCAAGGCCTGAGCAAGCGGTTGCCCTTTGTATTTCACCGAGCCCGAGCCGCGGACGGTCTTGGGACGATCCTTTGTGTACTTGTCGGTTCCGCCGCCGCAACCCAAACCGATGAGGGTCATGCCGATCAGTAGCCAGTTGCGAATCATGGGGGTTGCTCGCTGGTGATTGGGAGACGATGGAAACAGGTCGGGGCAACCCCCGTGGATTGCCCCGACATTGCGGCTTGAGTCGTCGACGACGTGTTAGAAGTCGCTGACGGTTTCGGACCCGGCTCGGCTTCCGAGCGCGCCCCAGACGCCGTACGGGCTAACTCCGCCACCGGTGCCAGCCGGCGGCGCGGCGGCTTGATTGCCGGTGTTGATGTTTTCGCTGACGAACCGCACCGCGCCATCGCCCATCAAGCAGTGAACCCCACCGGTGTGTCGGCTCGAGGCGGTGAAGAAACCGTCATTCCAGTGGCTAGCTCCGCCGAAGAAGCAACTGGCGGAATTGGGTCGCACGGCGGTGGAGAAGGCGGAGAAGAACGCGCCCCCGTCGCCCCAGCGATAGCCGCGGGCGGTGTCACCGGTCCAGCCCCCAGCAGGGTAAACGATCCCGTTGAAGAGGGCCTGGCAGGCCGCAGGCGTCGTGATGCCGGTGGTGTTGGCGATCATGCCGATCCCGTCGGTCGCGGTCGGGGCGATGGCCTCGGACATGGCGATCGTGTTGCTGGTGCCATCGAGCACGTCGGACATTTTGTAGCAGACCAGCGCGCCGAACAGCCCGCGAGTCCGCACCAGGATCGGCGTCGACGATGTCGAGTTGTTGCCATTTCCCGCCACGCCGTCACCGGCGCTGAAGACATAGTTCCGTTTACCGCGCGTGCGGCCCGCGTTAAACGGTTCGACCACCCCGGCATCACTCGGGCACGTCATGACGGGAACGACGTTCGTCCAAGGCGGATTGGCGGTCCACGGGGGATTGGTCCCAGCCAGATTGATGATTTCCTGTCCGATGCTGGCCTGGTCGTAGTATGGCAGCAACATCACCACTCCGCTCAAGCGTGTCCGGAGATGCCGCCCCGCGGCGGCCCCGTCCGGAATCCCCGGCCCGCCACCGTAGGGGGGGAACATGTTGAAGACGTCGTGGTAGTTGTGAAGCGCCAAACCGAACTGTTTCAGGTTGTTGCGGCATTGGGTGCGGCGGGCAGCTTCGCGGGCTTGTTGGACCGCGGGGAGCAGCAACGCGATCAGGATCGCGATGATCGCGATCACCACCAGCAGTTCGATCAGCGTGAAACCGGGGCGCGAGCGCGAACTCCGGAGCGACATGGCGGACTCCTCGAACAAGAGACGGGAAAAGGGAAATGTGTCGCGGCTGACGGGGTCAGCCAGGAATTGTCCGAATGGAAACCGCCGAACGGCGGACTATTGACCTGATGTCTGTCACCCTATCCGCGCCGCGCGGTGAACGCAAGAGCGCGTACCGATTGGGGTGATCGGTGCGGCGGATAGGTCGAGATGTGGTGTCGGCGGCGGGTTGTGAGTTGGAGTCGCAAAGATACAGGGGGGCCCAGCCATGGCCATGGCTGGGCATCTCGGGAGAGTGATCAGATCGTCAATTGCCGATCACGGGCGGTGACGGTCCAGCGCTGGTGGGATGTGCCCCCTTCCGCGACGTAGACCCATTTGTGGAGGGCGGATGTCGGGCAGACGTGCTTCGGGATCGCCAGCAACACGTCGCCGGGCCGATAGCGCTCCGCGAGCGGGGTTTGCAGGACCAGATGCTCCTCGTTGTGGAGCACCTGCTCGGCGTCGGGGAGATCCGGGAACCAGACGCGGTGCCCTTTCGGCGGGTCGGACGCGACCGCTTTGTTCCCGAGATCGAGCGTCAGCCGATCGGCGGTCGGCCGACTGATGACGCGGGTCAGAAGCCATAAGGCGGGCTCGAACGCCATCTCGGGAAAGATCGTGCCGTAACCGACGTCGTGAAAGACGCAAGTCCCGGGACTGAGTTCGACGGCGGGATCGGTGAGCTTCGCGAAAACGGGGAACGAGCCCGTGCCGCCGCAGATGATCCGCGGGACGAGCCAGCCTTGGCGGACAAAGTCGTCGCGGAGCTTGCGGGCTTGCTCCCAGCCGCCGAGGACGGCGGCGGTTCGTTCATCGAGCGGGGTCTGGTGGTTGTGACCGTCGTAGAGATGGAACCCGGCGGGTTGCAGCGATTGGGCGTCGACGATGGCGCGATACAACGTCGCCGCGCGGACGGGATCGCTGACGCCGGTCCGATGGAGCCCGGTGTCGAGATCGAGCACGACCCCGATCGGGGGGGCGGCGGGATCGTGTGCGAGCGCGGCATCGAGGGCTTGCACCATCGAGAGATCGTCGGCGGTCACCGACAAGGCAACGTGCGGATACTGCACGCGAAAGGCGACCGCGCGCCGGAGATTCGGCCCGACGAGGTTGTACGCGAGAAAGATGTCGCGAACGCCCGCTTCGGCGAGCATTTCGGCCTCGGCGAAGGTGGCGCACTTATGCCGAAGGATGCCGCGATCGAGCTCCAGCCGCGTGACGGCGGCCATCTTGTGGGTTTTGCAGTGAGGGCGCAGGCGGGCGGCACCGCCGGCGATCTCGATCATCCGCGTCAGGTTCCGGTGGAGGGGTTCGCGGAACAGGACGAGCGAGGGGGAGATCAGATCAGTGGCGTCGAGCGCGGGGGCCGGCCAACGGGGGATCGGGGTGGGGGTGCTCACGAGAAATAGACCCTTTCGGCGGTCCGGCCCAGGAGCCAGGTCCGATCGTCATCCGACAGGAACGGCAACCCCGCGCGGATGAGGTCGAGCGATGCCTTGTAGCTGTGGGGGGCCTGCATCTGGAACGGGCCGTCGGAGGCCCACATCAGCCGTTCGCGCCCGAAGGCCTGCAAAAGCTGTTCGACGACGGGGCCGAGGTCGGTGTAAGGGGGCTGCTTCTTGCCGAGGGCATAAAAGGCAGAGACCTTCACCGTCACGGATGAGTAACGGGCCATGGCGCAGAGGGCGTCGAGATCGGCCGGGGGAAAGCTTCCCGTGACGCCGATGCGGCAGATGTGGTCGATGACGACCGGGGTGTGGGGATGGAGCCGGCACATCTTTTCCAGCGCCGGGAGTCCGTTGGGATCCATCAGGCAACAGATGTTGAGCCGATGTTCCGCCGCGACCTTCCACATCGTGTGCATGGTGGGGGACGAGAGCCAGTTCTCGAAGTCGCGATCCTTGGGGTAGATCCGGAAGCCGGTGCAGCCGCGGGCCTTGAGCTCGAGCATCTTCGCCGCCGGGTCGCCGTGATCCTGTTCGATGACGGCGACGCCGCGGAAAGTGTCGGGATGCTTGGCGATCGCCTCGAGCATGTAGCTGTTGTCGTAGCCGTAGAACGACATTTGGATCAGGACGGCGCGTTTGACGCCGATCGCCCGCATCTCGGTCAAATATTGATCGTAGGTGAAGCTGGGCGGGTCCATCTGGGCGCGGCGGTGCCCCGGCCCGAGGGGGAACTTTTCGGTGTCGGGGGTCCAGACGTGACAATGGGCGTCGATCACGGTCATGAGGCGGTTCCCAACGAGGACCAGGGTGGAGTCGCGTCGCTGATGTCAGCATATCGGCGCGCGGGGTTTGGCGTAATCGTGGGCGTGGGAAGTGTGTGGTGAACAGTGGACGGTGGACCGGAGACGCGGGCAGACGTACGAGACGAGGCACTTTCACGGGCCACCTTGACAGGGGCGGGTGGGGGGCCAAGACTCAAGAAACAAGAAGCCTGGTCCGGGGAGCGGGGATGTCGACGGTCAGCGAATCGAGCGATGCGGCGACATGGCATGGGCCGCTCGAGGTGCAGGTCACGTTCGAGACGACGCTGGGGCTCCTCGCCGCGTTCTTCATCGGATTCTTCGCGCCGGTCGTCTTCGGCATCTTGCTGATCGTGGGGCTCGCCCAGCGCAAGTTTCCGCTCGCCTTGGGGATGCTGGGACTGACGATCGCGACGAGTTGGCTGGCGTTCCTCATCGCGAAGACCGCCGCGGAAGCGTCGCTGGGGCGGCTCGCCGATCGTTACGATCCCCCGCTGCGGATCGACCCGACCTTGCCGGTGGTGAAGCTGCCGTTCGCGTTGGCGATGGCGGCGCGGCTGCCGGCATTCACGTGGTTTTGGCGGCCGTGGATTACGTTGTGGTGGTTGGGGCACTTCTGCATCGCCGCCGCGATCGGCCATCATGTCGCGGTGAGTCTGATCCGGCGGCTGGATGTCGCGACGGCGATTCTCGCGGTGCCGTTGGCGATCGTGGTCCACTTCGCGTTTCTGTTCGCGGCGAACCTGTATCTGGTGCTGGCGACGCGGGCGATCGTCCCGTCGCCCCGCTTGTGCATTCGGGTGTGGAAGTATCGCTACCTGATCGATTTCGCGGTGGCCTTGCTGCTGCTGTCGAAGGGGGTCCGGTGAAGCGGCTGAGTGGGCACGGAGGGTCGGGTGCTGAAGGAAATCCGAAATCCGAAGCACGAAATCCTGAGGAAACCTCAAGCACGAATCGGAAAACGTTTGTGGGTACGGGGCGACTCTCGGAAGGGATCAGACTCCATCCGTAATGCGTGTTGAGCGTGCTTTGAGATCAAGGGCTCCGATGCGGTTTCATCAACGACGTTCCTGGTCCACACCGGTCCGGTTTCGACAGGTCGGGCCTGACCGATGAACGGTGACTCGCATTTGATGATCTGGGGGATCGCGGCGCTGACGTGGGGGGCGGCGCTGGTCGAGATGGTGCGGACAGGGCGCGCGTTGCGCGAGACGACCCTGAGTACGGCGGCCCCGTGGGCCTATGTCGCGGCGGGCGGCTGGATGGTCGCGGCGGGGACGCAGGGGCTCGGTTGGCGGAGTGGCTCGGCGTGGCAGGCGGTCGCGCTCGTGCTGTCGTTGACGCCGATCGTCGCGGTATTGGGAGCGCGGCGGCCGACGTGTCGCGTTTGGCCGTGGTTCGTCCTTGGGCCGCTGATCGTGGTCCTCTTATGGCCGGTGGTCTCGATGGGGCTGGCGACGGGGTGGTCGAAGCCGATCGCGCATGACACGCCGCAAGTCGTGATCTATGGACTCGTGGTCGTGATGGGCTGCGGGAACTATGTGGGGACGCGGCAGACCGATTCGGCGGTGGTCGG
>CAYRVS010000006.1:39764-65791 GCA_964427725.1 uncultured Planctomycetaceae bacterium | reverse complement strand
GAGTTGGGCCGTGTCATCGCGGTTGTTTGCCGGGTCGGAGCCTGCGCGCGAAACCCTGCAGGTCGGTTTCCTTTGGGGATTGGCGTTGGTGGCGTGGCGAGTCGCGATCCGGTTCCGACGGACCAGTCAGGCGGCCACACCCCTCGACCGCGTGTGGGACGACTTCGTGCAGTTGTATGGGCTCGTCTGGTCGCGGCGGTTGTGGGATCGGCTGCGGGTGCTCGCGCGGCAGCAGGGTTGGTTATGTGACGTCACGCCGACGGGGCTGGTCTGGCCCCATGGGATCGACGCCGAGACGGCCGCAAAAGTCGAACATGCCTACCGATGGCTGCTGCGGCGGTTCGTCGATCCCGGTTGGCTTGATGCCCGGTTGGGGACAGGCGGCGAGACGGTGGCGGCGGAGACGATCGATCTGTGAATGTCTGTGTCTTTCATGGGATGTGCGACTCGGATCGCGGGAACCCCGAAATCCGCTGTACGAAATCCGAGGGAATTTCCAAGCAGGAAGGGGAGCACGCTGGATCGTCACGCGGATCGCGCTGCGGTTCGGCGGGTGATATGCGGATCACAAACGGGAATGGGGCGGTTCTTGCATGCCTGTGCGGTCCGTTCGCGAACCTCTCATCCGGCCGAGTTGTCGGAATCGTCTCCGCCTCTTGTCGATGGATCGCCTTGATCCCCTGAATGGATCACGGGATGCTGCGGATGGCCGGATGTTGTCATGAGGGTCGGCACGCGGCCGGGGCGGGTGCCCCGGCCAACGCAAAGATTGATGGGCGAAACATAGATCATGCCTTCCGAAACGCAGGTCGATCTCGTCCTCTCCGCGCGGGTGATCTTGCCCGCGAGGGAGTTCGAGTGGTCGTTCGCGCGCGGTTCGGGACCGGGGGGGCAGAACGTCAACAAGGTCAACTCGAAGGCGACACTGCGGTGGCGACCGCTGGGCTCGGCGCTCCCCGAGGATGTCCGCCGACGGTTCATGACGCGGTACGCCCCGCGATTGACGACCGACGGGGAACTGCTCATCGAAAGCGAGGAATCGCGCGATCAACCGCAGAATGTCCGCCGGTGTCTCGAAAAGCTGAAGGATCTGCTGCTGACGGTCCTCGTTCCGCCGAAGAAACGGAAACCCACGAAACGGACGGCGGGTTCGCAACGTCGGCGGCTGGCGGAAAAGAAGCTGCGCTCGGATGTCAAAAATCAGCGCCGGGCGCCACGGGATGAATGACCCGCCGCGGACCTGTCGCTTCGCGCCGTCTCTTTACGCTGAGGACTACAGTCCCTCCATCGTTTTCTGATCGAGGATCCCGCGATCATCGAGAATGACCGTGATCTCTTTCTTGGGTCCGGCGCTCCAGGTGAGAATTCCCTGCTGATAGTTCTGATGCGGGGGGCCCATGATCGCCTCGACCTGGGCGCGGGTCATGCCGGGCTGCAACTTCTCGAAGTTGGCCTGCGTGACGACGCCGGGCCCGCAACCGATCATGCCGAGCGCGACCGCGAGCCACATCGCGCGGAAGACGTTACGAGTCATGATGATGGCTCCTGATGGCTGGGCGGGAAGGGACGACCTGTCGATCTGTCACGAGGCCCATCGTACCACGTGGTCGAAGTGGATGGGGCGCCGCACTCCGGGTGGTCCGGCCTTCTGGCCGGGTGCCGCAGGCACAAGACGCCGCGCCATGCGGGTTCGAGTCGCAGGGAAGCGTTCACCATCAATTCGGGGAAGCACGAGGAGTCATCGAGCGGAGGATGGCGACGTATGGCGCGGCGTCATGTCGCTGCGCGACCCGGCCGCACGCGGCCGGGCCACCCATCCGTTAGGAGGATGTGTGCTGACCTCGCGCGTCAGGCGGTGGGGAGGCTCGTCAGGAAGGTTTGATCGGTGATCAGGCAGGGGTGCTTGTACTGCTCCGCCGAGCCGCCTGATTTTGCGAGGCGCTGGTGTTGCCAATCGCGCCAGAACCCTGGTGGGAGCCGTCTCAGTCGGACCGGTCCCAACCGGCCCGATTCGCGTTTCGCGGCGTATTCGATGTTCGCGGTCTGCAGTCCCACGTCGAGTCGGACGGTGAACCGCGCGGCCAGCTCGTGATCAGCCATCCGCGGAGACTCGACGCACAGCACATATTCGGGGCGGCCGTCGTTCCAATGCGGTGCGAGCGAAACCGTGCCGAGGTCGACGCCGAGCTCGGCGAGCGTTGCGGCGAGTGTGGAGGCGACGTGGTGTTCGGTCAGCTTTTCACCCGTGATGTTCGAGATCCCGCTCCCTTTGTTCAGGAACGCCAGCAGCGGCGTCTGGTGATGCCGGCCCGTGCAGCGGACGACATCCGAGATGTGATAGCGATACAACCCGCTGGCGTTGGTCATCAGGACGTAATAGTCCCGCCCTTCGAGCAGTTCCTGGGCTTCCAGCACCGTCGGCTGAGCGGCGTCGATCTCCTCGACGGGCACGAACTCGAAGAAGCCGCTCACGATCTCCAGCACGCCGGACGGCGTGTGATCGGCGATGGGGAAGGTGATCCGGCCTTCGCTGGCGATCAGGCCCAGATCGCGCACGGCGACTTCGCCGAATTGCTCGGGAAACGCCTGGAGATACGCGGGCATACTGCCGCCGGTCCAGCAACCGAGGAGCTTCAGTTCGGGCCAGACATCGCGCGGGCGGAGGGCGGCGGTACGGTCGAGGATCGCGCGGAGTTCGCGCGCCCGGGCCGGTTGGGGACGCAACCGCGGGGCGATGACCCGTCTCAGGGGTTCGGGCCATGAATACTTGTTGCCAAGGGTGCCGTCATGGAGCTCGCGGAGCAACTCCTCGGCGTGTGCGGTCCCATAGCGGGCCAGATTGAGGAGCGTGCTGGGATTAGGCGACAGCCACGCCCCGATGGTGCGGGACATTCCCAGTCGCCATGCGAGATGATACTTCGCCTGGGTGTCGTGGAGTTTCGCGGATTCGGTCGGCAGCACATAGCCTTGGCGGACGACCCAGCTTTGCAGCTGCGCGGTGAAGCCGCTGATGCTGCCGCAGGGGATGCCGGCGGAGGTCCGAAACTCGTCCCAATCGCTGACGAAGGTCAAGCGGGCGTGGCGGAAGAGGGACTTATGGGCGGCGTACGCCAAGACGCCCCACGCGGTCCAGACGCGCCGATAGTTGTCGAGGACGCGATCGGTGACGGGGATGAACTTTCGCGCGCTGGTGGTGCCGCTGGTCAGGGCGAACATGCGGACCCGCTGACGGTGAAACAACGCCTCGGTCTCGCCCCGCTTGACCCGTTCGATGTAGGGTTCCAGGTCGTCGTAACGCTGAATCGGGATCTGTCGGCGGAAGTCGGCCAGCGTGCGGATGTCGGCGAAGCGATGATCACGCCCGTAGGCGGTCTCGGCTTCGCGGCGAAGTTGGTCGAAGAGGAAGGCGTGTTGCGTGTCGCGCGGCGTCTTGACCGCCCGGTCATACCGCGCCAGGTCGCGCACCGCGCGCTGGACCGTCCAGACTTGTGCCAATGACGAGAGCCATCCCATGTCGTGAGTGTAACGTCGAAGTGGGCAAGAGCCCGCGAAGCCAGGCTGACGGACCACGCGGAATCGAACGTCTTGGACCGTGCCGACGGATGGAATCAGATCGGACGGGTTGTGGCGAAACGGCCACATGTCCCTGGAGCGCTCACGCGCCGTATCTTCCCGAAGCGCCGCGGGCGGCGCGATAGCGGGCCAGCGCCATCAGCGGGAAATAGATCCGGTAGTAGTGATAGCGCAGGTAGAAGACGCGGGGGAAACCGGTGCCGGTGAACTCGGGCTCGTGCCAACTCCCGTCGGGGAGTTGCCGTTCGAGCAGGAACTGAATCCCGCGATGGACGGCGTCGGACTCGGCGTGTCCCGCCGCGATCAGTCCCAACAACGCCCAGGCCGTTTGCGAGGCGGTCGGCGTCCCCGTTCCTCGTAGCGACGGATCATCGTAGGTGGCGGGGGTCTCCCCCCACCCCCCGCAGGCTTGCTGCGTGGTCAGCAGCCATCGAACGCCGCGCTGCAGGCGGGAATCTTGCGGCGAGATCCCGAACTTCACGAGCCCTTGCAGCACCTGCCAAGTGCCGTAGAGGTAGTTGACCCCCCAGCGGCCGAACCACGCGCCGTCAGGCTCCTGTTCGCGCCAGACGTAATCGAGGGCGCGTTGCAGCCATGGCGCGTTCCGATCAACGTCGACGTACGCCGCCGCTTCCAGAATCCGGGCGGTGATGTCGGGCCAACTCGGGTCGATCATCGCGTTGTGATCGGCGAAGGGGACCTTCGTGAAGACTTCGCGGGTATTGTCGGCGTCGAACGCCCCCCACCCGCCGTCGCGACTCTGCATCGCGGCGAGCCAATTGACGGCCCGGCGCGCGGGTTCGAGGAGCCGCCGGGTCGCGTCGAGATCCTGCAACCCGCGCAGCGCATCGGACGTGCGGCCCATGACGACCACCCCGTCGAGTTGTTCGGCCTTCGGCTGTGACGCTAGGCGTTGCCAATCGATGTGCCAGGTTTGGCCGAGACCGTCGGGGAGGCAGCGACCGAGGGCGATGAGCGCCATCGCGGTGTCGTCAAAGTCGGGATAAAAGACGTTGCGATACTCGAAGAACCAGCCCCCGGGTTCGACCCGCGGTCGCGACCGGGCCCAATCGCCGGGCCGCCGGACTTCCTTCTCAAGGAGCCAGCTTAAACCACGTTCGATCGCCGGGTCGTGCCGTTCGACCCCCGCATCACGCAGCGCGATCAACGTGATGACCGTATCCCACACCGGCGACAGACAGGGTTGTAACCGAACGGTGTCCCCCTCGCGAATCACCAGCTTTTCCAGTTCCGCGAGTTGCGACTGAATCACCGGATGATCGTCGGCGTACCCCTGACAGCGCAGCCCGATGATCGTCCAGATGATCGGCGGGAAGATCGCCCCCAACCCATCGCTGTCCTCCAGCCGTTCGAGAATCCACGCCTCCGCGCGCTTCAGGGCCAAGCCGCGTAAGGGGGTCAGGCCGAGCCCTTCGGCCCCTTTGATGACGCCGTCGACCCCGCGAAAGAATCCGGCCCAATCGAACCAGCCGTCGGCCCCTTCGGTGTTGACCCCGCGAATCCGCCGGGGAAGCTGCTTCTCGGGCGAGGCGTACAACTCGTCGAGCGTGATCGTCGGATCGAGTCGACTGACGGGCTGATGGGCCCAAAGCAAACTCAACGGGATGACGATCGTCCGCGACCACGCCGACATTTCGTAGATGTTGAATGGCGCCCAGTCGGGAATCAGGATCAGTTCCGGCGGGACGGCGGGGCACAACTCATAGGGAATCAGCCTCAGCATCGCCAGATAGAACCGCGTGAAACTATTGACCCGTTCGATCCCCCCCGCGCGCAGGATCGCATCTTTGGCGCGCACCAGCGCCGGGTCGGTCGCGGCGTGCCCCGTGATCCGCAGCGCCAGATACGCCTTCGCCGCGGCGCTGACGTCGATCGGCCCGCCGGGGAAATTCCCCCAACTGCCGTCGGCTTGCTGCTGAGCCAGGAGATACTGCGCCGCCTCTTGCGCCCGTGGAGAATTTCCCTGCCCCAGAAACGCCAACAGCAGGATGTACTCCGACTCGAGGATCGTATCCCCTTCGAGTTCGGCGACCCAATGCCCATCGGGTTGCTGGCGGGCGAGCAGCCAATCACGGGTCCGCGCGACCGCCTGATCCAACGCCTCGCGGGACGGCGGGTCGATCCATTCCTGAGGCTTGCGATCCATCGCCGAGGCCGGCCGACCGCCATCCGACGATCCCGCGCTCATCCGTCGTACTTCCATCCTGGAACCGGTGACGGTTATCCGCGGCTCGCGCGTATCGCACGGCCGGATCGCCGATGGCGACGATCATGTCGGTGCGAATCCTACGCCACGGGGACCGACCGGGCAACCACAAGTTGCGTGCCTCAAGGGGGCGGCGCGGCGTCGGCTCACGTGAAGGAGCCGTCCATGGTCCGTCGTCAGTGGTCCGCGGCAACAGGCACGAACAGTGATCCGCGAGCAGCACACATTTCGTGACGACGGACGACTGACCACGGACGACGGACATCCTCACCTACACCAGAATCTCCGCCCGCAGCCGCAGCAGCAGCGCGGCGGCCGCGCCGATGTCGCGCTTCTGCCGGGCGCGGTCATGGGCGATTTCGCGTTCGATCGTCAGCGGCCCCCGATAGCCCAGCGACAGCAGCGTCCGCAGGTAGGTTTCCATCCCCACGTCCCCTTCGCCCAACGCGACCTCGGTCCCCCACGCCTTGCCGCGCACGTCGGCGGGAGCCCATTTCGCGTCCTTGCAGTGCACGCTGCGGACGTACTTCCCGACCTTCTTCAGGGCCTCGATGGGATTCCCGGTCCCGTAAAGAATCATGTTTGCCGGGTCGAAATTGATCGCGAGATTCGGCCGGCCGACATCGTGGAGGAATTCGAGCAGATGGTCGGCGGTTTCCTGCCCGGTCTCGAGATGGATGTGCTGACCATTGCGCGCGGCGTGATCGAGCAGATCGCGGGTGACGGTCACCAAGTCTTTGTAGCTCGCGCCGGACCGGTCGGCGGGGACGAAGCCGATGTGCAAGCCGATCGCATCGACCTGGAGGTGCTTCGCGAAGTCGGAGATCTCCTTCATCTCCTGAACACGGGCGGCGCGGGTCGCTTCGGGAACCAGCCCGACGGTTCGCGCGGTGGTCTCGATGTCGGCGTAGCTTTCACCGTCGAACCCGCCGAAGACCACCGTGGGGGTGATCCCCGCCGCTTGGCATTTGGCGAGGAACCCCGCCGCGGCTTCCGGGGTGCGATTGGGGCCATGGGGGGCGTGGACCTGCACCGTAGGGATCCCCAACTCCGCCGCGACTTCGAGATGCACGCCCAGTCCCGCATCGACCGAGGCAAAAACGCCGATCTGCCATGGTTCCATGACCCGCCCCCATCCCACTGCATGGTGCCTGCCGCGGCATTCGCGGCGTCGCGAACCGCGGCGACCTGACGAACCCGTCGGATTTCATCGTGATCCGACCACATTTCTTGCCGCATGATAAACGTCGTCACTTGGGTTGACCATGGCCCGGCGTCCCGGAAGGAGGGAAGTTCCGCGATCTCATTCCCAACGAAAGAACTGCGTGATTTCCCGTTGTTTTCGATGTCTATCTGTCCAACAGGAAGTCCCCGCGGGGCGATGTGGCGGAAGCGGCATGTCTCCGTCGATCGTTTCGGGAAACACGCAACAAACCCCGTAGCTGACGATCCGACGAATCCCTCGGTGGCCGATGGGTCACCGCTCGTCGGTCATCTTCCGCCTCAGTGTGGTCTCGAATGGGAAACCGGCGAAGGCCCTGGGCTATTGACCACGATCACTTGGTCCTCTCGCTCGTTCCGCGTACGCTTGCGAACCGGAGACCGCGATCTGCTCCCTATGTGCTCCCACCCCCATCATCGTGACGGTCGTTACGCTCATCGCGGCGTCGCGCTCGGGGTGTTGGTGACGCTGCTCCTGGGACAGGTCGGCTGGCCCCGGCTCGATGTGCGGTCCGCTTCAGCCGGCTCGGCTCATTCCTGCGGCTGCACCTGGTGGGCGCAGACCTGGGGAAGTTGCTGCTGTCGGACGACTGTCGCGCCGGTTGTGAACAGCTGTTGCGCGGGAAAAGCCGCGACACCACCCGTCGCGGCACGTTGCTGCGGTTCGCGCGGCAACCAAATGTGTGCGACGTCGTCCCCCCCTCCGGTACGTAAGTCGCCACCGGCATCCACACCCGGATGGCGTCGCGACTGCCCTTGTGCTGCGGGGCCCGGCGAGACTTGGCTCGTGCAGCATGAACCGATGCTGTTGACTCCGCCCAGCCCGTGGATCGGTCGGTCGCCGACGGTCCGGACTCCCCAACCGGGTTCCGAGCACGCCGTCGGCACGCGACAGCGGCCCTCCGTCCCGCCGCCCCGAGCGTTCGTCTCCGCGCTCGATTGGGTCTGATTCATCGATCGCCGCGAATTGTCGCGCGCGGTCGCTGTTCATTTCTTCCGAAGGGGACGAGATGTCATCCGTCATCGCGCGCCGGCGTGCGCGCGGCTTTACGCTCATTGAACTGCTGGTGGTGATCGCGATCATCGCCATCCTCATCGCCTTGCTGCTCCCCGCCGTCCAACAGGCCCGCGAAGCGGCCCGGCGGACGCAGTGTCGCAACAACCTCAAACAGTTCGGACTGGCGCTGCACAACTACGAAAGCAGCTTCACCATGTTCCCGATGACCAACGCGCAGAACTACCTGCCCAACACGCAGGGCTTCTCGCCGCAGGCCCGGCTGCTGCCGTACTTCGATCAGGCGCCGCTGCAACAACAGCTCGACTTCGCGCAGCACGCCTTCACCGGGCCGTTCAACAACCTGATGCCGAACCCGCTGTTCGCGGCGGCGTTCGCCACCCCGGTCGGCATGATGTTGTGCCCCAGCGATCCCGCCCCCACGCGGAACACCGGCGCGGGGGGGGCGATCTACGCCGGGATCAACTACATGGTCAGTTACGGCAGCGGGACCGGCGTGAATTACGACCTGCGGCGACCAACCGACGGCATCGTTTACGAAAACTCGAACGCCCGAATGCGCGACGTCGTCGACGGCACCTCGAACACCGTCTTCATGAGCGAATCGGTCCGCAGCGTCGGGGCCGACATCACCCTCGCCGCCGGGACCGCGCCGCAATTCCCTTATCAGTACACGCTGAATGGGTCGTCGGGGGTCTCCCCGGCGGTGCAACCGGTGCAGGGGCTCGCGGCAACCGGAGGCGCGTGGTCGGCCTTCAACAACGCCGCGGGGGTCATCGCCAATCCCACCTTGGGGACGGTCTGGCCGACGATGACCAGTTGGCGGGGGGCGGCGAGTTTGGCGCTGCGGGGTCGCGGGACTTCCTGGGCCCATTCGGGGGCCATCAGCACCCTGACCAACGGCTATACGACTCCCAACAGCCGGATCCCCGATGTGGTCGTCCACTTTACGGGGTTCTTCGCCCCGCGCAGTTGGCACGTCGGCGGCGCGCACCTCCTGATGGGCGACGGCGCCGTCCGGTTCGTGGGAGACAACGTCGACGCCACGCTCCACCGCGCGCTCCACAGCCGCGCGGGGGGGGAAGTCGTCGGCGAGTTCTGATCGGTCGAGTTACGCGCTCCGCTTGGATCGTGTGATGACAAATCCGAAGCACGAAGCACGAAATTCGAAGGAAATCCGAAGCACAAACTATCGAAACGTGCCGAATCCGTCCGGTTTTCCGCTTGAGATTTCGGATTTCCTTCGGATTTGGGATTTCGAGCTTCCGACGCTGCGGAACCGGCCCCTTCCGCTTCCCTGCCCCTCCATTCACCTTCATGAGGTCTCTGATGCGTCCACCCTACTTATCCCTGTTGCTCACCTGCTGCGCTTCGATCGCCCAGGCGCACGACACCTGGGTGCAAACCAACACCAACCTGGTCCGGACCGGTGACGCCGTCCACATCGACCTGATGCTCGGCAATCATGGCAACGACCATCGCGACTACAAGCTCGCGAGCAAACTCGCCCCCGATGCGGTCGGGCTCAAGGTCCATCCGCCGGTCGGGTCGCCCCATGACCTGGGGGACCGGCTGATCGACGTCGGCTATACGCCGAAAGAAGGCTTCTGGACCACCAAATACGCGGCGACATCGCACGGGCTGTATGTCGTCGAGCACACCCGCGAGAACGTGGTGAATCATGGCAAGCCGCTGCGTTCGATCCGCGGCGCGAAGGCTTATTACGTCGTCAGCGCGTCGCTCGACAAGGTCCCGCACGAGCATCCCGGGTTCGATCGCCCGTTGGGGCATGCGCTCGAGCTCGTCCCCGAAGCGAATCCGGTGACTCCGATGGGGCCCGATGTGCCGATCCGCGTGAAGCTCCTGTTCAAGGGGGCCCCGTTGGAAAACGCCCGAATCTCGTTCATCCCGCGCGGCGTCACTCTCGCGGAGGGGTTCGACGAAACTTATGAGCGGACCACCAACGCCAACGGCCGGGCGAGCTTCACGCCGGCGGAAGGGAACTACCACCTGGTGGTCGCCCATCATGCGACGGACGAAGCGGGGGCCGACTACGAGGGGACCAAATACACCGCGACCCTCACCGTCTTCGTCCCGGACGTCTGTCCCTGCTGCGGGGAGTAAGCTTTCGGCGGCACGCGACACCATCGCCGCCGCACTTCCGCGTCATGCGTGGCGATAAACCCCAGGAAAACAGGCGAATGCGTGTCGCCTGATGGCCGCTCGGGGACTCGAATTCACGACGATTTCCCGTGGAAATCCGCGAACTCTCTCCCATCCAACGCGCCGGACGACGCACGGCCCGCGCCGACAGCCACTCCGACGGACCCCGATCCCACCCTCGATCGACTCCTCGCCGTCTGGGATCGCCTCACCGACGCCGATCGGTTGGCGCTTGCCGAGCATGCGGAGATTCTGGCGGCCGGGCGGCTCGCCGATCCCGTGGCGTGACGATCTCCCATTCCCCGCGATCCGGACCGAGGGTGAATCAATCCAATTGCGCGCCGGAAGCGGTCGGGGTTACCGGCGAGATCGGCGGGAAGGACCCGGACAGTCGGATGGCCACGGATCGGACCGGTTCACGAACGGGACCGTATGACCCCCACGTCCCCCGATCCCGATCCATGCCATGATTGTATGTGCCTACAGCCGTTTTTTTCGTGCTGAGGCGATTTGGACGATCCGTGATGCGGGCGGTCTACGTCGGTGGAAAATGCCGCGACCTCCGGAAGCCTGCGGAGACCGGCGGGGATGTTGTGCGGGATGCGATCGGAATCAGGATCAGAATCGTTGGCTCAAGGATCGTCGATGGCGTGAGTGGATCGACGTAGTCCGCTGGCGGAGTAAAATGGCGGTCACGGGCTAGCGCGACGGCGCGAAAAGCGGGTTCCCGTACCCGCCTGCCCGGTTTCATTCGACGGGAGTACTCCTGACGGGGGAGTCGTTGGTCATGGACCCGACCAGTCGTGTGATCGCATGCCTTGAGAAGTTGAGCATCACCTTCCAAGAGGCCGCCGAGGTTCGCAAAGCTGATCCCAAGACGTTTGAACGTGACTACGCCGGTCCCGTCGCGGATGCCATCCGTGAATTTCGGCGTATCATCCAAAGCGAGGTCATCGCCGCCATACCGTTCATGCATGCCTGGCATCTTGGCCAGAGTGTTCGCGGTTCTAAATCGCATGTGATGCATCTGCTGGAGAAAGTCCGGGCGTTCGTTGCTGAGTCGACGACTCAAGGCTCCAAACGAGCGGCGGGGCGTCGCATCTCCGTGCACGCCATCCAACAGTCTCTCAATCGCGACGCCATCCATGATCGGCCCGATTCGGTGGCGACTGCCGTGAAGGGGCTCCTCGATGAGTCCTACGGGTTGACGGCATCCCAACGCTCGGTGGTCAGCGACTTCAGCCAAGAATGCCAGCGGGTCGCGGATAGCCTCAGGCACGTTGATGCGCTCCTATGGGTGAGTGTCCGTCTGAACTTTCTCTCTGAATCAGATTTCACCCGGAACGAAATTGTTGATTTGGTCAAAGACCTCGCCCTACAGCCAACTCTGCATAATTTGGTGCAAGGCGTGAATCAGTTGGTCGCCATCATCCGGTCCCCGCTTGACCCGGTTGGGCTCAAGCAGTTCGTCACGCAATTGCAGCAGATTCGGACCTATTTCGTGCGTGAGGAGGCGGGTTACGCGGCGAGTCATCCGCGCCGCACTTGTGACATCGTCGTCGTCCATGCCGGTCCTCGACACCGTGCCCGCATCGCCGAGGAAGTCCAAGCCGCCGTCGACGATTTGCTGGTCCGTCACTTTCAGACGGATCACTTCGCCGCTGTCGACCGTGATCTCTGGCGGAGCCATCTGACATGGGGATACGAACTCTATCGACTCTGGGGCGATTCGGGTTCCGTCACAAGTCGAGTGCTGTTGGGCCGGACCGTCCTGCCCGATCACATCGAGCAACTACAGAGTGCGGGCCCTCGACCGGTCGTCGGGGTCGACGATAGTTGGCTGAGGAGTCTCTTGGAGAGTGCGGGCAGGGTTCTGGATTTGAAGCATTTGCCAACCGCACTATTCGATCGCTGTGACCCCCGGAGTCTGCAACCGACGTTCCCCAAGAGTCGGTGGCTGTTTACGCTCCTCGACTTTGGTCGGAAACCGCCGCCGGGGCTCGACATCAACGTGGAGGTGGTCCACTCCCACTATCGATCCGAGCATGTGAAAACCCTCTTGCTCGGTGGCGAACAGTCAGACAGTTACACCCTGATCCTGCGGGACGTCCTACGTGCTTCGATCGCCCTAATCGATTGGCTCGTGGTCGAATCAGAGCGGTTGCTGGGGAAGGGTGATGAGCATGCGGGCGGTCTACTCACACCAACAGGCAAGGATCAGGATTCCGATCCTTCAAAGCCGACCGAGGACGAGAAACGAGTTGGTGATGATCTTCCGCCAGCAAAGCGCTTGGGTCTCGAAATTGTGTTTACGCCTCCTGACAAAATCACCTACAAGGAATGCTCGGCCACGTTGTCGGTGGATCAATGGCGCGGCTTGGAATCCATGGTAGGGACGCCATCTTTGTCGGATGAACAATTCATTACCGCAGTTAAAGACGATCATGCGGCTGAGCCGACATCTGGTAGCCTGAAAGGATTAGTGAAACGCATCAATGCTGTCCTCGTAACCGTCGGTTACACACGGTATCTCGGGAGAAAATCCGGTTACATCGTCTGGAAGTGAATTGTTCACCCGGAAGCGATCAGGAGGCGCAAAAGTGTCGTACTGCGCCCCCGTAGCGCCCCCATCAGTTTGAATACTGCTCTCCACGCCGTTCGCGACGGGTCATGTCGACTCGAAGCGGTTTCGCGGCGCAGGAGACTTTTCGATGCGTCACTCTGTCCCCGCCGCGCTGACGCGGCCCGCACAAATCCCCCTCGCCGATCGCGCGGCATGGTCTGTTTCCGACGCCGCGCTGGCGCTGGGAGTCTCACAGCGACTTCTGACGCGACTGATCGCCGAGGGCAAGCTCCCCGCTTCAAGGCTCGGACGGCGTGTACTGCTCGATCCCGTCGCCGTCCGCCACTCGGTCTTCGGCCCCGAACAGTCGGGGGGTTGACATGACCACGAACGAACTCAAACAAGCCGTTCGCGCCGCGCTGGAGCGGGCAATCTTGACGAGCGCCCGTGATCGCGGAATTGTGTGCGCCGACGACGTGCGGGCGCAAGTCGCGATTCCCGATGCGATCAACCCAAAGATCGTCGGACCCGCGTTTCTGGCGCTCAAAAACGAGGGTCTGATCGTCGAGATCGGGTCTCGACACACGCATCGCCCGATCGCGCATTCGCGCATGCTGCGGCTCTGGGTTCTGAGTGAAGACGTCGATCGCATCGCAGCGCGATTGGCGCAACCTGCGCCTTCGTGGCCTGACGTTCGTCGTGCTCGAACCCTGTTCGACGATCTGGACGACAACGAAAAACATGCGGGGGAGACGGCTGCCACCATCCCCCCCGCCGAGTACTCAACCGTCAACCCGCAACTGACTGGAGATCACCGTCATGGATCGACGTTCTAGCATTCTACAAACCCATCGACCATGCGACGACCTCGCCGACTATATCCGCATTCACGACGATTGCCTCAGTCGTCGGCTCCCACCTCCGTGGCCCGAGACCGTCGAGCAACTGCGGTGGCTCGCCGAGCGCGACCCCGAACGGGCGGCGCATTGTCTGCCGCGTGACGGTCGCGAAATCGAAGCGCTGGGACTCTCGCCGTTCACCGGCAAGCCGGTTCCCCCCTTCGGCCAGCGGTTCCGTGAGCGGCTGCTGGCGACTCTGATCGACGATCCCGAATTCGCGGCGGCGGTCAAACAAACGATTGGGGGTGCGTGATGGCGCGATATGGTCATCTCGTCCCCGCGTCACCGACCGCGAAGCCGACGCCCGTGGCATCGTCACCGGCCGGTCTGGCGAATTCCGCGAATATTGCGAACGCCCCCCCTGAGTGGGGACCGCCGATCCCGTTGGGGGTAACCAAGTGTCGGGAGTTCCCGATCGAACGGTTGCCCGCCTGGCTTGGCGAGTTCGGCCATGGGCTGGCGGAGTCGACGCAAACCCCCGTCGACATGGCGGGGGCGATGCTCTTGGCGGCGTTGTCGGTGGCCTTGGCCAAGACGGCGGAAGTCGAACCGGCCCCCGGCTGGCGCGAACCGTTGGTCTTGTGGGTGTTGGTCGCGTTGGGACCGGCCCATCGGAAGTCGGCGGTGGTCCGGGCGGTGAGCGACCCGCTGTTTCGGTGGGAGGCCGAGGAAGCCGAGCGGCTGCGGCCGACGATCGACGCGGCTCGGACCACGTTCGACATCCTGCAAAAACGCCGGTTGCGACTGGTGGCGGAGGCCGCGAATTGTTCGGCGGATGAGGCTCAGGGGTTGATGGAGGAACTGAAGGCCTTGGACGAAGAGATCGCCCAAGCGATGCCCCCCAGCGAACCCCGGTTGCTGGCCGACAATATCACCCCGGAAAGTCTTACCACTCTGATGACCAAGCATCAGGGAAAGATCGGTGTGCTGTCGGCGGAGGGGGACCTCTTTGACATCATGGCGGGGGTCTACACCGGCGGGAGGACGAACCTTGGCGTCTTCCTCAAGGGTCACGCCGGAGACCGGCATCGGGTAGACCGGGGGAATCGACCGTCGGAGTTCCTCGACCGACCGGCGTTACCGATGGGGTTCTGCGTGCAACCCGACGTCCTCCATGGGCTCATGCGCCAGAAGTAGTTCCGGGGTCGGGGACTCTTGGGGCGACCTCTCTTCGTCATCCCGGAATCGACGCTGGGCCGCCGTTCGATCGAATCCCGTCCGATTCATCCCGGAATCATGGCCGACTATCAGCGCGGCATGGCGCGGCTACTGCGGACGCATGGCGAAGGCGGTGATCCGCCGATCCTGACGTTCACACCTGAAGCCCGCGACCCGTTCGGCGAGTTCCGCCGGATGGTCGAGCGCGACATGGGAGAATTGGGACGGCTGAGTCAGCTCACCGACTGGGCGGGCAAACTGCCGGGTGCGGTGGCGCGGATCGCGGGGCTGTTGCATCTCGCCATGCATCCGCAGGAACGGACGGTGGTCGGCCTCGAAACCGTGGCGGTGGCGATCGAACTGGGGCATTACTTCATCGATCACGCCTTGGCGGCCTTCGCGATGATGGGGGCCGATGAAGACGTGGCGCGGGCGGAGCATCTCCTCAAGTGGATCGCCCGGCGGGGTTGGACCGAGTTCACGAAGCGCGACCTCTTTGAGGCGGCGAAGGGACACGGCGACTTCCGCAAGGCGGACGACCTCGACGCGCCGCTGCGGCTCCTCGAAGCGCACGAATACATCGCGTTCATCCCGCAGGAACACACCGGCCCGGGCAAGCGACCGAGCCCCCGGTTCACGGTGAACCCCCGCTTCGCAGAATTCGCGTAATTCGCGGAATGCCCCGTGGGACCGCCGATCACGAACGCCATATCCGCGATCGGAGTCCCGAAGGGGTGGGACGGATTCTCCGCAGGGGGACGGCGATAACCGACCCGCCAGCCGTGCCATTTTTTGCCCTGTTAATCGCGACGCGATGGGTCCTCCCACGTGGGGCGGCCCCTGTCGCGGTGCTCGGCATCGCGGGATTTTCGCCCAAGAGTGGGCCGAATCCCGAGTTGAGTGGCCCACGACACGAACCGAATCGCACCAAGCGGCGGCAAACCGCTCTGGCGCGCCGCCAACGACCACGCTACGATCCAATCATCCCAAGCAAGGACACGACGATGGCCTCGATCTCTACGGCGACCAACGGCACTCGCCGGATTCTGTTTCTCGGGCTCGACGGCAAACGGCGAACGATCTATTGCGGCAAGTCGCCCAAGCGCGTCGTGGAAGAGGTCGCCCGGCATGTCGAGGTGATCGTCTCCTGCGCGGCAGCCGACCTGGCCCTCGATCCCCGAACCGCCGACTGGCTCGGTCGACTGTCGGAAGCGTGGTACGCCAAGCTGGTCGCGGCGGAACTCGTCGTCAGCCGTGAGGCGACCCCCGCCGAGAAATTGACCTTGGGAACGTTCCTGAGGGACTACATCCATGGTCGGACCGACGTGAAGGCGTTCACCGCCGCGAAGTACGAGACCGCCCGGCGGGCGCTCGTCGCGCACTTCGGGGAGCATCGGCCGTTGGCGAGCATCACGCCGGGAGACGCCGACGCCTTCCGACGGGCCTATGCTCAAGGGACGCACCGCGATGATGGAACCTTCAAGCAGCGTTCCGAGAACACCGTCCGGAAGATCATCGCCGCCGGCAAGCTGTTCTTCCGTGGCGCGGTCCGCCTGCGGTTGCTGAGAGAGAATCCCTTCGCCGATCAGAAGGCGACGATCCTGGCGAATCCGAAGCGGCTCGCCTTCATCGACGCGGCGACGATCCGCAAGGTCATGGACGCCGCGCCTAATGATGAATGGCGACTGGTGATCGCGCTGGCCCGCTACGGCGGGGTCCGCGTCCCGAGCGAACTGGGCTTGCGCTGGGACGACGTGAACTGGGGCGCGGGAAAGCTGCGGATTCGCTCACCGAAAACGGCCCATCACGAAGGGAAGGACGAACGATGGATTCCGCTCTTCCCGGAACTGCGAACGGCGCTCAACCCGCTGTGGGAGAAGCTGGCCCCCGGAACGCCGGGCGAGGCGTTCGTGTTGCCGTCGAGCCACCGCGACGCGGACAAGAATCTGCGTCAGGGGCTATTCCGCATCATCGACCGGGCGGGGGTCGCCCGCTGGGCCAAGCTGTTCCAGAATCTGCGGTCGAGTCGGGAGACGGAACTCGCCCAGTCGTTCCCGTTGCACGTCGTCACGGCCTGGCTGGGGAACTCTCAGCCGGTCGCCATGAAACATTACCTGCAAGTCCGCGACGAAGACTTCGCCCGGGCCGCAAACCCCGCCTCCAGCGCGACGCAAAATCCAACGCGCCACGTGTCGGAAGGCGGCGGAATCACGTCGCACGGAGCGCCGGGTATTGCGGAAAACCCCTTGAAAACAGGCGAATGCGTGTCGTCTGATGGCCGCTCGGGGACTCGAACCCCGACGCCTTGCGGCACAAGATCCTAAATCTTGCGTGTCTGCCAATTTCACCAAGCGGCCGTATTGGTGGCGATGCATGCAGTCTACTCCGCGCGGGACGCGGAGGCGAGGGGACACGTCAATCGTTGATGGTGAGGTGGGGAACCACGAAACCCAGGAATGGCCATGAAAAGAAGACTTGGGTGGCAGCCGCTCCGGCTGCTCGCACTCTTCAATGCTTTCGTGGCCTTTCGTGAGTTTCGTGGTTCCCCCCTCACTTCTTCCGTCTCTTTCCGGGTGTTTCGTGGTTCCTCGTCCCGTGTGCTGGACAATCTCCGAGGGATCACCTGCAATAGGCGCATCCTTTCCCTCATGCGGGCGCTGGTTCATGCCGACCGTCACCACCGAAACGATTCTGACCGACTTGCGCGAACGGATCGTCGCCGGCTATTCCTTGATCTTCCTGCGGACTTGGGAGGAGTCGCGGTGGGAGCAACTCCTCGCCGATCTCGCCTTGGAAATGGAGCGCGGGCTCGTCGTCTGGAGCCGGACGCAGGGCTGGTTGCCCCCGCCCGATCAGCCCGCGGCCGACCTGCCCGGAGTCATCGCGGGGTATCCTGACGAACATCTCTTTCTGCTCAAGGATTTTCAGACCGAACTGCATGACCCGCGCGTGGTGCGGCAGTTGCGCGATCTGACGGAGCGGCTGCCGGGCCGCAAGCAGACGCTGATCTTCCTCGATCCCGTCGGCGAGGTTCCCTTGGAACTCGACAAGGACGCCGTCCGGATGGCCCCCCCGTTGCCGGACTACAACGATCTCCGTGCGACCCTTGACGAGCTCCTCGCCTCTCCGGCGGCCGCGCACCTCGAGCTCGATCCCGATCACGAGGATCGGTTGATCAAGGCGGTCTTGGGGCTGACGCTCCGCGAAGCGCAGAAAGCATGGTCGCGGGTCATCGCGGGTCGGACCACGCTCGATGATCGGGCGATCGATCTGTTGATCGCCGAGAAGCGGCACATGGCGGCGGCGTCCGACTTTCTGGAGTTCCACGACCTCTCCGCCGGCGCGGACGATGTCGGCGGGCTCGATGAATTGAAAGGCTGGTTGAAACGCCGCGCGCTGGCCTACAGTCCCGCCGCGCGCGAGCAAGGGATCCCGCTGCCGAAAGGGGCGCTCCTGTTGGGGGTGCAGGGCTGCGGCAAGAGTCTGACCGCCCGCGCTACCGCCCGCATGCTGTCGTTTCCGCTGCTGCGGCTCGATCTGTCACGACTGCTGGAGAATGGTCAAGGAGCCTCCGAGCGGAACCTCCGCAACGTGCTTCATCTTTTGGAATCAATCGCGCCGGTCGTCTTGTGGCTCGACGAATTGGAGAAAGGCTTCGCGGGGGTCGAAGGGGACAAATTCAGCGACGCCACCATGGGTCGGCTGCTGGGGTTGTTCCTGATGTGGATGCAGGAGCAGACGCATCCCGTGTTCGTCATCGCGACGGCGAACTCGATTCACAACCTCCCCCCGGAACTGCTCCGCCGCGGCCGGTTCGACGAGCTCTTCTTCATCGACCTGCCGAACTACCACGAACGGCATCAGATTCTGACGATTCATCTGACTCGCCGCGGCTGGAAACCCGAGCGGCTGCGGATCGACGAACTCGCCCAGCGGACCGAAGGCTTCTCCGGCGCGGAGCTCGAACAGTTGGTCGCGACCGCGATCATCGACGCCTTCGGCCATAACCAGATGCTGAACGACGAGATTCTCGATCGAACCCGCCGCAGCCTGGTGCCGTTGTCGAAAACGATGGAGGAGAAGATCTTCCAATTGCGGCAATGGGCGCAAGACCGCTGTCGCCGGGCGACCTCCGACAATCGGGCCGCGCAAATGCTCGACGAGGAGGCCCGGTTCGGCTCGATCGAACTCGAAAGCGAGTCGGCCCCGAAGCCGACGTGGGCGCAGCTCGTCGAGGCGGGCCAACTCAAGGGGGCGATCGTCGAGTACATCCGCGCCGAAGGGGAGACGGTCTTTCCGAAGCTCATCGAGGCGTTTCAGCCGTACGTCCCCGCGGCGGGAGATCAGGGACTGGCGTTACGCGGCGATCCGAACACCGTCCTCTGGGTCGGCATGCATCAGGAGTTCTGCGAGACGCTGATCGAACTCGTCGCGAATCGCAGGCTCTACATTCATCCGATCGAAGTCGAGTCCTACCGGCAGCACGGAGGGCTCAAACTGCCGCTGCAACCCGCGCCGGCGACGGACAAACTCGATCGGCCCCACTGGTTCCCATCGTCGATCCGCAACCGTCCCTACCCGCAATACATGTCGCAACTGAGTCGATTACGGCGGATTCAGTTGGCCCGAGGGCCCGCGCCGCGCGGGTAGATTGAGCAAGGGAAGTCACCGTGCGATCGGCATCGCGGCGACACACGGTGGCTTGAACCTCGACTTGTCACAACGAGCGGCGCGGCGTCAGCCCAATGGCACTCACTTTAGGAAAATGAGGATATCCCTTGGTGCCGGAGGGGGCTTGGCACGAGATTTGCGCCCTCGGCTCCCTGCCGCCGATTTGGCAGGGAGGCGGGCATGTCCGCTTCACAGACCACGCCCGCGCGCGACGCCGTCCCCCCGCCGGGGGACTCGTCGACGCACACGCTCAGCGCCGCGTACGAGTCGCTCAAGCCATGGCTCGATCTCGGGGCGACCGATGACCTCGAAGCGCTGGGGCCCGCCGCGGTCTACAAGACCAGCGCGGTCTTGTGGCGGATGCTCTTTCAGCGGCTCAATCCCCGGGACCAGTCTGCGCGACGCGGTGCGGCACTTCGTCGCGACCGCGCCGCCGGAGCTGAAAACCCACAAGCGGCCGCGCGAAGGCCGGCTCTCGACCGGCACCGCCGGCTTCCGCGACGCCCGGCAGCGGTTGACCCTGGCGACCGCTGCCGGTTCGAGGAGCAGGTCGCGACCGCGATCATTCAGTCGACGCCGCCGGCCTTCGGATCGCGGCGGGTCTTCCTGAGCGGTCTGCGTCGGACTTGGGGGCCCGACGATCACCCTCGCGCCGACGCCGGCGCTGCGACGGGAATCTCCCCCGGCGTCGAACCGGCATGGCGACAGCGTGTGGCCCGTGGTCTTGATCGCGACCGCGCATGCGCTGAGTTCCGGGGCCGCGGTCCGGCCGGAACTCGGGGCGATGTACGGGCCGGAGGCGGTCGCGGAGACGCGGTTGTTTGCGCCCCTGTTGACCCGGATGCCGGCGGCTGAGCTTCACCGGCGTATGGGCGGTGTCTCGCCATCGGCTGCAGGGCCTCGAACGCCTCGGCCAAGCCGCCTGACCCCGCGTCCTCGACCAAGCCTTGAACGACGAGGCGAAGCAGAAATTGCCCGACCGCCCCGGCCGCCGCTTCCCCCGCGCAGCCTACGGCCGCCGCGCCAAATCGACCCACTTCCAAAAACGAATTCGCCCCGACCCACCCCCGACGACGGATCAACACGAATGATTGTGAGTACCATTGGGCTGACGCCCGCCGTGGGGAGAAGCGTCGTCGAAGGTTGAAGGTGGAGGGTTGAAGGTCAGAGGAGACAACTCACACAGGCCCGAGATTTCTGACCTTCAACCTTCGACCCTCCACCTGCAACCATTTTCCCCCTCGGCGGGCTGACGCCGCGCCGCTCGTTGGGAAACGAGGACACGCCGGCGGCGATGCACGCTTGACGCCTTGTCCCCACAGCCGACATGATACCGCGACGTCGGGCGATTAACTCAGTGGCTAGAGTGCCATCTTCACACGGTGGAAGTCACAGGTTCGAATCCTGTATCGCCCATCCCGAGAGCCGAAACCCCTTGGAAACAAGGGGTTTTTTGTTGGGTGGCCCGTGAGGTCGTTGATTCACTTCAGCCTCGTTTCTTGGGAACGGGGCGGATGTCCCATGGAACGCATGCGTCGCCGTCGATACGATGATGGCTTATGGCCCTTGCCGCCCGAGGGAGCCCGTTCATGCGCGCGCATCGTCATCGACCAGACCGGCAACCCGTCACAGCCCAACAGGTCGCCGAACTCAGCGCGCGACGGCGGTGGCTGCAAGGGGTGGGGCTCTCGCTCGCTTGGCCATGGGGTTTAAGACCGGCGACGAGTCGGGCGGAATCTGGATCGGTGATCGGACCATCGTCGTTGCCGCCGCTGCGGGCCTGCATTCAGATCTTCTACTACGGCGGGCCGAGTCATCTCGAAACGTATGACCTGAAGCCGCACGCTCCGCGCGAAGTCCGCGGCGAGTTCCAACCGATCGCCACCACCGTCCCCGGTTTGCTGATCGGCGAGCATCTCCCCCGCATGGCGACGGTGATGCATCACTGCGCGGTGATCCGGAGCATGCATCATCAGGCCCGGCTGCACGATTCCGCGTCGATTCACGCTCTCACCGGTCGTCCGCTCGAGGGGCCCGATCGCGAGTTGTTCGCCCCCCAGCCGCAGACGTATCCGAGTTGGGGGAGCACCCTGGCGGCCCTCGCGCCGCGCGAGTTGCCCCTTCCGGTCCCCTATGCATCACTCCCCTTCCCCTTCCGGAACGTCCATGAAGTCCCCTGTCAGGGAGCGGGGTTTCTGGGGAGCAACTTCGATCCGTTACGCATCGACGTTCATCCGGCCGGCCGTCACTACGAAATCGCCCCGCTCTCACCGACGGAAGGCCTGACCGCCGCGCGTCGCGCCACCCGCCGGGCGCTCCTCGCCGGGATGCGGCCGGAGGTTCATCCGCTGGAAGCGCAATACGCCCGCGCTTACGAACTGCTCGAATCGACCGCGCTGCGGCGGGCGCTCCGGATCGATGACGAACCCCTGTCCTGCCGCGAGCGGTACGGGTTCGGCCCGTCGTCGGCGTTGAGCGGCCAAGGAGTGGGGAACGAGTTGGGTTACGCCTCGGGCATGCGCGGCCAGAACCTGCTCCTCGCCCGGCGGCTGGTCGAGGCGGGGGTTCCGTTCGTCACGGTGCATGATTTCCAGCAGCAGGGACAAAACTGGGACGCCCACGCCAACAACGGGGAGCTGCACAAAACGACGCTCCTCCCGCTCGCCGATCGCGGCCTGTCGGCCCTCATCGAAGATTTGGAATCACGCGGCTTGTTGGAGACGACGTTGATCGTCGCGATGGGAGAATTCGGCCGCACCCCCCGCATCAACGCGAACGCCGGCCGCGACCATTGGCCCGACTGCTACAGCGTCCTGTTGGCGGGCGGCGGCGTCCGCGGCGGCTACGTCCACGGCGGCAGCGATGCCCTGGGCGCTTACCCCGCGACGAACCCCGTCACCCCGGGCGACCTCGCCGCGACCGTCTATTGGCGCTTCGGCCTCGATCCGACGGGCGACATGCACGACCGCCTCGGCCGCCCCCATCGCCTCGCGGAGGGCACGCCGATCACGGCCCTGTTCGGGGGGGAGGCGTAGTCATCGTCGGCTTGGATGGCCCCGTGCTCGTGGGTGGCCCAGGTTGACCGCAGGTCTACCAGGGCGGCGAAGCCGCAAGCCTCACGGACAGGACCTCCAGAGACGTTTGGGCACCGATCCAAGGAATCTTGTCGCGGTCGCGACCCCGGTAACCCGATGACAGACAACCGGGGCCACCCGCGGTCATGTCTGGGGCCTCGCAATGCGCACTTCGCAGTCGGCGTTCATGCGGCTAACGCCGGAGTTAAGCCGCGCTGCGAAGCAGCGTCGGCTTGAACGAATATTTATGCCCCTACGGCTTTATTACGCCATGACACCGTAGGGTGCGGCCGTCATAGGACCTTTCAACCTTGAGATGGCGCTCCATTGCCGCGGCATCGGGGATATATCCCTCAGGGTCATATATGAAGAAGACTAGATCATCGCAGTGGGAGTGATACCTGTAAGTCTCAATGTCGTCGTTAACCTCTTTCACTAATGACTTTCCATGCTCCTGGCTTCTTACATATTTCGCCTCAATGACGAACCGATTTTCCTTTGAGACAAAGTCCTTGATCGAGAAGCGGTTGGCAATCTTGTCGGTCGGATTCTCAGGCACGAGATCTAAGACCCAGGGGCGCAGCATCAGATAGAGCGCATCTTGGACAGCGGCCTCATTAGTGAGATCAAGAATCGCTCCGGCGCTTCGTCGCGTATTGAGGTATCGAACAATGTCCGTGAATGATCGCAGCGCCGCAAGGACGGAGGAAATGTCAATGTCGTTAACCGCCGCAGCGCGTCCGTTGCGATCCGCATCGGCACGCAAATTGTCGATGCCATCGAGGATCGTTCCTAGCGTGATTTCATTCGTGATTGTCATTTTGCGATTTTCCAAAGATGTAGCGACCGATGCTTTCGATGATGTCTTCGTAGTCGCGGCGCGTTTTGTTTTCCGGAAGATGTATGTGCAGGTTTATGTTTATCGCTGGTGCCGACGTAGTAGTTGCGGTTGACTGAGCGCCCGAGATAGACATGGCCGGTAGAGCTGTCGTAGTTCCTATGCTCAGGGGGTCATTAGCCGCACCGTCAAACACGGCATTTTCACACAAAGCCTTGAAGGTCTGGATCTGCTGGTCCAACGCGCGAGTGCCGCCGCCGGAGTGAATGTTGAAGAGATTCTGGAGCCTGTCATTGGTTTCGTTGTAGGGCGTATGGCTGGCTTGGAATAGCGGCGCGTAAACACGCTTGATTTCAGGTCCGAGCGCCCGTGCGCCCCCCTCTAGATTCATAAATCTAGAATAGAGCTCTGTAGGTTCGTTTTTGCTGTCGAGGAGATTTACGCTCTTTAGAACACGAAGCATGCTGTGATCGTTCTGGTCGCTAAATCCCCAAGATTTCAACAGTGTCATGTCGAACTTCGGGGGCTTCGGCTTCTGCGGAATGTCTTTCAGAAGGCGTCGCAGTGATGCCGGCTTGGTCGTGTACGGAAATTTCGGATCCGTATCAGCGACAGTGCGCGACTTGCCGGGCGCTGTCGCAGGCTTCGCATTCTTTGTCGCTCGCTTTGTCGCTTTTGCCATCTTGGTAGTCTCGAAAGGTTAGGTAGGGGCATAACGGGTATTCGACCGCCGAACTGCGGTAGAAGATTGCCGCAGTTCGGCGGTGCGGCATGGACTTGTCAATTGTGATGCGTCAGTCTGGACAACGAGTTGCGACGAAGCAACATCAGAAATCCCATGCTACACCGCAGTTGGTCTCCGTGCCATGCCGCGGTCGTAACGAACACAACCCAACGGCCCTTCGTCATCGCGGTTGGTCTGGGTTGAACACGGGGCTGCCCGTGCGGACGAGCCGCTGGACGCGGCGGCTCGGCTTACACGGAATCGGACGGGCTGGAGCTGATTCCAGTCGCTGTCGCGACTTCTGTCAGCTCGAGGATTCCCTGTGACTTGTGATGGAAGTCTCGCATCCATCGATCCGAGTTCAACCAAGACCGAGGGGATGTGACCCCTCGGCTTCTTGGGGTGTGCCTGACCTCACTCCCCCTTCACCTTCGCCCAATGCCGCCGGATGATGTCCGCGGCTTCTTCCTTCACGCTGCGGTGGGGTTTGCCTTTGACGGGGGGGGCGGCCGCCGGGAGGGCGTGTGCTGGTGACGGGGAGACGGGGAGCGCGACGGCGGTTTCGGGTGCGGACGCGGGAGGGGTGCCGCGGCCGCGGAGGATCGCGGTGTCCGACTTCTTCAGCGGCTCGAATTCGTGGACCGTGTCGGCGTCGGAGAGCCAATCGGCGATCTCGTCGTCCGACACCTTCGCGATCGGCTTGGCCCGCTGGGTGTTCGCGCCCGAGCCGCCGGTGGGTTTGGGGGCGTGTTCCTTCGCGTGTTCGGGGGCATGGCGCGCGGTGGGTGGCGTCGGGGTCGGCCGGGGATCGTGCGATTTCTCGCTCGCGACTTGAACGGCGAAGATCACCGCGCCGATCCGTAACTGATCGCCGGTGGTCATCAGCAGCGGGCCGCCGAGGATCACATCGTTCACGAATGTGCCGTTCTGACTCCCCAGGTCGGTGACCCAGATCCCTTCGGCGACATGCTTGAGTTCGGCATGCGCGCGGCTGACAAGGGTCGACTGGAGTGCGAGTTGGCAGCTTTCGTCGCGACCGACGGTGATCGGCTTGTCGACGGGCAAGCTCAACCGGCGGCCTTGCCATTTGCCGTTCTGAATGACGAGCTCGTACATACGGCACCTGCGTCGGGACGGAGCGCGGAACGTTACGCGGGGGTCGATTGCTTGGGGACGACGAGGGGCTCGCCGCATTGTGGACAGGTCAGGCTTTTGCCGCGATGCGACGCGCTGACCTTGAAGCGTTTGCCGCAGCCGCAGTGGAACCGAATCCGCTCGCCGGCGTCGGACTTGCGGTCGTGCAGGTGGGTGGCCTGCCAGACCCGTTCGGCGATGTCACGGATCGCCTGCATCAGTTGTTCGGGGGTGACCGGCTTGACGAGATAGCCATCGGCGCCGACGCGCTGCGCGAGTTCGCGCGAGTCGTCCATGTCGATGGCGGTGACGACCAGGACCGGCACCCCTTCGTCGTTCGCCTTGATCCGCTCACAGATCTCAAACCCGCTTTCGCCCGGCAGCACGAGATCGAGGATCACGAAATCGGGCTTGTGCATCGAGAAGTTGGCGGCGGCCTGGCCGCCGTCTTTGGCGATGCGGACGGCGATGTGCCGTTGCTCGAGGGTCTGCTTGAGAAACTGGGCGTGCTCGGGCTCGTCGTCGACCACGAGGACGAGATTCACGGGAATCTCGACCCCGCCGAGGCTCGTCCAGCGTTCCATATCGACCATGTGACGAATCCCCGCGATCGGAGGGACCTGCCTCGGGTGTCGTGCGGCGAACCGGTGTCATGCGGCGAAGGGGCGAAGCAGTCGGTGGACGTCATGGTAAGGGGGCCATGCGTCGCGGGGCGAGAGCGCGCCTTCGGATTTCACACTACGGCATCCTTCGGCATACAAAAAACG
>CAYRVS010000006.1:18250-39754 GCA_964427725.1 uncultured Planctomycetaceae bacterium | reverse complement strand
CAAAAAACGTTGGGGCGAGGCAATCGATTTCCGGGAATTCTCGGGGAAAACCAGGGCTCCGCGCCGGAGCTGACGGACATCCACCCCGGAGGTTTGCAGGCCGCATCCGGCGGGGGTCATGAAGAAACCCCGGGGTTGGAGAAAGGCGTCGGGGGATCGTGGTGAAGCGCGCGGAATCTGGTCAAGAACGGGCGGTTTTCCCGAGGAGTTCACCGATCGAGCGATAAAAACCCCTGAAAAATACCGGAAAAAGCGAGGGCGTGGTGATTGACAAGCGAAATTCGCCTTTGTCTACTGAGCCCGAATTCATCGGGACTCACGTGTGGTCTCGACAGACATGGCAGTCGCGTGTGGGAATGGAATTCGTCGACAGGATTGTCGCCCAAGCAGGAGCGAGGAATGGCTGGAACTGAATCCGCGAAGCCGATGACCAAGTCCGAAATCTACGCCTCGTTGGCGGAATCGACTGGTCTCACCCGGAAGGACATCGCGAAGGTCTTCGAAGAATTGGCGGGCTTGGTCGCCAAGAACCTGGGCAAGAAGGGCCCGGGGCAATTCTCGCTCCCCGGGATCGCCAAGATGCGGGCGATCCGCAAGCCGGCGACCAAGGCGACTCAGAAGGCGAACCCGTTTAAGCCGGGCGAGATGATGACCGTTAAGGCGAAGCCCGCGCGGACCGACGTGCGGATTCGTCCGATCAAGAACCTGAAAGAGATGCTCTAAGCCAGCCGCGGCTGATCTCCGGCGTGAGTCGTTCACACGGGGGCGGCGGTCACAGCATGGGTCGAGCCGTCAGGCCGACCACGCAGCATGGGTCGAGCCGTCAGGCCGACCTGTGAGGGGCGACGGCGAGCCTAGCGGTAGAGACCGGACATCTACCGCGGGCTGGCTTGTCGACCGACAGGTGAAGGGGGCTTGAAGACGTTCCTTAGGGGTTTCCCCGAGTGACACGCGTCACTTGGAAAATTGGTCGAACGCCCCCGGTTTGACGACGTTCCGGGAATTCTTTCGCCCCGTACCAAATCGTCATAATCTCTGTCGAGCCAGACCTTTCGGGCGCATCACCTCGCGCAAGTCTTTGCCCGGCCAGCAGTTTTTTCTTGACCACTCCCCTCCCCAACTTTACAATCCGCTTGTTGTGGCGGAGAAGGGTTGGGTTGCGCACCATGCGCGTCTTCGCCATGCATGGTTCTTCGGCCTGCGCGGGCATTTATCCCCCCGCGAGTCCGAATGGCCCCTGCCCTTCGTCGCTCGTGGGTTGACCAGACAGGTCATGGCTCCGCGGAGACGTCGAGCAGGCCAACGTCCGGGGACTCGGACTGCACCTGGAGTGGTGTCATGCTGGTCTTGTCTCGCAAGAAGAACGAAAGCATCGTCGTCAACGAAAACATCGTCATCACGGTGGTCGAAATCCGTGGTGACAAGGTGCGGCTCGGGATCGAGGCGCCGCGCGAGGTCCCCATCCATCGCAGCGAGGTCTACGCCGCGATTCTGGCGCAGCAGAACGGCGAGTCCCCGCTCAACGGCGAGCCCGCCGCCAGTGGAGACAGCAGCCCCTCCGCCGATTAGCACGCGCGACGATCTTCGGACGGGCCCCTCATAGCGTGGAATGCTTTCCGAACCGCGCGGATCGAGCGGTTGTCCGTATCCTGACGGCCGCCGACGAGGTGGGCCCCGAGAAATCGACGCGGCCCCTTGTCAGTCTGGCCGTCATCTTTTACACTTCGCGAGCGCATTTGGACGGCCCCATCGTCTAGAGGCCTAGGACATCGGATTTTCAGTCCGAGAACAGGGGTTCGACTCCCCTTGGGGTCACTGCTCACGTCGCCGACGTGAATCGCCACCCGCGGGCCCGGCTCGCGGGTGATGCCTTTGTGGGGAACGCCGTTCCCCGATCGCTCGCCCCGATTCGCACGCAGCCCGACCCGCACGGACAAGGATGTCGCGATGCACAGTTCCGAGGCTTGGCGAAATCTCTTTGAGAACTGGCCCGAAAGCATTCCCCGGGCCGGATTGGTCGTTACCGCGTTCAACGAGACGATCCAGTTCAAGGACTTTCTCGTCTCCGGCGCGATCGTCCTTGTTGAACGGGAAGTCCCCGACAGCCAAGGGGCCCGGAAGGTGATGATCGCCTACGACGCCATTCAGGCGGTCAAGATCACGAGTCCGATGGAACTCGCCCGTTTCCAAGTGATGGGGTTCCAGCCGCCGTTCTAAGGCGTTTCGCTGGTCAATGTCGGTGTGCCACGGGCTTCGCCCGTGCTTTCCGCCAACTGGTGCTCATTCCGCAACGGCCCACGAAAGTCCAGGGATGGACCCGATGCTCATCCGCGGGGGACGGCCGTTACGTGGCTCCCTGGCGATCAGCGGCTCCAAGAACGCGGCGCTGCCGATCATGGCGGCGACCCTCGCGGTCGACGGTCCCGTCACGTTGTCGCGCGTGCCGCAGCTCACCGACGTCGCGACGTTGCTCGAACTGCTCAATGGTCTGGGGGTTCGCACGCGCAGGACCATCGACGGTCGGACCACGCTCGAGGTCACGTCGACCGCCGATTCTCTCGCCCCGTATGAATTGCTTCGCCGCATGCGCGCGGGGATTTGCGTCTTGGGACCACTCCTGGCGCGGCGTGGCCAAGCCGTCGTCGCCTTACCCGGCGGCTGCAATCTCGGCCCGCGCCCGATCGATCTCCATCTCAAGGGGCTCGCGGCGCTCGGGGCCGAACTCCGACTCGAACAAGGCTACATCACCGCCCGCGCGCGACGGCTGACCGGGGCGGTGATCAATCTCACCGGGCCGACCGGCAGCACCGTCACCGGCACCTGCAACGTCATGACCGCCGCGACTGTTGCTCGTGGAACGACGATCTTGCTCGGCGCGGCGTGCGAGCCCGAGGTCGTCGATCTTGGCCGCTTTCTCAACCGCTGCGGCGCGAAGATCACCGGACTGGGGACAAGTACGCTCGAAATCGATGGCGTCGACGAACTCTCCGGCTGCGAACACGCGGTGATTCCCGATCGCATCGAAGCCGCGACGTGGTTGATCGCCGGCGCGATGACCCGCGGCGAGTTGACGTTGACCGGCGTCGAACCCGACCAACTGTCGGCGGTGATCGACACGTTGCGCCACATCGGAGTCACGATGGAAGCCCATGGTGATCGGCTCGTCGTGAGTGGCGCGGGGCCTTGGAGCCCATGCACGATCGTCGCCGAGCCCTATCCCGGGATCCCGACCGACGTCCAACCGCAATTGACCGCGTTGCTCGCGCTCGTGCCGGGGGACAGCCGGGTGCGGGACCGCGTCTTCCCCGAGCGCTATCTCCATCTGCCGGAGCTGTGCCGCCTGGGAGCGGATGTGCGACGCGACGGCGAAGGCTGCCGGATTCACGGCGTGACGCGTCTCACCGGCGCGGACGTCTCGGCGGCCGATCTGCGCGGCGGCGCGGCGCTCCTCTTGGCGACGTTGGCCGCCGAGGGGGACTCGCGACTGCACGGCGTCGCACATCTCGATCGGGGCTACGAAGATTTCGTGACGAAGTTGAACGGCGTCGGCGCGCGGATCACCCGACTCGACCCGGCGACCACGTCCTCAACCGAAGATCCGACCCCACCCCACATCGGCCCGCCCCCACCGAAATTCCCGCGACTCGCCGCGAAACAGAGCGATCGCTTGGGCGACTGAGAAGCGGCTCGCGGCGGATTCCGTAGTTCGTAGTTCGTAGGCTGGGTTAGCCGCAGGCGTAACCCAGCGTTGGGCTGTCGATCGCCGGGTTACGCTGCGCTCACCCAGCCTACGAACTCACCCAGCCTACGAACTCACCCAGCCTACGAACTCACCCGGCCGACAACGTCTTCCGGCATGCTGAACAACAGACGAATCGTTTGACGCGATGCGCCGCATCCGGAAAGAATAACAGAGACGCTCCCGGTGCTGTCCTGACAAGGCCCGCCTCATGATCCGTGTCTCATGCCCGCATGCGGATTGTGGTTCGACGTATAAGGCGCCGGAGACCTCGGTCGGCCGCAGTTTCCGTTGCAAGAAGTGTGGCCGCGATTTTGTCGTCCCCGCATCGGCCCGCGAGACCTCGGTCAGCCTGCCTGGCGGCACGCAGCTTTCCGCCTCCCCCGATTCGTCTCCGTCTCCCTTGGCAGCCGGATCATCCATCGGCCGGTTTCTGCTTCGCAGGAAGCTTGGCCAAGGGGCGTTCGGCACGGTCTACCTGGCTTACGATCCGCAGCTGGAGCGCGACGTCGCGATCAAGGTGCCGCAAGCGGGGCTTCTGGAGTCGCCGGACAAGGTGAAACGCTTCCTCCGAGAAGCGATCGCGGCGGCACGGCTGAACCATCCCCATATTGTCCCGGTCTACGACACCGGACGAACCGATGACCACTACTACATCGCGTCGGCCTTCATCGATGGTCGACCCCTCAGCGATTGTCTTGACGACTACATCGGAAAATACCACAAGATCGCGGAACTGGTTCGCAAGTTGGCGGAAGCGCTCGATTATGCCCATTCGCAAGGCATCGTCCACCGCGATGTCAAGCCGCAGAATGTCATGATCGATACCGACGGCGAACCGCATCTCATGGACTTCGGCCTGGCCCACATGGGAGACGCGGCCCAGAAGCTCACGCACGATGGCGCGGTGATGGGAACCCCGGCGTACATGTCGCCCGAACAAGCGGCCGGGGACCCGACCAAAGTGAAAGGGGTCAGCGATCAATACAGCCTGGGGGTGGTGCTCTTCGAATTGCTCACCGGAGAAACTCCGTTTGCGGGAACACCCGCGGTTGTCATTTTCAATGTGCTCCATCAGACGCCAGCCACCCCGCGATCACTCCGGCCGGAGATCCCGCGTGATCTGAACACGATTTGCATGAAGGCGATGTCGAAGGGGACGGCGGATCGCTACCAAGACTGTGGTGAATTCGCGGCCGATCTCGATCGATGGCGTCAAGACCGACCGATCACCGCCCGCCGCGTGAGTCTTGCCGAACAAGCCTACCGCTGGTGCCGTCGCAATCCCGTTGTGGCGGCTCTTTCCGCCGCCGTTCTGGTCGCAATCCTGATCGGCGGTAGCGTGTCGACGGTCTTGGGGATGGCGGCCAGCCAACGCGCGGCGGCGCTCCAGCAGGCGCTGATCGACGTCGAGGCTCAGAAAACGCGGGCCAATGACAAAGCCCAAGAGGCTCAACTGGCGTTCGCTAAGCTCGCCCCCGCAACGAAGCGGGCCGAACAGAAAGCGGCGGAGGCCATCTCCGCCCGTGACGAAGCCGAACTCCAGACTAAAATCGCGGTGAGGAATCGCTATGTGGCCGATATGAACTTGGCCCAACACCAATGGAATGACGGGAATGTCGCACCAATCCTGGAGACACTCTACCGTTATCTTCCGGTTCCCAATCAGGAAGACCTGCGTGGCTTTGAGTGGTACTATTTCGATCGGCTGACGCATTCCGACCTGCAGACAATCCAGACAGGCAGCCCTTGTACTGATGTCGCCTTTAGTCCGGACGGACAACGTCTGGCCTCCGTCGGCTACGACCAGACGGTCAAGTTATGGGACGCCGTGACCGGCCAGGAAAGCCGCACGCTCCAAGGCCACGCGCGTTGGGTCAACAGTGTCGTCTTCAGTCCGGACGGACGACGGCTGGCCTCTGCCAGTGACGACCAGACAGTCAAGCTATGGGACGCCGCGACCGGCCAGGAAATCCGCACGCTGCAAGGGCACTCGAATTTGGTCCAGAGTGTCGCCTTCAGTCCGGACGGTCGACGGCTGGCCTCCGCGAGCTCGGACCAGACGGTCAAATTGTGGGACACCGCATCCGGCCTGGAGATCCTCACGCTTCGAGGGCACTCGAATGGGGTCAGCAGTGTCGCCTTCAGTCCGGACGGACGACGGCTGGCCTCCGCCAGTGACGACCAGACCGTCAAGTTATGGGAGGCCGCGACCGGCCAGGAAATCCGCACGCTCCAAGGGCACTCGAAAGCGGTCACCAGTGTCGCTTTCAGCCCGGACGGTCAACGGCTGGCCTCTGCCAGTTACGACGAGACGGTCAAGTTGTGGGACCCCGTGACAGGCCAGGAAAGCCGCACGCTGCTCGGTCACTCGAGCACGCTGCTGGGTTCCTCGAATAAAGTCAGCGGAGTCGCCTTCAGCCCGGACGGACGACGACTGGCCTCCGCCAGTAGCGACTCGACGATCAAGACCTGGGACACCGCGACCGGCCAGGAAATCTTCACGATTCGAGGGCACTCTAATAGGGTCCGCAGTGTCGCCTTCAGTCCGGACGGTCGACAGCTGGCTTCCGCCAGCTGGGACCAGACGGTCAAGTTGTGGGACGCCGCGACCGGCCAGGAAATCCGCACGCTACAAGGGCACTTGAATTGGGTCACCAGTGTCGCCTTCAGTCCGGATGGTCGAAGGCTGGCCTCCGCCAGCTCGGACCAGACGGTCAAATTGTGGGACACCGCATCCGGCCTGGAGATCCTCATGCTTCGAGGGCACTCGAATGGGGTCACCAGTGTCGCCTTCAGTCCGGATGGTCGAAGGCTGGCCTCCGCAGGTGAGGACTCGACGGTCAAGCTGTGGGACGCCGCGACCGGCCAGGAAATCCTCACGCTTCGAGGACATTCGGGGAGGATCGGCTGTATCGTCTTCAGTCCGGATGGACTACGGCTCGCCTCCGCTGGCGACGACTCGACGGTCAAATTGTGGGATGCACGTCCTTGGACACCCGAGTTGCGGGTGGAGCAGGAGGCCTTATCCGTGTGTAATTTCTGGTTGGGCCAGTCGCCCGCGCGGGACATTGCCATCCAGAAGATTCGCGAGGACCAGACCATCTCCGAACCCGCACGTCAGCAAGCCCTTACTTGGGCCGACCAGTTTCCGAACGCCAAGCACCAAAATCTGACCCCATAGTCTGTTTCCCCCAGGGGGGACTCCCCCCTTGTTTGACGAGGCATCACACAACGCAACGCATGACACCACCCTTGCTAACGGCGATCGCCCAACGGCCTACGTGGCCATCACAATCCCAACCATGATCACGACCCTGGACGTCATCGCCGGCCCATTCCAAGGAAAAGCATTCACCTTCGACACCCGCGATTCGTTTCTCGTCGGCCGCTCGAAGGACGCTCACTTTCGGCTGCCACCGGACGATCCCTACTTCTCCCGCAAGCATTTCCTGCTTGAAATGCAGCCGCCGCGCTGTCGGCTGCTGGATATGAACAGCACCAATGGCGTCTTCGTGAATGGCCGCCGCGTCACCGTCGCCGAGCTACGAGACGGGGATCAGGTGCAGGGGGGGAACACGATCTTTCAGGTGCGGATCGAACTCCCCGAGCCGGATGACGTCGGAACCTGGGCCTTCTCACCCCCCGAGCATGGGTCGGCCAGCACTACGCCGTTTGTGTCCGAAGTCCCCCCGGAAGAGGTGATTGGCGGCTATCGGATCGAGCGGCCGCTCGGGCGCGGTGCGATGGGGGTCGTCTATCTGGGATCGCGGCTGGATGACGGCAGGCCGGTCGCCATCAAGCAGATCGTCCATCACGCCCCCGCGAAGGCGGTCGAGCTCTTTCTGCGCGAAATCGACATCCTGCGAAGTCTGAAGCATCCCCACATCGTCGAATTCGTGGAAGCGGTGGCCGCTGAAGGGGGGCCGTATCTGGTGATGGAGTATGTCGACGGCGTCGACGCCAAGTCGCTGGTGCAGTCCCGCGGCGCGCTGTCAATCCGTTCGGCGGTGCGGCTGGTCTGTCAGGTCGCCGCCGGGCTGCTGCATGCCCATCGAGCGGGGTTCGTCCATCGCGACGTCAAGCCGGCGAACATCCTGGTGACGGGGCCCAAGGCGGGCCGGATCGCCAAGCTCGCCGACTTCGGGTTGGCCCGGGCGTACGAGACCTCGAAGCTGAGCGGGCTGACGATGAATCACGAATTCGGCGGCACTCCCGCCTTCATGTCGCCGGAACAGATCACCCATTACCGCAGCGTGAAGCCGGCCGCCGACCAGTACTCGCTGGGGGCGACGCTGTACTACTTGCTGACGGGAGAGTACGTCCATGATCTCCCGCCGGAAGGGCCGGCGACGAACCTGTTGGTCAAAATCCTGACCGAACCGATCGTTCCGCCGCAAGCGCGTCGGGCCGACCTTCCGGCGGCGCTCGCCGCCATCATCGAACGGAGCCTCGACAAGGACCCGGCCGCAAGATACCCCTCACTGCGGGAATTCCGTGAAGCCTTGCGTCCCTTTCGTCGAGAGCATGCCGGTGGATGACGGCCTGCGGGGGGAGGCCTGGTCACGGTGCGATCAAGCCACCCCAAGGCGACGATCACGCCAGGCCACCCAGCCTCCGTGCGGGCGCGATTGACTGCCGAAGGCCGACCGATCTTCGCGATGGATCCTGCCGCGCGGAAACGCGGCGTGACCGCCGAGAGCCGCACAGCGTCAGCCAACCGGAACGCTCATGACCCCTGGTGCGGAAACCGGGGGAGGCCACGGTGGGTCGCCCGTAGAGCCGTCGCGCGTGTTGAGGGTGGCTTACCTGGCTGGCATCGCGATTGGTCACACCAGCTCATACCCCGCGCGGCGTTCGCGGGCGAGATACGACGCCGCTTCGGGATCATCGACGAACGTCTCCGTCGTCGGGTTCCATCGCAAAGGCCGGCCCAGGCGGCAGGCGATGTTCCCCAGATGGCAGGTCGTCGCGGTCCGATGCTGGCTTTCGAGATCCGAAATCGGCGTTTTCCGCGACCGCGTTGCGTCGTAGAAGTTCCCCATGTGGTTCCGGATCGCGTCGATCTTCCCCGCCCGCTCCGGCCGGGTCAGGTTGTCGAACCCATAGAGCCGAAAAGCCTCGCGCGGCAGCGGCTTCGCGGCGAGCTCATCCACCGGCGTGCCGCTGATCACGCCGCGATTGACGAACAAGCGTCCCTGGTCTCCTTCGAACAGGATGCCGTTGCGGCCGGTGTCGAGGACCTCCAGTTCCAGCCCGTCGTCATAACGGTACGTGACCGAAAAATCGATCGGGACCGAGAACCCGTTCTCGACTTGTGGCAACGTCGCCCGCGGGATGATTTCGACCGGTCCGGTGTACTGCTTGCCGACGGCCCACTGGGCGATGTCGATGTGGTGCGCTCCGGTGTCGGTCAATTCGCCACCGGCGTAGTCGTACCAGAAGCGGAACGTGTAATGGGACCGCTCGGGGATGTACGGGACCCGCGGCGCCGGGCCGAGCCAGCGGTCCCACGCGAAATGCTTCGGGACGGGATACGGCTCGAACGGCCCGCCGACGCGGTTCTTGCCCAACACCACGGTCACCTTGCGGATCGGGCCCAACCGCCCGGCTTGTATCATCTCGGCGGCGAGGCGGAACCGCGCGTCGCTCCGCTGCCACGTCCCCACCTGCAGCACGCGATCGGTCTCGGCGGCGACCCGTCGCAGGTACTTCCCTTCGTCGATGGTCAACGTCAGGGGCTTCTCGACGTAGACGTCTTTCCCGGCCCGCAACGCGTCGGCCGCCATCTGCACATGCCAATGGTCGGGCGCCCCGATCAGGACGACGTCGACGTCCTTGCGGGCGATCAGGTCGCGATAGTCTTCATGCAGCGCCGCGGTGCTGCCGAAACTCGCCCGGGCCTGATCGCGGACGTGGCCGTCGACATCGCACACCGCGACGACATCGCCGTACGGCAACGCTTCTCGCGTGATGACCGACCCCTGGTACCGCAACCCGATCGCCCCGATCCGCCACCGCTCGTTGGGGGAGGTCACCTGCTCGGATTGCGCCCGCCCCGGGGACCATGGCACGAGCAGCGCCCCGCCGACGGCGAGCGAGGATTGCAGCAGCGAACGACGAGTGACAAGCGACATGCCGGAACCTCGATTTCGAGCGCGCGGATCCCGTGAGGTGACGCCAACCAGCATACCGCGAGGCTACGCCCCGTCACCACGACCGACGCGGGCTGTGTCGGACCGAAGAACCGCCTTAGCCTCCGCCGCGGCCCTTACGCCAGAATCTCCTTGACGACGCGGCCATGGACGTCGGTCAGGCGGAAATCGCGCCCGGCGTGCCGGAACGTCAAGCGTTCGTGATCGATGCCGGCGAGATGCAGGACCGTCGCGTGCAGGTCATGCATGTCGACCACCTGTTCGACCGCATGGACGCCGAATTCATCGGTCGCGCCATGGGTCACGCCCCCCTTCACACCGCCCCCCGCAAGGAAGACCGTGAACCCTTCCGGATGATGGTCGCGGCCGTCGGGACCGGGGGCATGGGGCGTGCGGCCGAACTCGCCGGCCCACAGAATCAGGGTTTCGTCGAGCAAGCCGCGTTGCTTGAGATCCTGAATGAGGGCGGCGATCGCGCGGTCGGTCTGGCGGGCGTTCTTCTCGTGCCCCGCCTTCAAGCCGCCATGTTGATCCCACGTCCCGTTCGAGAGGCCGTATGGGCAATTGACCTGAATGAACCGGACGCCGGCTTCGACGAGACGGCGGGCCCGCAGACATTGCCGCGCGTACAGCCGCGTATTGGCGTCGGGATCATCGAGGCCGTAGAGCCGTCGGGTGGCCTCGGTTTCGCGCGACTCATCGAGCACATCGGGGACCAGCGACTGCATTCGGGCCGCCAGCTCGTAATTCCGAATCGCGCTTTCGACCGCGTCGAGCCCCCCCAACCGCGCCGCGAACGCGCGATCCTGATCGCGGAGCAATTCCCGCTTCAACGGCGAGTCGCCCCCGGTCCGGGTGGTGCTCAGATTCTCGATCGGCGGGCCCTCCGCCTTGAGAAATGTCCCTTCGTAGCTCGCCGGCAGGAAGCCGCTGCCGAGCGCTTCCAACCCGCCGACCGGAACATGGCCGAAGCTGAGAACCACGTACCCGGGGAGATTTTCGTTGTCGCTTCCCAGACCATAGCTCATCCACGAGCCCAAACTCGGTCGGCCGGCGAGGTTGTGGCCGGTATGGAGATAGATCACCGCCGTGGAGTGAATCGGCAGATCGGCCTTGATCGAGCGGATGACCGCCAAGTCATCGACACAGCCGGCCAGGTGCGGAAACAACTCGCTGACCCAGGTGCCCGAAGCGCCATGTTGAGCGAATTTCCACGGACTACGTTGCCACTTTCGCGCGGGATCGCCCGACCAGGGCTCACCGACATGCCGCTCGAGCGCCGGCTTGGGGTCGAAGGTGTCGACATGCGACACCCCGCCATCCATGAAGAGAAAGATGACGCTGCGGGCCTTGGGGGGCGCATGCGGCGTGCGGGTCGCGCCGCATGCCGACGCTTGCGCCAGACCCGCAAAGGCGAGCGCGCCGAACCCGGTCGCCGTGGTCTGCAAGAGTTCCCGGCGCGTCAAGGGACACGGCAACGCTCCCGGACAGGGGCTTGGTCGAGGGCTCATGGGATGAAGAGGAACTCCTGCAGGTTGAACATCGCATGCGCCAGGTCAGCCCACAACGCGGGATCCCGCGACAGGCCTTCGTCCGACACGCCGCGGGCCGCCGCCAGCGACCGCAGGGCCGACAACCAGCGCTCGCGTTCCTCCGCCGTGGGGTTCCGACCGAGCGCGCGCTGAAACATTCGTTCGATCCGGGCCGCGGGATCGCCCACCGGTTCCGCGACGAGCCGCTCGGCCCAATGATCGGCGAGCCGCCAGACCAGCGGATCGTTGAGCATCGCCAGGCTTTGGGCCGGCGTGTTCGACGCCTCGCGCCGCCCCTGTGTGAGCTTGCCACCCGGCAGGTTGAAAGCCGAAAGAAACCGCGGGGCCTCCATCAGTTGAAACTTGATGTAGAGACTCCGCCGGCCGTCCCCATCCAGCGGACCTTCGTAAAGTCGCTTCTCGGTGTCGGCGAGCTCGCGGAAGGGATGAATGCTGGGGCCATAGGGCGTCGGATCAAGCCGACCCGAAACCGCGAGCAGACCATCCCGAATCACTTCCGCCTCGCCGCGCCGCGGTGCCCAATGGGCGAGCAGCCGATTATCGGGATCCCACTGTCGAGCCGACTCGGTGGGGACCGCGTGGCCTTGAAATGTCCGCGTGAGGACCAGCCGGCGGACCAGCCGCTTGATCGACCAGCCATCCGCCAGGAATTCGGCGGCGAGATGATCCAGCAGTTCGGGATGCGACGGGAGTTCGCCCAAATGGCCGAAGTCATCGGGCGTCGCGACCAAGCCGCGGCCGAAGACCCACTGCCAAACCCGATTGACGATCACCCGCGCGGTCATGGGGTTTTGCGGACTGGCGATCCACGTCGCCAGTTCCCGGCGTCCGCTACCGGTCGTCGGAGCTGCGTGATCGGGCGGACATAAGACTTGCACATAGTCGCGCGGGACGACGCCGTTGGGGCGCGTCTGGTCGCCGCGCACGTAAAACGGTTGTGCGACGCCGTCCCCTTCGTCCGCCATCGCCAAGACGGTCGTGGGCTGTGGAAGTTCCTGTTCGAGTTGCCGATACCGCGCGACGAGCTCCGCCAGACGGGGGGACGCCGCCGCGCGATTCGACAACAGACCGACCTTCACGAACCAGTTGAGCCACCGTGTGTCGGCGTCGTCCGCCTCACCCCGGGCGCAGCGTTCGATCGCCGCTTGAGCGACGGATGCATACCGCCCCGCGATCGCGGCCGGTGTATCGGGCGGATCACCCTCGAACAAACGCAGCAGGTGACCCAGCTCACCCGGCGGTGGTTGAGGAGTGTCGTGCAGCACAATCCGCCGCAGGCCCCACCAGGTCCGCGGATTCTTGGCGTGCTCGGCATAGGGCCGGCGCTGGTTCTCGACATCTTTCCCCAAGGTCCCCAACGGATCGGGAAACTTGGGGTTGTCCCAGAAGGTCAGCAGCTCGGCATAGGGGAGCAGGTCGGCAGTCTCGGCGGGGAAGTCGAGCGTGATCCATGACCAATCGTCATTATGGATCGAATGCTGATGGTTGTAGTTGAGCTGGCAGTTGTTGAAGACCAGCCGCGCCAGGCTGAACCGTCCGCCGAGCACCTCGAAACTGACCTTGGCATGCGTCCGCGGCAACGTTGGCGAGCGCAACGCGCCATTCAGCCGATCCGACAACGCGAACGTATAGACTCCCGGGGGCAACACCGCCTTGATCGCCGCGTCCCCTTCCAGTTGCGGCGCGATATCGACCTGCGGATGCGCCGCCAGTCCGGCCCCTTCCGCGAACCAGTCCGGGGGCAGGCCGTGACGAAAATCGGCCAGGACCGTATAGTCCGCCTCCCGTGCGGCACGGGCTTCCGCCTCGCGAGTCACCGCCGCGACGGCTTCTTTCCAGCCCTCGACCACCGTCGGATTCCGACTCGCGTGGAACCAAGCGTAGCGCGGATCGCCGACATCGGTCAGGGGTTCCTTCAGGTCCGCCGTCAAGCGTTGTAGCCGCTCCTCGTTGATCCCCGCGGCCTCGTTCCGCCAGACATCGAGCAACGCGGCGCGCAGTTCTGGTTTGAGGGCCTCAAGCTGCGACTTTCCCGCATGAAACACGTCGGGATGATCGATCGACCGCATGACCGACCGGGAACTGCGCAAGACCCCCAGCACCGCGTGGTAGTCGCGGGCGGAGATCGCATCGAGTTTGTGATCATGACACCGCGCGCAGGCGACCGTGGTCGCTTGAAACGCCTTGGTCAACGTGTCGACCTGATTGTCGACAATGTCGAACCCGATCACGCGGAACTGCACGCAGCTGTCGTGATTGACCTCGCCGAACCGAAAGAACCCGGTGCCGATCGGGGCTTCGTTGTAGCGGCCTGTCGCATCCCACCGTGGCTCCAGGAGATCCCCCGCAATGTGCTCCCGTACGAACTGATCGAAGGGAAGATCCTGGTGAAAGGCCCGAATCACATAATCGCGATATCGCCAGGCATACGCGGCGTCGTAATTCCATTCGTTCCCCAACGTTTCCGTGAACCGCACCACATCGAGCCAATGCCGCGTCCAACGTTCGGCGAAGTGGGGCGAGTCGAGACAGCGATCGACCCACGCCGCGTAGTCCTCGGGCGTCGTCAGGTTCGACGGCAGATCAGGACTGCCGCCGGTTAATTCGGCGACCGTGCCCGGCGGCAACCCCGTCAAGACCATGGCCACACGTCGGGCCAGCGTCGCGTCATCGCTCCGCGGCGAAGGGACGATCCCCGCGTCGTCCATCCGCGCTTTGATTAGCCGATCGATGACGCCCCCCGACCATGCGGGATCGTCGACCTCCGGCACCGTGACATCTTGAACCGGTTGCAGACTCCACCACCGCGAGCGCTCCGCATAGAGCTCGGTCCAACCGGTCGTCGCCTGCTTCTCCGGGCCGGTTCGCGGATCGACCGCCCCCTGTTTGATCCACGAGACAAAGTCCGCGATTTGCGCTTCGGTCAGCGCGGGACCCGCCTCCGCGGGGGGCATCCGCCAATCGCCCGGCGCACCACGGATCGCCTCCAACAGCAAGGAACCTTCCGGTTCCCCCGGCGTGATCGCGGGACCGCTCTCCCCCCCGTGGACCCACCCCGCACGGGTATCGAGCCGGAGCCCCCCTTTCGCCTGCTCGGCCCCGTGGCACGTTAAGCACCGTTCCACCAAAACGGGACGAATCCGACGTTCAAAGTGCTCGGTCGCCTCGTCGGATAACGCGGCGGAAGTTCCCACGAGCCAGAGCCCGAGGAAACCACCCGACAGGCCACGATGCAGGCACCGGACGGCCGGCTTGAGGAATTGAAATACCGAACGATGGCCGATCGCGCGCAATCGCATGTTCCTCGAAGATGTGATCGAATCGCGTCTTCCATTTGACACCGACTCTCGCGGCTTCGCCATCCCGGATCAGACATCGACGGACGACATGCTTTGAAGACGCGATCCTCCGGGAGGGATGGATCGGCCCACCACGGTCGCGCCGGCTTTGAGACCCCCTGATCCGACGAACCGAACAACTCTCGTTGGGCTTGTCCGTTTCCTCCCTTTACCCCCCGTTTCGCGGCGCGCTAGAATTTCGCGAGTGATCCGCGTGTTTTCGCCGGGACGCCGCGCTCGATGTTCTGGGAACAAAAGATTCAGTACGCCGCCCTGAGCGATGTCGGGTTTCGGCGGCAGAACAATCAGGATTCGTGCGTCGTGGTGCTCGCCACCGACCGCGAATCGTGGCAGGAACGCGGGCATCTGTTCGTGGTCGCCGACGGGATGGGGGGGCACGCCGTCGGGGAGCTGGCCAGCAAGATGGCGGTCGACACCGTGCCCCATACGTTCGACAAACTGCGCGAACAGCATCCCCTCGCCGCGCTGAAAACGGCGCTCGAGACCGCCAATCAGCGGATCCATGAGCGCGGGGCCCTCAACCGCGACTTCCTACGGATGGGGACCACCTGCACGGCGCTCTTGCTGTGTCCACTGGGGGCGGTCATCGGGCATGTGGGGGACAGCCGTTGTTACCGGATTCGGCGGGGGCAAGTCGATCAACTGACCCGCGACCATAGCCTGATCTGGGAATTGATCCAGCAGCGGAAGGTCCGCCCACAGGACGCCGATCGGCTGTATCCGCGGAACGTCATCACGCGGTCGTTGGGGCCCGAGCCGACCGTCGAAGTCGATCTCGAAGGCCCCTGCGTCGTCCTGCCGGGGGACACGTATCTCCTGTGCTCCGATGGCCTGACGACATACGTCAACGACGCCGAGTTGGGGATGATCGCGGGAGAACTGCCCCCGAACGAAGCTTGCCGGTTGTTGGTGCAACTGGCGAACCTGCGCGGGGGGAGCGACAACATCACCGTGGTGATCGCCCGGGCCGGTGAAGTGCCGAGCCACGCCGCCGCGCCCGAGCCCCCGCAATTCGCGCCTCCCAGTCCGGGGGGTTGGGAGTACTTCATCGCGTTTTGCGCGTTGGGGCTGGTCGGCGTGGTCGGCTTCATGCTGATCGCGTTGACCCAACACCGGCTGGTGGGGGGCTCGATCTTGGGGTTGTCGCTCCTCGGGCTGATGCTCACCGCGTGGTTCCGTCGGCGGCGGGAAGGGCCGCGGAGCGAACGGCATCACGAGGAAGCGACGTCGAATTCGACGATCATCTGGCGGCCGTATCGCACGGCGTCCGCCAAGCTGACTCCCGCGCTGATCCATTCGCTCGCCAAGATCGAAGCCGAACTGCACGGGGCGGCGGTCGAAGAGCAATGGCCCATCGACCTCGCGCCGCGCGAAGAGGCCTTCAAGAAGGCCCAAGCCGCGCTCTCGACGAAGAACTATCTTGGCGCGCTGCGGGAGTATGCCCGGTCGCTCGACCTGCTGATGACGGGCGTCCTCTGGCAGCGCAAGCAAACGCCGCCCCAGCCCCGCGGCGGCAAAAGTTCCGAGGGCCGCGCCGGCGAACGGCTGACGCCCCCTCCCGTCAACAAGCCACAGCAAACCGGCTCCCCGTGATCGGCAAAGAGGATCGGATGCGGAGTCCCTGAAAGTCCGCATCCCGGCGGCCTCCCTTTCCGCGCGGCGGTTTGCTTTGATGCTCCCCCGCGTGCCGTGATCGGTCTTTCCGTATGTCAGAGATGCGACCTTGATGTCTGCCGCCGCACCCACCACGTCTCCGCCCATCGTGCGTGACACCAGCTTCTGGGGGCTGGTCGTCACGCAGTTTCTCGGCGCGTTCAACGACAACCTCTTCAAGCAATTGGTGCTGTTCGTCGCGGTCAAAGGGGCGGCCGATGCGGGGGGGACGAATTGGCAAGGAGTGGCGATGTTCGCCTTCGCCGCGCCATTCGTCCTATTATCCGGGGTGTGTGGCGTCCTGGCCGATCGACATCGCAAACGGTCGATCATCGTGCTGGCGAAGCTGCTCGAGATCGTGGCGATGCTCTTCGGGGCCGCCGCGTTTTGGTCGGGATCGCTGCCGGCGATGATCATCGTCCTCGCCGGCATGGGGGCGCACAGCACGTTCTTCGGTCCCGCCAAATATGGCATCCTGCCCGAACTCTTTCGCGGCGAGGATCTTCCCCGCGCCAACGGGTGGATTCTGATGACCACGTTCCTGGCGATCATTCTCGGCGTCGCGCTGGCCGGCGAGTTGACCAAGCAATTCTCGGATCGGCTGTGGCTGGGGTCGTTGGCGTGCCTGGGAACGGCGATCGTCGGAACGCTGACGGCGCTGCCGATTCGGCGCACGCCGATCGCGCGCCCCGACTTGGCGATCACCCGCTCCTCGCTCTTCTTTCCCCCCCAGACCCGGGCGCTGATGCGGACCCAGCCGCAGTTTTTTCAGGTGCTGGTGGCAACTTCGGTCTTCTGGTGTGTCGGCGGGCTGTACCTCAGCGGCGTCAACGACCTGGGGATCCTGCAACTGAAAATCGATGAAGCGGCGACGGGCCGGTTGCAGGCGTGCGCCGCGATCGGGACGGCGATCGGCTGCGTCTTGGCGGGAACGCTGTCACGCGGGCGATTCGAGGCGCGGCTCGTCGTCGCGGGGATGGTGGGGATGATGCTCTTCTTGACGGTGCTGGCCCTCCCCGGATCGGCACGCGGTGAGACCCTGGTGGGGGTGAATGGCGCGGCAATCGTGCTGGTCATTCTGGGAATGAGCGCGGGACTCTTCGCGGTCCCGATCACCGTCTATCTGCAGGCGCTCGCCCCCGCCGATCAGAAGGGGCAGATCATCGGCGTGATGAACCTCTGCAATTGGATCGGCATCCTGCTGAGCGGGGTGCTCCATTTCGCGGGGACGAGCGTACTGACCGCGACGGGCGTTCCCGAGAACCGCATCTTCCTTGTCGCGGTCGCGTTGTTGGTGCCGCTGGCCTGTTGGTATCGCCCCCGCAGTGTGCGATTGGGGCGCGACGATGGATCGACCATGGCTGCGAACGAGGCCGTGGCACCTTGAGCCGTCGGGAGTTCACGAAAGCGTCGGTTCAATCCTTGGCAGTGCTCGGGACACTTCGCGGAAGGCTTTCCGCAAAGCGCCGGATCCCCGCCGGCCATGCGCATGGTGGTGAGTCATGGTGTGTAGTGTGAAGTGTCGGCGCGCCTCGGTAGGGACGACTACAATTCTTGCGATGTCGACAATTGTCGATATCTATGGATACGGTGCAAAAGCCACGCTTTATCGTGGTGTTGCAGGCACTCACTTCCTCGCGCCGTGTTCGGATTCCGACTGCGACTAAGGGGAAACCCACATGTCGGTCGGTTTATCGGTTTCGTCCCTTGTCATCGCCGGGCTTCGATGTCAAAGTGCGCGGGTCGGCATGGCTGAGGGCCAAAGCGCATGCCGCGACTGACTGGGCAGATTCCCAGGTCTTCGGAAGCGCTCGCGTGGCCTGTTCTCCGCCGTGGTCTTTGCCGGCTCGAATTCTCGCGCGGATTCCGCGTGCGCTGTTCGCCGTCTGTTGGATCGCGGGCCTGACAAACGTTGCCGAGGCCGCGCGGCCGAATGTGCTGTTTCTCTTCGCGGATGACATGCGGGCCGATTCGATCGCCGCCTTGGGGGATCGCCAAGTCATTACCCCGCGGCTCGATCGACTCGTCGAACGAGGCTTCGTCTTCCGTAACGCGTATTGTCTGGGGAGTGACCAACCGGCGGTCTGTTTACCAAGCCGCAACATGCTCCTCAGCGGGGACGCCTACTTTCGCTGGCGGAACCCGAGCGATGGCGGCAAGCCGTCGCCCGCGGCCGACCCCGCGGGCCCCAATTTCCCCCGCGTCTTTCGTGACGCCGGGTACGCGACTTATCACTACGGCAAGCGGGGCAACACGGCCCCGGCGATCCAGGCGCTGTTCGAGGTCAACCAGACGCTGGCCGATGACGAAGCCGAGCGCCGCTCCGGCGAACCGGGAAAGCTCATCGTCGATGACGCAATCACATTTCTCGAACGCGATCGCGGCGGACGCCCGTTCTGCATGTACCTCGCGTTTGGAAACCCGCACGATCCGCGGGTTGCGGCTCCGGAGTATCTCGCCCAATACGACCCGGAAGCTTTGCAACCGTGGCCGAATGTCCTGCCTCAACATCCGTTCGACAACGGGGAAATGACGGTTCGAGACGAGCGACTGCTCCCGTGGCCGCGGACTTCCGATGCACTCCGGAAGACGCAGCACGAATACTACGCGACGATCACCGGGCTCGACGCCCACATCGGCAGGCTGTTGGGGAAGCTCGACGAGTTGGGGCTGACCGACAACACCGTCATCGCGTTTTCGGCCGATCATGGGATCGCGCTCGGTAGCCATGGACTGCTGGGGAAGCAGAATCTGTACGAACACAGCATGAAAGCCCCGCTGGTGTTCGCGGGGCCCGGTGTACCGCGAGGCTCCAGCGACGCCTTGCTTTATCTGCATGACATCGGTGCGACGCTGTGTGAGTTGGCGGGGCTGGCGTCTCCCGCCGGACGGGATGGGCAAAGCGCCGCGGCGGTCGTGCGCGGGGAGCGCGAGACCCATCGTCCCGAGTTGCTGTTGGCTTATCGCGACGTGCAGCGGGCCTACCGCGATCGTCGATGGAAATTGATTCGTTATCCCCGGGTCGATGTGACGCAATTGTTCGACCTGGAGGCCGATCCGTTCGAGTTGACGAATCTGGCCGACGCTCCGGAACACCAACCGCGAGTGACAGCACTGCGGGAGCGGATGGAACGGGCGCAGCGCGCGTTGGGGGATTCGTTGTCATGGACCGCCCCGTCGGTCCATGCCGCGACATGGATGCCACCGACCGAGGGATCGCGCCCCTGATGGTGGAATCATGTGCCCGCGGGAAACGCGTCACGTCTTGACGCGGTATTCAGGCGAGACGCAGCAATGTCGCTGAGCGTCGCCCGGTGAAGGTGGACTGACGACGTCACGCCGACGTTGTCATCAGCCGCGTCGGTCATGATGACCGAAGACCTCCAAGCTCATGCATGATGGACTCGGTCACCATGGTCTTCATGGTGAAGTCCCACGGGACGTGGGGCACATCCCGATGTCTCCGAGGAGAGCCCCCACCCGATAGGGCGTCGCGCGGAGTGACTGGGGATCGGTCCCCCCGCGCGGGTGATTTCCGTGTGTTTCGAGATAAGTCGCGGATTTGTTCCAGGTAAGGTCTTGGATGCAGCGTCTGGTTCCCACTCGAATTTCAGGCACCAAAACGCATGAATTCCGGGAAACCGCGCATCCGATGGTAGCTCAGTCGCGGCCGATCGGCACGCCAGTTTCGCCGATTGACATAAGAAAGTGTGTCGGCATGTCATCACGTCGTAAACCGCACGCCGTCGCGGCGGCCGAGGACGCCTTGCTGCGTTGTGTTCGCGCGCGGGGCATCATGGCGCGCGGCGATCTCGCCGCCGAATTGGGAATGGTCCCTTCGACCATCGGGGTCTATGTCGAGCGGCTCGTGCGGGACGGTTATCTGCTGGAATCGATCGCCAGCGAACGGTCGTTGGGCCGCCCGCCGGTCCGCTTGGAACTCAACCCGCGACGCGGCCGGTTCATCGGCCTCGACTTCGATGCCCGCAACGTCATGGGACTGTCGGTCGACTTCGCGCAGCAGCCGCTGCGCCAGCTCACGCGAACCTTCGAGCGAATGCCTTCGGCCGCCGAGGTGCTCGCGGTCTTCGAGACGTTGCTCGAGGAACTGATCGGTCCGTCGCGGGAGGATGTGCTGGGGATCGGCATCGGACTGCCCGGGTTCATCGACGCCGAACGAGGGATCGCGCGGCGGTGCCGTTACATCGAGGAGTGGCGCGACGTGCCGGTGGTCGAGCACTTGCAGCGCAAGTTGGGGCTGCCGGTCTCGATCGAGAACAACCTCCGTTCGATGGCGCTTGCCGAGTATTGGGTCGGTCAAGGCCGGGGCTTGTCGCGCGTGACTTGTTTGGGGGTTCGCACGGGGATCGGGCTGGGGATCGTGATCGACGGCGAGCTCTATCGCGGCATGTCGAACATCGCGGGGGAGATCGGCGCGTGGTTCTGTCCCGACGCCACCCCGACGCTTAGCGTTAGCGAACACCCCCCTTCCCCGTTGACGAACGGCCGAATGACGGTCGAGGACTCGGCGTCGCTGATGGCGCTGCTCGACGCTGTGCAACATCACAAGCAACGCGGCGAAGCGGGCCCCTATTGGGCCGCCCCGGGCCGGCCGACCTTTCAGCAGTTCAGCGCGGCGGTCGAAGCCGGCGATCCGTTGGCCAAACGCCTGCTGGAGCAGGCGGCGGTTCATCACGCCTGGCTCACGCATCACGTGGCGCTGTTGCTCGATCCCGATCGCATCATTCTCGCGGGACCGCTGCTCGACCTGCCGGGATATTTCCCGCTGGTGCAACGGACGTGTCTGGAGGCGGGGGGGGACGATTTGCACCGGCGCGTGACGCGGACGGAATTGGGACCGTTCGGCGGCGCGATGGGAGCCGCATCGATCGCGATTCACCATTGGCGACCGCGGTAAGTCGGGAGTGGTGCTTCGGTCGGCGGCAAGGTCTTCGGTGAAATCCGAAATCCGAAGCACGAAATCCGAAATAACTCCCAAGCACGAAGCGGAAAACCTTGCAGGAACGGGACGTTTTCTCTTGAGG
>CAYRVS010000006.1:0-18240 GCA_964427725.1 uncultured Planctomycetaceae bacterium | reverse complement strand
TGTCCTGTGCCTTCGGATTTCGTGCTTCGGATTTCGGATTTCGCCGACGGAGCTTACGCCGTCGCGGCGAGCGCGAGCGCCCCATGCACCACCACGCTTTCCCCCAACCCGGCGGGGACGATGCGAACGCTCTCCCGCAGCGGTGGGAAGACGTAGGTCGCGACGGCGGTCCGCAGCGGGGCGAAGAAGAGGTCTTCGCCAACCAACGAGACGCCCCCCCCTACGACGACGCATTCCGGGGCCAGCAGCGTCACCATTTGAGCAAGGCCCCAGCCCAGCGCATCGGTCGCCTCGTGGTAAACCTCTCGTGCGGCCGAGTGACCCGCCGCGGCCGCTTCGCCGATGTGCCTCGTCGTCAGTTGCGACAGCTCGCCGCCAGCCCGACGGGTCAGGTCGACGACTTCCGGATCGGTCGCGGGACGGGTCGCCAACCTACGCAGCAGTCGTTCGGAAATCCCCGGGCCGGCGGCGATCGATTCCAACGTCTCGTGCCGGTCGCGCGCGGCGAGACCCGGGCGCAGATGACCGATCTCGGAGGCGGCGGGCCGATCGGTCCCATGAATCCGACGATCGATCACGAAGCCGCCGCCGATGCCCGTGCCAACCGTCACATAGAACGACGTGCGGACTTCCTTCGCGGCTCCATAACACGCTTCGGCGAGGGCCGCGACATCGCAGTCGTTGCCGAGCCGGGCGGGAACACCCAGCTCCCGTGCGGTCCACTCGACCATCGGGAATCGGTCCCATCCATGAACTTGGTGGCTGGTCTGCACGATCCCCGCGGAACCGAAGACGGGGCCGCCGAAGCCGTAGCCCACGCGGACGATGCCATGCTTGGCGACAAGTTCGCGACCCACTTCGAGAATCTGCCGCTGGATCCCGGCGGCTCCCGCCTTGCGGTCGATGTCGCGGCGGACGAAGTCGACGAAGGGGTCTCCCGTGCCCGAGCCCACGCCGAACTGGAGTTTCGTGCCGCCGATTTCAATGCCGAGATACATGCGGATGCCCCGAGCCGTGGATCAAGTTGTCGCCCCTCGCGAGCATGGTGCCATGGCGTGTTCGTGATGGGTAGCGAGCGACTTGCGTACCGAAGAGCGGTGGGACGTCAGTCCCACCGGTGACGATTGTCATGCGCTATGACGGTAATCACCGGGGGGACTGACGTCCCCCCGCTCATGGGATTGTTCGTCAACGCGGGTTGAGTTCGCCGGCGTCGTAACGTTGCCAGAATTCCTCGGGCGACCAGGGGCGTGGGTCGCGGAATTCGATGTCGAGCTCGTTGAGCGTCTCCATCCGGCGGACGACGTCCATTCCGGCGGTAATCTTGGCCGGGGTGAGAATCAGCCGCGTCAGGCGGAGTCCATCAAGCGGTCGCAGGTCGGAGACTTGGGACTCCCCGAGATGGAGTCGTTGCAAGGTCGGCCATTGGCGAACGATCGACAGATCCCGGACCGGCGTCTTGTGCAACGTCAGGCTGACCAACGGCGCCCGCGCGAGTGGAGACAGGTCGGTGACAAGCGTCTCGTTCAACCACAGGCTTTCGAGCGGCATCCCCGTCAGAGGCTTCAGATCGCTGACCGGCGTTTTGAGCAGGCTGAGCTGCGTCAGCGGGGCCCCACGCAGAGGTTCCAGCGTGCTTATGGGAGTTTCATTCAGCCACAACGATCGCAGCGGCATCCCCGCGAGAGGGGACAGATCGACGACGGCGGTCCGCTCCAGATCGAGTTCGACCAGCGGCATCCCTTGCAGCGGGGAGAGGTCGACCAGCGGATTCCCGGCGAGCCCCAAGACCTCCAGCGGCAAGCCGCGCAAGGGGGAGATGTCGCGGAGGCCGGCGTCGCGCAGTTCGGCCAGCGCGAGGACGCCGTCACGCGGCTCGAGCAGCACGCGGTCGGCGATCAGGTCGGGATTCTTCGCGGCGAGTTCCGCCCGCACCCGCGTCAGTTGATCGGCGAGGGGATCGAGCTTTTTCTCCGCGACCGGGACCGGCGGGGCGGGAGCGTCGGTCGAGGGAGCCGTACGATCGCAGCCGCCGCCTGTCAGACAGAGCAGGAGCGCGCCGAGCCAACCGCGCATGGAGGAACCTCCGGTCGCGCGCTTCCCACGGATGGGGACGCAGTCAACATCACGGTCGATCACGGAGCTCCACCCGTTTCCAGAAGGCGTGTTCTTGTCCGCCGTCGAGCGCGGCGTTGCCGACTTCAACGAGGACCGTTTGTCCCTGATACGCCGACAGGTCGACTTGCAGGCTGGCGAAACCCCGTTGCGGCAGGGTCAGGGCCTCGTCGATCTTGCGTTCAAAAATGGGTTGGCCATCCACACGGACCACCAACAGCCAGTCATGTTGCGGATAATGGGAGACGACCACGTCGAGTTCCTGCGGCCGATCGGCGGGGAACTCGTGGACCGTCCGCAGGAGGAACGGGTTCTGGCCATCGTTGGGATGCGTCTGCCACGCCCCCGCCTGCCCTTGATGTTCGCGCTTCAGATGAATGCCATGCCGGGCTTCGGGGGTCGAGAATTGCGGGGCGAAGCGGCGAATTCCCACGTTCCAGTCCTCGCGTCGCCACGCCAGAAATTCATGCTGGGCATCGCCGGAGGGCTGGTCGGGAGGGCTGAAACGCTTTCGCAGATCCTCGACATCCTGCGGTGTCCGGGCCAGCGCGATCGCATCGAGCATCCCGCGGCCCCCGCGCACGATGAACCCAAGTCCCGTCAGCGTCAGCGGACCGAAGTCGTTGACGACGTCGCGCGATTCCCAACTCCACGCCGTCGGCAACTCGTTTTTCACCCGCAACGGGTCGAAGCGATCGAGCTGGCCTTGGCCGGCGGCATAGGTGAAGCGGTGTCGCAATCCGCGTTCCTCGGTCCGCCCGCCCCGGCGGCCCGCGCGACCACGGGGGCGGACGTTGAGTCCCAGCCCCTCCGCGATCGCATCGCGCAGGTGGCCGTCGTGGGCCAGGGAAAGTCCCATGGTTGTGGTGTCGACCCCCTGCCAGGCGAAGGTCAAAAAGCGATACTCCCCGAGTCGCGGCCAGTCGACGAGCGAATGGGCCCAGTCCTCGATCTGCGGGACATCGCCAACGCCCGACTCCATTCGTAACGCGGTCGTCCCGGTGAAGACCTCTTTCGCCGAGACCTCCCACGGTTTGCCGGCGACTTCCGCCAACCAGGCCGGCGAACCGTCGTCGTACAACCAGCGGATCCCGGGGAGTTCCGCCCCCGTCACCACGCCCCGCAACGTCCAGCAGGAATCGGGCTGAGGATGAAAGATCGTGACTTGGACCTGGACTTGGCGCGCGGCGCCCGGTTCCAGGGGCACGCTGATCGGATAGGGATCAATCGGCCCCTGCCGTAGCGGAATCTCGAATTCCCCCGCGACCCGCCCGTCGAGCTTAAGCTGCACCAGCATCGGCTGCGACGACTTCTCGAACCGTTCGATCATCAGCGTCAACCAACGATCCTCTGCCGTCACTTTCTGACTGCGTGACAGGGTGATCCAGGGTTGGGACGTCGACCAAAGCGTGCGGTAATGGGGGCTGCGATGGTCGGTCTCATCGAGCCAGTTGCGGGTCAGCAAGCCCGCCGCCGAGCGCGCGGGAAGGGACCAGCCGGCCAGACTCTCCGCCGCGGGGGCCTCCCGCGCGACCTCCCGCGCAAGCCCCTCCCGGTCGAGCCGAATTTGCGGTTCGACCCAGGCGACGATGTCGCGGATATCAAACGGATCAGCCCCCGCCGGGGCCCCGTCCAACAGCATGTCCGACCGGAGGGCCAGCGACGGGCCCTGCATCGCTTCCGTCGGGTTCGACGGCGGCAACTCGAGCCAACCCGTGTCGATCCGTTGTGACGAACCGATCAAGGGATCGCCGGCATAGAGCGTCGTGGCCTGATCGCGGACGACCGACAGCCGCACGCTGCCGCCGGTCCCCGCCCGGCGATCGAGTCCCCCGCCGGTCCGAACCGCGCGAACATACGAGGGAAGTTGAAACCGCAACGTGGTGCTGCCATGGACCCCGAAGCCATGAACGTAAAGCTGATCCGCGATGGCAAGCCGACTGTTGTGCGTGTTGCGATCACTTCGCCACGGCCAGCCGCCGCCGAAGACCGGTTCGGTGACGACCTCGGTCGGATCGGCCCATGACAGCGGCGGTTCGACGGCGTCGAACGTGGTCCACGCGCGAATCGTGGGAAACCGCAGCCACAACGTCTCCAACGACCACGCCGGCGCGACCAGTTGCAACCACGATTCGCTTTTGTTGCGGTCGCCCCAATGTCGCGCCTCGAACCGTTCGCGGGAGGTCGTCAGCCGGGAACCGTCGGCGGTTTCGAGCCGCCAGAGGAGCGCATCGAGTTTCGGCGTCAAGGTCCCCAATTGTTCGGCATAGGCTTCCCAGGGATCGCGCGCGGGAAGATGGAGCTCGGCGAGTTCGGTCCACTCCAGCGAACGCAGCCCGGTCTCGGTGAGGAGGCTGAGTCCGGTGTCCGACCAGCGCAAACTTCGGAACGCGATCCGACCGCCGCCGCTCAACCACGCCGTGGCGGGGACGTAGCGGCCTCCCGCGACCGGCGTCCACACGATCCGCCGCAACCATGGTAGCGTGACTCGTATCGGGACGGCAGGCCCCTGGTCGGGGGGATGCACGTCGGCGACATGCTGCACCAGCAGATGGGGCGGCGCGTGCTCATAGGGGGACGCGGCTTTCGCCCGATACTCGACGACCTCGCCGACCAGCCGATCGCCGCCAACGAATTCGACATAGCTCACCGGGTCGACGGGTTGCGATTGACGATCGAGCAACATCGTCACGGGATTGGCCGGATCGACGAGACTTCGCCCGGCGACGGTGGGTTGGCTGGTCGGTTCCTGCCAGCCCTGGATGTCGTTCGCGGTGGCGAGTTCCCCCTGCTTCCAACGGGCGACCCATCGATCCTCGGCGGCGAGCGACGTCGTCAGCAGCCCGATGCAGACCGCGACCACCCCGACGCATCGGATCGTAGACGCATGAATCATGGCCAAGCCGGCGGTTCGCAAGGTCGATGGTTGTGGGCTGCCGAGCATACTGCTGAGTTTATCACACGTGACGGGGGCGAACCGCTATCCGACAGGAGAAAGTGATGGTTCGGATGGTCCGTGGCCCGTCGTCCGTGACAAGCACACCCGTCGCATCGGATGTGGCTTGCCGGCGGAGCCTTTTGCCACGGACGACTGACCACGGACCACGGACCACGGACACGTTGACTCACGGTGGGCTGACGCCGCGCCACTCCTTCAAGGGCCGCACCTTGCCTTGAACCCTCAACCTTCGACCCTCAACCTTCGACCCTTTACCATTTCCCGCAAATTCGACTTGAGGGAATCGGCGGAATCGGCTAATTCACGCCGCGCGGACGGGGTGTGAATCGGCAAGGGGTGCCGAAACCGTCGGGGTTTTCGCGGGTGGACTTGCGGGACGGGCCGATGCGCGCCGCCATGGGGGCGATGCTGCTGTTCATCGTCGGGCTCGGCCCCGTCACGGGGCAGGAGCGCAAGTTCCCCTACGAGGCGGTGATCGACGTCGACGAGGAATTCGTCCGTTGCGGGCCCGGCCCCAAGTACTACCCGACGGGGAAAGTGACCCGCGGCAGCCGAATCACGGTCCATCGGCATGACCCCGGGGGCTGGGCGATGATCGCGCCGCCCCCCGAGAGTTTCAGTTGGATTCAAGCCGAGTACGTGCAGAAAGGGGCGTCCGGCAAAGGGGCGCTCACCGCGAACAACGTGATCGTGCACGTGGGGAGCAGCCTCGGCGATGATCGCGGGGTCTACCAGCGGACGCTATCGAAGGGGGACTCGGTCGAGGTCTTGGGCGAACAACTCTTCGTGACCGAGCGGGGCCCCGTAAAGATGTACAAGATCAAGCCCCCGCCGCGCGAGTATCGGTGGATCGCGGGCAAAGCCCTCGTTCCCGCGAATGGGGCCGCGCCCCCGAATCGGGCGATTCCCAAAGGCCCCGACAAGCCGATCCCGTTCATTCAAGGGCCCGTGGCGAAGGAGTTGGAAACGAGCGTCGCCGCCGAGAACGACGCCTTCGCGCCGTCGCCGTTCGATCCCGCCGCCGAGCAAGACGCGGCGCTGATGCCGCTGGACGAGCCTCCGGTGGTGGCGGGAACCGACGAACCGCGCCCGGCCGGCCCGCCCCCGGAGCCCGGTTCGCTCGAGGCCTTGCGGCTGGAACTCGCAGCGCTCGATGAACAATTCCGCGGGATGCTGCAAGCCGAGCCCAATACTTGGGATCTCGCGGCGCTCAAGTCGGCGTACACGGGACTCGAGACGCAAGCCCAGCATCCGGCGTTCACGAGTCATGTCCAGCAGCGCCTGGCGACGATTCAGCGTTATGGCAAGATCCAACAGGACTTCGTCGAGTTCTACCGGCTGACGAGCGAGACCAAGCAGCGCGACGCGCAGTTGTCGTCGCTGCAGAAGGCGCAGGAGACGCAGCTCAAGCTGCTGCAATCGGCGGGCGTCGCGCCCCCGGTCGCCCCCGCCTCGACCGGTCAACCGAGGATGGAGAACGGCCCCCCTTCCGTCTCGCCCACGCCTGTCGCCGATCCGAACGCCGCTGCGGGAGGCGTGCCGATGACGGAAGCCGGAACCTCGACCGGCCCCACGCCCCCACCGAACGTCGCCGCGCCTGCCGCAACGCCTTCTCAAACGAAACCGGCCTCGCGCTTCAGCGGCGCGGGGATCGTGCAGAAGTCGTCGATTCCCGCGCCCGGCGTCCCCCCCTATATGCTGATCGCGCCGGATGGCAGGCTGTTGGCCTATCTCGAACCGGCCGACGGCGTCGATCTCGACCAGGTCGAGAATCAGGCGCTCGGCATCGTCGGCGAACGGAGCCATCGCGAAGCCCTCAAGACCGACGTCATCATCGTCCGCGGTTACCAACCGGTGATTTTGCGTTCGACGCAGCGGTGAGGGATCGTTGAGGGTCGATGAAGATGGGTTGTGGGCGAGGTCCGTCGAGAACCTGACCACCATCCGCATGGTTGGGGTCGATGGAGACGCCCCCGTCTGACACTCAAGCTTCGCACTGATCCTCAGCCCGTCGTCCGCAAGCCCGAGGCGACCCCTTGGATCGTCAGGCGGGTCAGTTCCGTCAGCCGGGAAACGGTCGCTTCGTCCCCCTGGTCGACCGCCGCGCGCGTCCGGCGGATGAGTTCGATCTGGATCATGTTCAGCGGATCGACCGACGGGTTTCGTTCCTGTATCGAACGTTGCAGCCAGGGGGTGTCGGCGAGGAGCGACGGTTCGCGGGTGATCATCAGGACCGCCGCCCGCGTCTGCTCGAATTCCGCTTCGATCAGCGCCCAGACTTCGCGCGCGGGGCTGTCGGCGGGGGTCAGCTCGGCATAGCGTCGGGCGATCCCCATGTCGGCTTTCGCCAAGGCCAGCACGGCGTTGTCGATGACCGCGCGGAACAACGGCCACGTGACATAGAGCTGCTGCAAAGGCTCCCAATCATCCGTCGATCGACGTTCGGCCATGAGTGCTGTCCCGAGACCATACCACGCGGGGAGGAAATGCCGGCTTTGCGTCCACGCGAAGGTCCACGGAATCGCCCGCAAGTTCGTCAGCGAACGTTGATCCCGCCGCCGGGAGGGGCGTGATCCGATCGGCAGCCGCTCGATGTCCCCGATCGGCGTGGCGAGATCGAAGTAGCTCAAGAAGCCGGGATGTTCGACCAGTTTGCGATAGTGCTTGTACGACGCTTCCGCCATCCCTTGCAGGCGGTCGACCCATGCCGGTTCGACTGGCGGTTGGGGCGCCCCCGAGACCAGCATCGTCGCCCAGGTGACCTGTTCGAGATGGCGATGGGCGATGTGCGGATCGTCGTACCGTTCGGCGAGGACTTCCCCTTGCTCGGTCATCCGTAGCGCCCCGCCCACCGAATGGGGCGGGAGCGACAGGATCGCCCGCGCGGCGGGACCGCCGCCGCGTCCCAAGGCCCCGCCGCGACCATGGAACACCATCAACCGCAAGCCATGTTGTTGGGTCACCTGCGCGAGCTGATCCTGCACGCGGAACAGGTTCCAGCAGGCCGCGAGGTAGCCCCCGTCCTTCGTGCTGTCGGAGTAACCGACCATCACCATCTGCGTCGGCTCGCGATCGGTGGAGCGCCGCAGGTAGTCGCGGTACTCGGGAATCGCCAATAGTTCCGCCAGAATCGCGGGGCCGCGCTCCAGGTCGTCGATCGTCTCGAAGAGCGGGACGATCGGGAGATGGACCAGCGGCTTGTCCGCGTCGCCGGGGGTCGCTTTCCACGCCCAACGCCAGAACCACAAGACGGCGAGCAGGTCGCTGGGATAGTGCGTCATGCTGATGACGTGCCCGCCGATCCGTTCCACGCCTTGGGATCGGATGACGCGGACCAGCAGCTTGAACAACGACAGCGTCTCCCGCGCCTGATCCGACAGCCCGTACTGCAGCAACTCGTTCCCCAGCATCGGCGTCGATTTGAGAAGCCGCTGCCGCGTCGGTTCATCGGCGGCGGCGTAGTCGGCACACAGCCCGGTCTTCAGGAAGATTTCCGCGAGGACGTCGACATGGGTCCGCGAGTCTTGCCGCACGTCGAGCGCGGCGAACTGCAAGCCGAAGGTTTCGATCTGATCGAGCCACGCTTGCAGCAAGGCGTTCGCGATCCGTTCGCCGCGATGCCGGCCGAGGCTGTCGGCGAGGAGTCGGACATCGACCGCCAAATCCCGCGCGTGGTGATAGCCGATCCCTTCCGACAGGCCCCCCCCGGCGGCGGCGAGCGTCGCTTCAAGTCGTGTTTGAATCACCTTCAGCCAACGACGGTAGACCTCGACTTCGGCGACCCCTTCGACCGCGGCCTTGACCGCCGAGGAACGTTGCACCGCGTGCTCGAGCGCCATGGTGAGGGCCGGTTCGATCGCGACCGAACGGGACGACATCACCAACAGTTCGATCAATTCCCGACAGGTCCGCAGATGGCGCTCCAACGCCGAACGGCGGAGCCGTTCGAGCGCCTGCGCGGTGACCTCATGGGTGACGAACGGGTTCCCGTCACGATCACCGCCGATCCACGAACCGAACGTCACGAACGGGGGAATCGTGAAGACCTGATCGGGATAGCAATCGACGAGCGCCCGGCGGAGATCCTGCCGCAACTTGGGAATGACCTCCCAGAGCCCATCGAAGAAGAAGAGCCCCCGTTCGAGCTCGTTCATCACCGTCGGCCGTTGCGCGCGGATCGGATCGACCTGCCAGAGAAGTGAGAGGTCGCTCAGCATCCGTTCCTCGGCGGCCGATTCCTTCCGCGAGCCGGGTTGCGTCTCGGCGACGACGCGCACATCGTCGCGCAGCCGGCGAAGGATTCGGCGCGTCGTCCGCCGTTTGGCCTCGGTGGGGTGGGCGGTGAAGACGAGGTCGATCCGCAATCGATCGATCAGTTGCTGGACCTCGGCGGCCGAGCGTCCCGCCTGATGGAGCCGTTGGATCGCGTCGCCGATCGATTCCTGGCGATTGCGGGACGACGTCCGGTCGCGTTCCTCCAGCACGCGGACCCGTTGCAGGTCTTCCGCGAGGTTCGCAAGGTCGAACGAGATGCTGAGGCCCTTGACCGCGACGGCGAGATCGTCCTCGCTGAGGCCGTGAATCAATTGTTGCAGGGCTTCCCCCGCGCCGGCGACTCCCGCCCGCCGCTCCAGCGCTTTGGTCCGCAGCCGTTTGAGAAGTTCGACGGCCTGCTCCCCCACCTGCTCGGCGAGGACGGTGGAGAAAATGCCGGAGAGGAGGTCGACATCATGCTTGAGCGACGTGGCGGCGGTCATCGGAGGGGCGGTTCCATCGAGTCGTCGGTGCGTAGGATCGCGGCAAGACCGCCCGAGCATACGGCATGCCACGCCTCGATAGTGTAGACGATCCACGGGGACGTGCCGATTCTCGCGACGCGAGTGCCGCGCGAGTGGGCGGGTGGTGGGCGGGCTGATGGTCTGAGGGGCCGGGCTGATCATCGCGGACAGTCGGGTGCCGGCAGCGATGGCCCGTCGCGATTGGCCCAACTCAGCCGAGTTAGGCGTTTGAGAGGTTTTCCCCCGCAGGGACGGCCCTTGGAAGCTTCCCGGGAGTGTCGTCTTGGGATGGGTTTAGGAGGACAGGGCACATTTCCACAGGTTTACCGCATCGGGCGAGACCCTGCCGCCCCTCCGGAGCTGTCGATGGGGGCCTCAAACCCCGTGTGGTTCGCGAGAGGTTGGTGTCACTCCGGTTGAAGTCCCACGCTCCACCCACGAGGGATGCCACCGATCTGGCACCGCGAACGGGCTTTTGGCAGGATGCGGCCATCTTATAGGGAGACCTTGATATGTTGCATCGAATTTGGATCGCAGGATTGATGTTGTGGGTGGGACTCTCCTTTTGCGGGGCCGCCGAGCCGCCCACCGACGACGGGAAGTTACGGATTCTGGTCTTCGGAGCCCATCCCGACGACGCGGAGTTCAAGGCGGGGGGGACCGCGATCCGTTGGGCCCAACTGGGGCATCACGTCAAACTCTGCTCGGTCACCAACGGCGATATCGGCCATTGGCGCGAAGCGGGCGGAACGCTGGCGAAGCGTCGGGCCGCGGAATCGGCCGCCGCCGCCAAGGTCTTCGGCGTCACGTCGCAGGTGCTTGACATCCATGACGGCGAGCTCGAACCGACGCTGGAACATCGCAAAACGATCACCCGCGTGATCCGCGAGTGGCGGGCCGACATCGTGATCGCCCATCGGCCGTGGGACTATCATCCCGATCATCGTTATGTCGGCGTGCTGGTCCAGGACGCCGCGTTCATGGTGACCGTGCCGTTCTTTTGTCCCGACGTCCCGCACCTCGAACAAAATCCCGTCTTCCTCTATTCGAGCGACGGCTTTCAGAAACCTTACCCGTTCAAACCCGATGTGACCGTCGCCCTGGACGACGTCTTCGACCGCAAAGTCGAAGGGCTCCACGAACTGGAATCCCAAGTGTATGAAGGGGGGGCGAGCGGCGGCGAGGAGTACGTTCGCAACGTCCCCTCCGCGAACGATGTCGCCGGCCGCAAAGCATGGCTCAAGCAAAAGTGGCACGACCGCCAATCCCGGGAGGCCGACCGATTCCGCGAGTCGCTGATCGAACTGTATGGCCCGGAGCGCGGCAAGCAGGTGAAGTACGCCGAGGCGTTCGAACTGTGCGAGTACGGCCGGCGGCCCACCGCCGCGGAGCTGAAGGAGTTATTCCCGTTTTTCGGGGACTGACCGCGTTGTGAGGGGGAAAAAAGAAGCCCAGGGAAAGCGTTCCCTGGGCTTCGGGTCACGTCGTCAGGGTTCTTAGAGGACCTTTGTCACGCCCGGAGTGGCGATCGGATAGCTGCCGTCCGGACCCGGCAGGACGGGAGGCTCGGCGTCCCATGAAAACGTCTTGGGCATCAGGCTGAGGTTCGACGCCAGCGCGTCCTCCATCGACAGTTCCTTGCCGGAATAGGTCGCCATTCGGCCGAGGATCGCGACCATCGTGCTCATCGCGCCATTGTCGGCTTCGTTGTAGTCGGCCCCGGTGCGGATCGCATGGAACAGGTCGTCGTGTTCCTGCTGATACGCATCCTTGCCCTTGGCCGCCGACTTCCACATTTCATCGCCAACCACGATGCGGTAACCGCTGATGTCGCAGATCCCCTTCGAGCCGTGGGCGTGCTCGGTGACGCTGTTCCAGCAGTTGGGCTGATGGCGGCATTGGCTGTACATCCAACTGCCGTCGGCGAACTCGTACTCGACCGCGTGATGGTCGTAGATTTCGCCGTACTTCTTGTCGACGCGGACCTGCCGGCCCCCCATGCCGCGGGCGCGGACCGGGTAGCCCCCCTTGACCCAGCAGCCGACGTCGAGGTTGTGGATGTGCTGTTCGACGATGTGGTCGCCGCAGAGCCAGTTGTAGTAGTACCAGTTGCGCATCTGGTACTCCATTTCGCTTTTGGCCTTCTCGCGGGGAATGCGGGGATCCCAAACCCCGCCGCCGTTCCAGTAGACCCGCAAAGCGAGGATGTCGCCGATCGCCCCGTCCTTCAGCCGGCCGATGGTGTCGAGATAGCCGGCCTGATGGTGCCGTTGCAGGCCGACGCCGACCTTCAGCTTCTTCTCCTTGGCGATCTTATTGGCTTCCAGGACCTGCCGCACGCCGGGGGCGTCGACCGCGACCGGCTTCTCCATGAAGATGTTCTTGCCGGCACGGACGGCGTACTCGAAGTGGATCGGCCGGAAGCCCGGGGGCGTCGCAAGGATCACGAGATCGACGCCGCTGTCGATCACCTTCTGATAGGCGTCGAAACCGGTGAAGATCATGTCGTCCTTCACGTCGACCCGGTTCGCCTTGTCGCCCAGCGATTCCTTCAGGTTGCGGACGACGTACTTCGCCGAGTCCTCGAAGGCGTCGGCGACCGCCGTCAGCTTGACGTTCCCTTCGGTCGACAGGGCCTGACCGGCGGCCCCGGTCCCGCGGCCCCCCGCCCCGACCAAGCCCACCTTCACGGTGTCATCGCCGCCGGCGTACGCCCCCGATTGCAGGGCTTGCGCGGCGGCCAGCGTCCCCGCCGCGACGGCGGTCGTCTTCAGGAACTCACGGCGCGAGGTCGGTTCGGTCGGCATACGTCAATCCTTGGTGCGGGGTCGTGGTGGGGGGAATATTTTCAACATGGGAAGAAGCCCGGGAAAAGCGTTCCCTGGGCTTCCTTGGCATCAAAACACATCAGCATCAATCCAGCCGCGGCTTTTCGCGGGCGTCCGAGGGCAGGATCGCGTTGTACTGTTTCGCGATTCGTTCTTCGGGCGTCGGCACTTTGACCGGCCGGATCACCCGGAAGCCGACGTGGAGCGCGTCGGTCATGTACCACACGCTTTGCGGCAGTTGCGGATCCTGCTGCTTCCACTCTTTGGAAGACGCGAACCGCGCGGCGCTGCGTAGGCCCGGGGGATCGTCATCCCACGAGCCGCCGCGGGCCACGCGCGGATATTCCTTGTCCGGCAGGCAAAGCGGGTTCTCGGCGACCATGTCGGGCCCGAACTTCGCGTAGAAGTCGGCTTCGTACTTGTCGAGGCACCATTCCGACACGTTGCCGTGCATGTCGTACAAGCCCCAGGGGTTGGGCTTCTTCTTGCCGACCTTCTGGTACTTCTCGTTCGAGTTTTCGTAGTGCCAGGCGTACTCGTCGATGGCGTCGGCGTTCTCGCCGAACGAGTAGGGGGTGGTGGTTCCCGCGCGGCAGGCGTATTCCCATTCCGCCTCGGTCGGGAGCCGATAGTAATGCCCGGTTTTCGCGGAGAGCCATTCGCAGAATTTTTTGGCGGCGTGCTGCGTCATGCAGATCGCGGGGAAGCCCGTCTGCCCCATGCCGAACGTCATGTCGGTGTAGGGTTTCGTCGGCCGGGTGACGGCGTCGGCGGTTTTGTCGAGCGGGGTCGGATCGAGCTTTTCAATCTGCCGGCGTTGGATGTCGAGATTGAACGACCAGATGTCGTAGATGTCCCAGGTCATTTCGGTCGTCGCCATCCAGAAGGGCTCGACCTTGACCTTATGTTGCGGGCCTTCGTCGTCGTTGCGGCCCTCTTCGCCGTCGGGGCTCCCCATCAGGAATTCGCCCCCGGGAATCGGGACGAGATTGAACGAGACGTCGGTCCCCGAAATCTGCTCGGTGTAGGGTTGGAACTCGGCGGTCGGTTCGGCGGCGAAGAGGGGATGGAGCAACCCCCATGTCACGGCGAACCCCAGCATCTGGTAGACTGACTTCCTGACATTCACCGACATGGGCGGACCATCCTCAAGGCATCGTCGCATGCTACCGACATCGCGTGGGACCGATTCCGCGGCGCTCCGGTGGTCGGCAGGACGGCTTGGTCTGCTTGCGACCATGCTTTCGGCCTGGACCACACTTGTCGCCGCCGAGTCGGCGGTCCCCCCGCGACGCGAGTATCACGAGCGTCACATGGGGGTCGACGTCACAATTTCACTATACGAGCGGGATGAGAAGGCCGCAAACGACGCCGTCCGAGCCGCGTTCGCCCGGATCGCCGCCCTAAACGCGATTTTCAGCGATTACGACGCCGACAGCGAGACGATGCGGCTGTGCGCCGCCGCGCCGAATGTCCCGCACGAGGTCGGCCCCGACCTCGCCTTCATCCTGGTTGAAGCCCGCGCCTTGTCGGAATTGACGGACGGTGCGTTCGATGTCTCGATCGGGCCGCTGACCAAATTGTGGCGTCGCGCGAGGCGTCGAGGCGAGCTTCCCACGGATGCCGACCTTGCCGCGGCCCGCGCCCGGAGCGGCTGGCGACTCCTCGAGTTTGATCCGGCCGCCCCGCGCGTCACGCTGAAACAGCCCGAGATGCACCTCGACTTCGGCGGGATCGTGAAGGGGTACGCCGCCGAGGAGGCCCTGAAAGTACTCCGGGAAGCGGGGATTCCGAGCGCGCTGGTCGCCGTGGCGGGGGACATCGCCGCCGGGGCCGCTCCGCCCGATGCTGTGGGTTGGCGGATCGGGTTGCCTTCCACCGCGGGCCCCGAGTCGCCCTCGACCGAGTTCGTGCACATCGCCGAGCAGGCGATCTCGACCTCAGGCGACGCCTTCCAATTCGTCGACATCGCGGGCCGGCGGTATTCGCACATCGTCGACCCGCGGACCGGTCTGGGGGTCACCGACCGCGTTACGGTCACGGTCATCGCCCCGAGGGGTCATCAGGCCGACAGCCTCGCCACGGCGGTTTCGGTCTTGGGGGTCAAACGCGGCCTGGCCCTCATCGAAGCGACGCCCGGCTGCGCGGGGCGGTTGGTGGAGCATCGCGAGCTGGACTCGCAGGGCGCGGCGGCGATCGTTCACGAGACCCAAACGTTCCGCCGGTATTCGACGGTCAAGCCGCCGCGCTGATCATCCATCGTAGTCTTGTCGCAATGACGAGCCATCCCTGTCGCGGTTTGCTGTCATGCCGCCGGCATGCCACAATCATGACCGCGCATCGGCATGATCCCGTCAGCACCGGAAATGAGTCTTGAATGCGGTCAACCAGCCCCCGCCGCGCGTTCACGCTGATCGAACTGTTGGTGGTGATCGCCATCATCGGCTTGTTGATCGCGCTGTTGCTCCCCGCCGTCCAAGCCGCGCGGGAAGCGGCCCGCCGAACCCAATGCCGAAACCACCTCAAACAGCTCGGACTGGCCCTCAACGGCTATCACGAGACCCACGGCACCTTTCCACCCGGTCGGATGCGCGGGATGGTCGATGGGCAGGGACGCTGCTTCTCGGCGTATGCGCACCTCTTGCCGTTTCTGGACGCCGCGCCCCTGTATCAGCGGATCAATTTCCATGCCGATCCCGAAGACCCGGCGGCCAACGGCGTGGCGCTCGGTCAAACGATTCCGTTCTTCCTGTGTCCCAGCGACTCCGCGCGCGTGCTGCAATCGAACACCGTCGGCGGAGTGATCATCAACAGCGCGGTCCATAACTATCCGCTCAACACCGGCACGACTTATCCCGTCTCGCCCCGCAACCCCGGCGGCGTCCCGGTGACCGGCGTCTTCTTCGAGAACTCTCGCGTCCGCTTCGCCGATCTGGTCGATGGCTCGAGCGGCACGGTCTGCATGAGCGAGACGATCAAGGCGGAAGGCGGGCCGAACGTTTGGGACGGCGTGAGCCGAACCAACGGGTTCGTGCTGACCGCCGGCAACGACAACGCGACGACCGGTCCCGAGTTGATCGATTACGCCGGGCAATGCCATCAACCGGGCCTGTTGCTGCAGCAGACCCGCGGCAGTCGCTGGTTGTACGGCGCCCCCGGCCATTCGATGTACAATCACATGCGACCGCCGAACGATCCCGACATCGATTGCCGCGGCGGCTTGCCCCACAGCACTCGGACGAACTATTGGTGGGATCGGCTCTCGTTGAATGTCGCCGCCCGCAGTCGCCACACGGGGGGCGTGCATGCGCTGTACTGCGACGGACACGTCGGCTTCACCGGCGATCAGATTGATCGCAACGTCTGGTTGGCGCTGGGGAGTCGAAACGGCGGAGAGGTCGTCAACGGAGATTGACGGCTAAGCCTAGATTGCTCGGATGATCAGCCCATCATCACGGCCAATCTCATGACGCTGACCATGCGGGCGCGATCACGCCACCTGCTCAAGGGGTTCGGTCGCCATCACCGGGACCGGGTTGACTTGCCGCCGGGCTTGCGACAGCGAGAACGGCAGCCCCGCGGGGTCGTAATCGACGGCGGGTTCCGTGCCCGGTCGGCAGCACAACAGCGCGGGCAGGATGATCAGTTCCCCCAACAGCGAGGCGAGCATCTGCGCCGCCATCAGCGCGCCGAACCGGGCGGTCGGGACGAAGCTGCTCATACACAACGCGAGCATCCCCAGGCCGCAAATCAACGTCGATTCGAGCATCGGCTCGCCGGAGTGGATCAGCGCCCGCCGCGACGCCTCGATGGTGCCGCAGCCTTGGTTGTAGGCCTCGCGATAGTGGACCAGGAAGTGGAAGGTGCAGTCGACCGAGATCCCCAGCGCGATGCTGCCGGTCATCATCATCCCGATGTCGACGGGCATCCCCAGGAACCCGACGCCGCCGAAGACAAGCCAAATCGGCACGATGTTCGGCACCATCGCGACGAGCCCGGCGATCACCGACCGCAGTGAGAAGATCATCACCACGGTGATCGTCAGACAGGCGGCGGTGAAGCTCTGCCAGAAGCCGTCGAAGATTTCGAGTTGCGCGCTCTTGAGCAGCGGCGTGAGACCGGTGAAGCGGACCGGTTCATCGGACAGCATCCGCGACAGATCCCCCAGGATGTCAATCGGCGAGAGTTCGGGGGACCGCCGCACTCGGGCCGAAATCCGCCATTCCTGCTGTTCGCCGACGACCCAGGTCGAATCGGCCTGCATGTCCCGCGCGTCGCGCAGCAATCGGGCGACCTCGAAGGAGCTTTCGGGGAGCTCGACGGGGAAGAAACTCGCCGCCGACATCGTATGCCGCACCCCGGGATGGGCGGCGATCTCGGCCTCGATGGCCCGCACTTTCGCGACCCGGTCGAGGAACGGCAGGTCGGTCGGGCCGAAGTCGACGATCGCCTCGATCGAATCGACGTTGGTGAGATCCTGTTCGATCCGCTGGAGATCCCGCAGCACCAGGCTGTTTCGCGGAAGGAACTCCACCGGATCGACATCCGACTTCAATTTGGTCAGGCCCAGTCCCGTGACGGCGAGGACCACGCCGCTGACGGCCAGCCAGCGATAGCGGTGCCGGGCGACGAAGTCGGCCCAGCGACCAAAATCGAACCGAAAGATCCCCATCGATTTCGTCGCGCAATCAGGGAAGATCACCGTCAGCGCCGGCATCACCCCCAAACCGACGAGGAGGGCGATCACCGCCCCGGTCGCGGCGGCGTAGCCGAACTGCGCCACCGGGAGAATGCTGCTCACATTCAGAGATATCAGCCCCAGCAGCGTCGTCAACGTCGACAACCAACACGGGGACCAGCATTCCTTGAGCGCGGTCGCGAGCGGGTCCGCCGCTCCAAGTTGTTTGGCTTCCGCGTAGTAGTTGACGAAGTGGACCGCGATCGACAGCGTGAAGATCATGGTCATCACGCTCAACGAGCCCATGATGAAGTTCATCTCGCCGCCGCACCACGCGAGGACCGTCTGCGTGACGTAGATCCCCCACAGGGTGACCCCCAACGTCGCCAGCGACATCCCCCAGTGACCGAACGACAGGTACAGCAAGGTCAGCGAGATCAGGCAGGTGACCGCGAAATACTTTTTGCTGACGTTCTGGCTGCCGAGGCGATCGAGTTCCGTCACCACCACCGGCGCGCCGGTCAACGCGACGTCGTCCCCCGTGATGCGGCAGTAATCGAGTTCGCGCCGAATTCCCGCGACGACATCGGCCCGGTGCCGGACCCCTTCGGCGTTCAAGACGGCGATCACACCAACCATCGAACTCGTCGCCGAGGTGAGGAGCCCTTCAATCCGCCCGGCGGCTTCCGCTTCGGGGACTTGGAACGCGGCCATCTGACCCACGACACGTTCGGGGGTCCAACAACCGCCAATGCCCGGCACCCGTTCGATCCGGCCGGCGACGGCCTCCAGCAGCCGGGGCGTGGTCTTCGCGCCATCGAGGCCGACGACGATCACCTCTTCCGCCCCGAAGTCGCGTTTGAAGCGTTCATAGTCCTGGCG
>CAYRVS010000005.1:76271-76875 GCA_964427725.1 uncultured Planctomycetaceae bacterium | reverse complement strand
CCTCCTCGAAGGGGCCAAGAAGCCGATCCTCATCTCGTGCCGCAAACAGTCCGACGGCGGCCAGTTCGAGGGGACCGAAGAAGAACGCCTACTATTGTTGCGGCAGGCGATTCTCGCCAATCCGGCGTACATCGAGCTCGATCTCGAAACCGCGCGGAAGATTCCCCGATTCGGCAAGGTGCAGCGCGTGGTGAGCCACACCAGTCTCGATCGGCCGCTGGGGAGCGACATCGATCAGATCTTCGACGAGGCGGTCGCCGCCAAGGCCGACGTCATCAAGTTCACCTGGCCGACGCAGACGCTGGAAGCGGCGTGGCCGCTGCTCGCGGCGGTCAGTCAGAAGCGGGCGCTGCCGGTGGTCGGCCTCGGTCTGGGGCGCTGCGGGCTGACGTTTTCGCTCCTCGGTCGGAAGTATGGTTCGCCCTGGATTTACGCCGCGCTCGAGAAGGGGATGGAAGCCTTCCCCGGTCAGCCGTCGGTGGGGGATCTCGACGATTTGTACCGTTGGCGGCAGGTGGGACCGAAGACGCGGTTCATCGGCATCTGCGGCTTCGGCGAGATGGCGCTCGCGACCGCCAAGGTGATGAACGCGGCGTTCGACCAA
>CAYRVS010000005.1:49786-76261 GCA_964427725.1 uncultured Planctomycetaceae bacterium | reverse complement strand
CGCTGTCTGCCGTTCGACGTCCGTTCGACCGACACCCTCCCCAAAATGCTCGACATCCTGAAGATCCCGGCGATCATCGCCCTACCGCAGTTCGGTCGGACGTTGATGAAGCTGGCGACGATCATGGATGACAACACGAAGCAGGCGAACTACGCCGACCTGTTCCTAAAGCAGCCGGAAGGTTGGCAGGCCTACAACCTGATGGGTCGCATCGCACTCAAGACGCTCGAAGCCAAACTCGGCAAGCAAACGGCGGAGGACCGACCCCTCGAGCGTCGGAACCTGATGGTCTTGGGGACCAATGGTCCCGGCGAAGCGCTCGCGTTGGGGATTCAAAAGCGGGCCGGGTTGGTGAGCCTGTGCGCCGCGGAAGACGGCGAGGCGCAGAAGGCGGCCCAGGCGACCGGCGCGCGGTTCGTCCCGCTCGGCAAGCTCTATGAGACGTTGGTGGACGGCGTGATCACGACGGTGCGGAACCTCGACCATCTGTCGCGCAAGACGCCGATCAACCCGTCGATGCTGCGGCCGGGGATGGCGTTCATGGACCTGACCGATCCTCCCGCCGAGTCTCCGCTCCTGATCGAAGCGCGGGAACGGGGCTGCAAGGTGGTCGAACCGGCCGACATCTTCGTCGATTACGTGACGCAGATCTTCAAGTCGCTGTCGGGCCAGGACCTCCCGCCGGAAGCCTTCGCGAGCGGGTTGTCGTAGTGGGGTGGCGAAGCGTAGCACGAGAGACGTGATTTCCGGTGCGGGGCGATTCACTCCCCCCGGTGAGGCATCCTTCCGAGCCGCCGCGTGTCGCGGCGGTTTTCCGTGTGTCGCGACGAATCAATCAGTCGCCGTCAACATCCACACGCGGCGGCTCTTGAACTGCGATCACCTCCGGCCATGTCGCTCGATTTCTTTGTCCGGCGCGCTGGCCCTATAATCGCCCCGTCGCTCGGCTCGACGGACCAAGCCCTCAAGGAACGGATCGCGTGTCGGATCATCAAGCGTGGATCGAGGCGCTCGAGCGGAATATCGCCTCGGCGATCTTGGGGAAACCCGAAGCGATTCATCTCTCCCTTGTGGCGCTCCTCGCCGAGGGGCATATGCTCGTCGAGGACGCCCCCGGCGTGGGGAAAACGTCGCTCGCGAAGGCGCTCGCCAAAAGTCTCGACTGCGCCTTCACCCGGCTGCAGTTCACCCCCGACATGCTTCCCAGCGACATCCTGGGCTCGAGCGTGTTTCTGCCCAATCTGGGGGAGTTCGAGTTCCGACAGGGACCGATCTTCACGAACGTGCTGCTCGCCGATGAAATCAACCGGACGACCCCCCGGACGCAAAGCGCGCTGCTCGAGGCGATGAGCGAAGGGCAGGTCTCGATCGAAGGGAAGACCTATCCGCTCGCGGCTCCGTTCTTCGTCCTCGCGACGCAGAATCCGTTCGAGTTCGAGGGGACCTATCCGCTCCCCGAGAATCAGCTCGACCGCTTCATGCTGTGCATCGAGATCGGCTACCCGGACCGCGCGATCGAGAAAAGCGTCTTGACGTCGCATCGGGAAGGGCAGCCGGTCGATCGCCTCAAGCCGGCGGTCAACGCCGAGCAGTTGCGGCGGATCCAACAAGCCGCGCGCGAGGTCCGGGTCGACGACGCGATCAACGATTACCTGCTCGACATCGTCCATGCGACCCGCGGCCATGACGAACTGCAGCTGGGGGTCAGCACCCGCGGCGCGATCACGCTGTATCGCGCCTGTCAAAGCTTGGCGCTCATCGAAGGTCGGGCGTTCGTCATCCCCGACGACGTCAAACGGCTCGCTGTCCCTGTGCTCGCCCATCGGATTTCGGTTCGCGGGGAACTGCGGGAAGGTCAGCGGGAACGGGCGAAATCGGTGATCCGGCAAATCCTCGCGAAGGTTGCGGTGCCGGTGTAACAGCCTAACCGCACGATCACTCACCGGCCGCGAGTGGCATCGCCCCCGCGTTCGACGGGCAGGCCCACAGACACGCGAGACCTCCGCGGAATGTGCGTGGTCGAGCGCCGTATGGTCGCGAAGTTTGGGTCAACTTTGCGGGGGGCGGGCTGGAAAACCTGCTCTGGTGTCTTGCGGAATGGCCCACCAGCGGGAGATACTCGGCGCCCTTGTCCCATCGAATTTTCCATCCGTCCGTGCCAGCCGCGCATTCTCGTAACTCATATCCATATCAGTAGTTGACGTCAGCAGGATGGCTTCGCCATCCGTGGTGAACATTGGTCGTCGACGTAGCGTTTGTGACGTCGGGAACTTCGGTCGCCCTTGGTGCGTCGATCCCGGCTCGAGAGGCAATAGACATCGCGGGATACCTGACGGGAGACGTGTCGCATGGCCAAAAAGGGGCGGACCCGGCCGACCAGTATTCGGGACAACGAAGGGGACGATTACGTCGCCTCTTCGGGGGGCGGAAAGCTCTTGTGGATCGTCCTCGCGGCGGCGGGAATCGGCGGGTATGTTTGGTGGTCGGGTCAACAGCCGCCCCAACCCCAGAACAACGCCGTCGTGCCGGTCCCGCCGGTCGTGGTCCAGCCCGGCGATCCCGCTGCGGGGAACCAGAACCTGGCGGTCGTTCCTCCCGTGAACCCGTTGCCGATGGGGATGACTCCCGAACTGGCGCACGCCGCGGCGCAAGCCCAGGCCGCGACGGAGAAGCTGGCGGAGAACCCCTACAAAGGCTGGGGTTTTCATGAGCACCTGATCGACGTTCAAGGGGCCACCCGCGGGGGTTCCGCGACCCCGGACGGGGACCGCCTGGCGCTGCTACGGCAACCGGTACGGATCGCCGCGCCCAATCCTTGGAACGTGGTCGCCGACCCGCCGCTCGCGCCGATCGCGCGGCCGGGAGGGACACGGCGAAAGCCGCTACGCTGGACCATCCCCACCGGTTTCGCGGGCCGTGTCGGACAGGTCTTGTTCCCCGCCGCCCCGAGCTCCTGCGTGGCGATCGGCGTGAACGACAGTGATCAAACCGGCCGCATCGTCCTCGACCTCACCCAGAATAAAGAATTGGGTCGGATCCCGGGGAACCACGCCACCTGGTTCCCACAGGGCACCTATGCCCTCAGTCCGAACGGGGCGATCCTCGTCGCGGCGGGGAAGGATCGCATGGGGACGATGCTCGTCAACGTGCTCGATGTCGCCACCGGCAAGCCCCGCGCGTCCTTCACGTTGGGAGACGTGCAGGAACTGAACTGGATCGCCCTGCCGAACACGACGCACGCCGTCTTCGCCTCCAAGGACCGCGAGAGTTTGGTGGTGGTCGACCTCAATGAAGGCCGCATCGTCGCCGAACGGAAGACCCCGTCCGCGACGCTTCATCAAGACGTCGCCTTCAGTCCCGGCGGACGCTATCTCGCGCAGCTTCAGTCCGACGGCGACGGCGGTTACACGCTCGAAGTCGCCGATGTCGTCAGTGGCGACACCGTCGGTTCGCTCGTCGTGCCGCTGAATGAATCGCAACTCGGCGTCTCGTTCCAACCGACGGGTTTGCGGTTCTCGGCCGATGGGACCGAACTCGCGGCGCTGTGGGACTTCAAGCCGCAAGGGGTCCTGCTGATTTGGGATTTGGCGACGGGGCTGCCGAAAGAGCAGTTCGTCTGGTCGTCGTCGGTGGTGGCGGCGGCGACGGGTGGGGCGGCGGGCGATTGGACCCCGCTCGAGTTCTGCCCGGGGACCGCCCGCATCCTGCTGTATGAACATGGGCTGCTCGATCGCGCGACCGGGAAGTTCGTTGTGCAGTTGCCCCCCAGCCGCGAGGCCGTGCCCCACAGCCGACGGGCCTTGTCGGACGACTCGTTCACCGTGGTCGATTACGCCCAGCGCGATACCGGCCTGTTGATTCTGGATCTCCCCGAGAAGGTCGATGCGCCGACGCTGGCGGCGAAGAAGATCGAACTCACCCCCACCGAAACCGCGCCGGCGACGGGCCTCTTGACCTTGAACGAGCCGACGACCGACCCCGTCGCCGAGCCCAAAGTCCTGACTCCCCGCAAAGAGAAGTGGGCGCTGACGGCCGAGCCGACGGAACCGATGACCGCGGGCACGCCCACGGTCTCCTTGGAAGGGGCCGATCGCAATCTCCGCGTGGTCTTGGTCCGCAGCGCCGCCGCCCCGAAAGCGATCGGCTTCCGTTCGTCGGGAGCCATCCCGCTGACCATCGCGAGTGGCGTCCCGAATCTGGAAAAACTCGGCGGTTTGCGTCGGCGACTCGAACGCGCGCCCGCCCCCACGAGCTCCGCGAGCGCGGGGGAATTGGTCGTGTGGGACACCGCGACCGGCGCGCGAATCGCCGGTTGGCCCCTCGGGTTTCCCGCCGAACTGCTCGATGTCTCCACCGATGCGAAGCTGGCGTTGCTGCTGACGTGGAACCCCGCCGAGAATCACGACGACGTTCGCGAGCGGCTCGTCGTCGTGGATCTGGAACAGGGACAGGTCATCGCGCATCGCGTGGCGATCGCGGAAACCGCCGCGGCGGACGAACGGATGCTGGTCGCCGGAGCCTTCGCCGGGACCGGGCATGTCGTCACCCTCACGGCGGCGGGGGACCTGATGGTCCGCAGCCTCCCCGATCTGATCCCGCAATATGCGATGGCCGATGTTGCGGTCCCGGTGTTGTCTCCCAATGGAACGCATCTCGGCTTCAGCAACGGGAAGGACTACTTCTTCGTCGACGTCGCGACCGGCAAGGGGCTCGGGCATGTCGCCGGGACCGGCCCCGTCAGCTCGGCGGCTTGGAATCCCGCGGGAGACCGCTGGGCCTGCGTGACGCTGTCGAAGGATGGCCCGCAATTGGTGCTGGTCGATACGACCATCGGCAAGACGTTGGGCGAGTTCCCGATTCCCGATGCCGAGGGGCCGCTCGCCTGGTGCGACAACACCCGCCTCCTTGTCTCCCAGACGACGTTGTTCGACGTCGAGAGCAAACAGGTCGCCTGGAACCTGACCCCGGACGCCTGGGCGCATCATCAAGCGCAACCCCTGGGAGGTCGCCATTGGTGGCTCGCGACGGACGGAGATGTGCCGAAATTGATGTCGGCGGCGCTCCCGGGGCCCAAGCTGGATCAGTGGTTGACGGCGGCGAAGACCAAGTCGCCGTTCCTCGTCAAACCGGGTGATTCGATCAGCCTGGCGATCGACTATCGCTTTTCGGAGCCGCGCGCCCAGTTCAAGGCCGAGACCCAAGCGCGGTTGGAGACCCTGCTGCGACGCCGCGGATACAAGCTGGTCGCGGCGGGGTATCCGCAATTGACGGTGGTGATCAGCGAGCAGTCGAAAAGCCACTCGAGCAGCTTCACCCGCAGCTTCAACGGACAAACCCAGAATGAGAACCGCAGCTTCGACCAGCGCACGGCGACGCTTGAAGTCACCTTGAAGACCGCGAAAGAGACCGTCTGGAAATACGATCGAGTCTTCCGTCAGCCCCTCCCCGCCGATTGGCCCTCCGCCGCGTTCCTGACGGCGAACGATGCGGCGGCGATCGCCAGCGATCAACCCTGGAACGACCTGACGCGGGAGCTCGAACAGGTCGCCCGGTGGTTGCCGATGATGGTCCTCGATCCCAAAGCCAAAGCCGCGGCGGGCGGACTCGGTTGGCGCGAACTCGCCGAGAGCGCGGCGAAACCGTGAGTCGGGCGGCGCTGCTCGATGCGCACTTCGGTCGATCATGCATGACCCACGCGGATCGGGGCACCCCGCGAACGTTTCGTCCCCGCCGGATCTTTGGTACTCCCGTTACAACCGGCCTCGGCTGATCCACCGATCCCTCACGGCCCGGATCCGCCTCACAACCCGCCCGCCCTTACGTCGACCAACACGAAAGTCGTCCCGGGTGGAACCTCTCGAGGTGGGGCAAGGGAATGCCGTCGTCGCGCTCGAACCGCGGTTGGTTGATTGGATTCGCGTCCGTCGCGCTCTGTGGACTGCTGTCGCTCGAGGTCGAAGCGCAGGGTTTGCCGGTTCCCGATTACACGGGGGATCTCTTCGACCGGGCCCAGCTCACCGGCGACTGGTGGGGCGCGCGCACGGCCTTGGGGGAAGCGGGGATCACCGCGAATCTCTACAACACTCAGTATTTCCAAGGCGTCACCTCGGGCGGCCTCGAACAAGGCTTTGAATACGGCGGCCGCAACGATTACCTGATCAACTTCGACGGCGAACGGCTCGGCCTGTCCCAGGGTTCGTTCGTCACGCTGCACGCCGAGACCCGTTACGGCGAACGGGCCGGCCCCTTGGCGGGGGCCTTGCTCCCGGTCAACTTCGGCCTCGCGACCCCCCAACCCGACGGCCAGGTCACCGCGATCACCGGCCTGCGCGCCACGCAGTTCCTCTCGGAAGACTTCCTGGTCTTCGCGGGCAAAATCAACACCTTCGACGACTTCAAACAGCCCATCACCAACGCCGGCGTCACCGACGGCTTCATGAACAGCGCGCTGATGTTCAACCCGGTGTTGATCCGGTCGGTCCCATACTCCACCTTGGGGGCCGGGTTCGCCGTGCTGCGTGACATGGAACCGATCCTCAGCGGCATGGTCCTCGACACCCGCGACAACCCGGTCAATAGCGGCTTCGACACCTTCTTCGAGAACGGCGTCTCGCTGGTGCTCGCCGCGAATCTCCCCACGCAGCTCGCGGGCCTCCCCGGTCATCACGGCCTCACCGGGGTTTACACGAACGGTCGGTACACCGGACTCGACCCGTCCATCTACCTCGATCCCGACTTCGGCCCGGTGCTGGTCACCTCCAAAGAAACCGGGACGTGGTGCCTCGCCTACAACTTCGATCAGGCCCTGTACGTCGACCCCGACAATCCCCGCAACAAGTGGGGCGTCTTCGCCAACCTCGGCATCGCCGACGACAATCCCAGCCCGGTCGAATGGTCCGCCAGCATCGGTCTCTGCGGCACCAACCCCTACCGCGCCGACCGGGGAGATACCTTCGGGATCGGTTACTCCCACATCGGGACCAGCGGCTACCTCGGCCAGTTGCCCGCCCCGCTCGGCTTCCAGCTTGAGGAAGGGCAAGGGATCGAACTCTATTACAACCTGGCGGTCACCCGCTGGTTTCAGATCACCCCCGACTTCCAGGTGGTCGACCCCGCCCGTACCGACGCCGACACCGCCGTCATCCTCGGCCTTCGCAGCCGCATCGAGTTTTAGCCGTCACGCATCCGCCGGAAGTACGCGTTTTCCTCGTACCGGCCGAGGAGCTCCTTGTCACGCTCCCCCGTCGACTCAACGCTCCCCTCGGTCGCAAGCCGCTCGATGGTGAGACGGTCGGCGAGCGGCTGGAGCCTGAGGATCCTGGTCCGTCCTTGGAATCGGTCCGTTTGGCGGCATGGACCGCTCAGTACCACTGGTACGCGTAGTCCACGAACCGGCGCCAGGCGGTCGCCCGTCGCGGGCCGTCATCGAGATACGGTTCCCATGCCGAACGACAACTCGCGAGTTCCCGTTGCAGCTCCCGTTCGGAAAGCTGCAGTGACAGCAAATCCCGCCACGAGGTGATGCGGTCGAGATCCGCTTCGGGCACCTTGGGGAGCTTTGCCCACCACTCGGCGAACAACACCTTGACCCCTTCGCGAATCGCTTCATCGGGCGATTCGATCAGCGGGCGCAACTGGCGAACCCCCTCGACATCGATCGGATGGATCGTGATCTGCACGCTGGGGGCAAGATCCCCCGCCATGATCCGCCGGGAGTTGTAGCGCATCACCAGATGATCGACCGGCAGCAGGCCATGCAGCAGGATCATCCCCAAGAGGGCCCAGAGATCGGCCCGGAGCAACCACACGAAGTGCCGCTGCCGGGCGATCTTGAAGACCGCGAGCAGGAACCCGATCACCACGGTGGTGATCCCCAGGAATGCGATGACCCGCATCCGGGTCATGCCGTTGAATTCGACATAGATCATCAGGCGATGATAGACCGCGACCGCCAGCAGCAGGTTGAGCGCGGACCAAATCCACGCGAGCCGTTTGAGTCGCGGCAGCCGCGGATCGTTGAGGATCCCGCCCCGAAAGATCAACGACAACGTGACCGTCGCGAGTCCCAGGGCGATCGTCAGCCAGGCGGCCCCTTCGTGGGCGTAGCCGGAGTAATGAAACCCCTTGGGGAAGACCCGGAACCATAAGGTTTGAAACTCGAAGATCAGATAGCCCGCGAAGAGCCCGATCACCGTGACCAACGTGTTGCGAAAAGGGACATACAGTGGGGCGTCCGCCGCGGCGGCGACGGCAACCGATCGCGGCGGCTGCGGGATCACGAGTCCGAGGGAGGGTCGCAGCAGCCCGATCACGATCCAGGCGGTCATCAGCCAGAAGACGACGGAGCGGTAGTCCAATCCCAACACCCATTCCCGGAACGTGGTGATCCACAATTCCCACTGCCGGGAGACCAGCGACACCAGATCGGGATTGGCCAGGATGAACAGGGAGCCGAAGACGACGAACGCCGCCAGCGGCAACCAGATCGCCAAGCCCGATCCCCATGCGCCGCGCGACATTCCCACCCAGCGCCGCGTCGTCAACGTCTGAACGTAAAACAGGATCCCCTGCACGCCCGCGACCAGAATCTGCAGCAGATAGGCCATCAACTCCAACACGTACGGCGTCCGCTCCGCCAAGGCCATCGCGAACGCCCCCAGGACGATGGCGGCACACACCACCACCTCGAGCGAGCCGCACCACACCAGCCGCGCGGCGTACAACATCAGCCAGGCGAGAAAGGCCCAACGGATCGGCCGCGGGGCCCGCGACGGTGACGCCAGCATCAGGCACCACGGCGCGATGACGGCACATAGGGCGTACGCGGCGTAGGCCCCGCTGCGATACAACGTCACATCACACACGATGATCAGCAACGCGATGCCGAGGAATTCCCGCCAACTCACCGGCGGCTGAAGCGGCTCGAACTCGGTGACCGCGAGCGCTTCCTCGGGAGGTTTTAAGTCCGTTGCCGTCATCGTCGTCCGGCCTTTCCATAACCCATGGTCGACGGCCAATCATGCCCGTCAACGAGGATCACACGAGGTCTTGCTCCCCTCAGCCGCCCGGCATCTTGTCCAACGCGGGAAATCACATGGAATCTACGACGCCATGTCCCGAATTGAGAGAACCAACCGAGAATTCCCGCCCCAGTGGCGCGACGACGGCCCACTCAGGTCACCTCGCCGGGATAGCGGCCCGCGGTCAGGCCAACGCCGATTCGGCAAGCTACCGTAACTGCGGTGACGCGGGCTTCTGACTCGCCTCCGGCGGTTGTGGCTCCTGCGGTTGGGGATCGACCGAAGGCGTGGGGACCGCGGCCTCTGGGGCCGGGCTGACGGTTGCTCTCCGATCGGGACCACCGATGGCCGTCAAAGGGGCGAGGAGTTCGCGCAGGTTGCGGCCGAGTTCCAGACGTTGGTCGCCCGTCGGTTGCTTCAGGACGACGAAGTCCTTGCCGATCTCGGCGACCGTCCCCTGAATGTCGGCGACCTGGATGTTGTCCCCCGGACGCAGGACGGTCCGTTTGTCGGCCGCGCGGTTGTAAAGCCACGCCTGCCAGACGCCGTCGATCGCGATCGAACCGACCAGGAACGTGAACTGGGCGGCATCGTCCTCGACCTTGAGTGGGAGCGGGAGCGTCGCGGTTTGGGGCGGCGTGCCGTTGTCAGTGACGCTGACTGTGACCGTCTGCGGGCCGGGGGTGATCGGCGGCGCGGGGGTCCAGGTGAGTTGGCGTTTGACGGGATCGAAGCTCAGTCCGGCGGGCGGGTTGTCGAGCTTCACCGTCAACTGTTCGACGGGGGTCTCGGCGTCTTCCAGCGGCAGGGGCAGCGACCACGCACGGCCGAGATAAACCGTCTGCGGCGGGATCGCCCCGATCGTGGGCGGACTGTTGGGTTCGCGGAAGACGATCGAGAGTTCGGCGGTTTCGACACCCGTGGACGCCGACGGATGCTTGACTTCCAGCTTGAGGGGGAACTTGCCGATCGCCTGCCCGGCGGCGGGGGTCCAGGTCACCTTGCCGATGCCGCGATCGAGTTGCAGGCCGGGCGGGGGATCGGAGCGGAGCGCGAACTCGGGTTTGCCCAGCGTCGGGTCGTAGTCCGAAACGGGAATCGTGTAGCTAAGGGTCTCGCCGCGGGCGAAGGCCTGCTCGGCGAGGGGGCCAAGCTTCAGCTTGTAGGCTTTCGGGGGGGGGGGCTTGATGAAGATGTTCGCGGCGAGAACCTCGCGGAATTCTTCGGTCGACCACGAGGGGACATTCGGTTTGACCGGGGCGAACTCGACGACGGACCGCTCCGGATAGGCCCGCGCGTAAGTGCGATCGGTCCCGCGGGTGATCGTCCACGTCGTGCCGTCGATGGCGGTGACGGTCGCGTATTCGCTCGTCATCCCCGCGCCGAGGCGGATGCGGAACGGCGGCTTGGTCGGGAAATCTTTCGCGGGGGCGACGGTGATCTCGGTGGCCCGGTCATCGATCGCGGCGGCGAGGGTGGTTTCGGGGAAGAGCGTGGTCCGAGATGGGGCGTCGATCAGCGCGAGCCCCTCGACGTCGAGCTTGATCTCCAGCAGCGGATCCCCTTCGGCCTGCGGACTGTCGATCTCGATCGAGGTGACCCGCTGAAGCAACCGCGCCCGCTGGAAATAATCGAGAAACGTACACAACTGACTGAAGCGGGCCGATGTTTCGAGCGACATGCCGACCGTGATGTAGACCGGTTTGGATGAACGCCCCTTGCCGCTGTTGATGACCCGCCGCGTTCCGGGGACGACCGTGACCCCTTCCATGCCCGCGAGGTGGGTCAGATCGGTGAGCCAGGCCTGATAGAGCCGCTGGGCGTCGTTGGCGTCGGGCTTTTTCGAGGTCACGGCGCCGCGATCGGGCGGCAGGCTCGCGACCTTCCAGTCGGCGAGCTGTTTTCGTGACTGCGCGAGAAGCAGCGCCTGATCGTTCAGCCTGGCGATGTCGGCGTGGAGCGCTTCGAGCCGGGCGGTCCGTTCGCCGAAGGGCTCGAAGACCCACCGCGAGACCAGTCCGCCGCCGAACCATAAGAGGATCAGGGCGCCGAAGCCGATCGCCAGCAGTTTCTCACGATTCAGGGGCGGCATGGAAATCCACACATATTCGCGGGGACGTTGAATGGAATGTGGCGAGTCTTAGTACGTTCCAAAAATGTTGAGTGATTCAAGCCAAGCTGGATTCTGAAGGTGTGCCACCGGATCCGCCAGGGCTCATCACGATGGAAGACGCAACCAACAACGCACTGGCCAAGCCAGTGGCACACGGATTCTGTTGTTCGCGAGTCCCTACGTCAGCATGCTGCCTGATCACGGCATTTTATCACGACCTATACGGAATGATTCATGATGTCATTTTGCGTCTTCCGGCCCCTTCTCGGTGGCTAAAACCCCGCTGCTGACTCAAGAATCCGTCATGGCGTCTTCGGCGGCGACGCCGCTTTCGCGTCCGGGGCTTTCGCGGGATCACCCGCCGGAGTCACCGGTTTTTGCGGGGTCTTCAGCATCACCAGGCTTAACTGCGTGCTGAAGGGGTATTTGTCGTCGTTCGAGGTCGATTTGACCTCTTTGGGGAGCACCTTGAAGTTGCCGTCGGCGGAGAGCGCCTCCTGCATCGTGACGATATCTTCCCGGGTCTTGGCGATCGCCGATCCGGTGATCGTCGCGCGGGTCTCGCCCGTGCCTATGGCGAACTTGTAGTCCCCCAGGTAGGGTCGTTCGAGATCCCCCGGGAAGAGGGCTTCCAACTCGGCGAGAAGCGTGAGCTGGGGGACGTCGCGGAGGGCCCAGTCGCCGAGGATGGTGGCCGCCGTCACCACCGGTTGGCCCCCGTTCACGCGGGTTTCGAGTTCGGTTTTCGTGTTGTAGGCCGCGGCGATTTGGCGATCGAGACTGTTGAGCCGCCAGAGACCGCCGCCGATCAGCAGAAACGCGAGGCCGAGCGCCGCCGCCGCCGCGATGGCGTATTGCTGTTTGCGGGGATCCCGTTTCGGGGGACGTTGCCGCGGCTTGAGGAAGTTGACCGTCGGGGTCACCGGTGTGACGCGGACGCCCAACAAGAGCGCCGCGGTCGCGGGATCCTTCGCGAGCGCCTTCACCCGCGGACTGGTCGCCGAGGTTCCCAGCGGATCGACCGCGCTGAACAGGCATTCGTAGCGTTCGGCCAGCGCCTTCGCGAGGGCTTCATCGTTCCCGACCACCCAGCCATGATCGATCCGTAGTCCCGGCCGCAACCGTTGCCCGGCGACGAGGGTTCGGCTCACCTCGGCGAGGATCGTCGCCGTCGGGTCGGTCCCTTCGGGCGGGGTGATCCGGGCGGCGTGGGCGAAGGTCAACTCGCGCCCACAGACGATCGCGAGGTCGACCCGGCTCCCATCCCACGACAAGACCAGCGTGCTGTCGGCTTCATGTCCGGGGAGCGTCCCCGCGTGGACCCGGTCGTGTTGTTCGCCCCATTCCCCGAGCGCCTGCGACGAGAACGAAACGCCGGTCAGTTCGCGTTCCGCCGCGGTGAAGGTTTGCTGCACGCCGTCGAGCAACGGCTTGGGAATCGTCCCGGCGAGGACGTCTCGGCCGACTCGTCCGGGGAAGCGGCCGAGCGGAATGAAATCGAGCGCGGTTTGATCGAGCGGGACCGAGGACCGGCTCGCCGCCTGAAAGCGGACCATGTCAGGGAGCTCGTCATCCGGCGCTTCGGGGAGTTCGAGGTGCCGGAGGATCACCTCTTCGCGCGGCAGGACGACCCAAACGGCTTTCGCGGTAAGCCCGGCGGCGCTCCATTGCTCCTTAAGCCACGCCCCGGCGGCGACGGGATGGTTTGTGGGTTGGGCCGACTCGGGCCAGTCCCCCGACCACGACGCCGTGACCGAGGAGGGGCCTTGCCCGGTGGTCTGGATGGCGGAAATCCGCCGCCGATCCCACGCGACAACCAGCATGTCCGTCATAACCGCTCCGGTCGAAATCATCCCAACGCCCACAGACAACCTATCTTCGGCGGAGAACGAACCCCCGACAAGGCGAATCCGGTCGTTTGAGCCGATTCGACCCGTGAGGACGCGGATTCCCCGGGCGATTTCGGGGGGTGAACGGCGGAACCTCGGTTGACCCCGCCGGAAAGGCTCGGCGATACTGCCAGTCTCGGTTGGTGCGGGCGCGATCGGTACCCGTCGAGAGTTTGACGAGTTGCGTCTTGCGGACGGGCCGGCCTGCCATGCGAAAAACGACCGAATTCGCCGAGTTCAAGACGCTGCTGTTGGCGCTGCGGGCGCGGGTGCGGGGGGATGTCGTGCAGATGACGCACGAAGCCCTCGACATGGACGCCAACGAGTCAAAATCCCCGACCCATCTCGCGGAATTGGGGACCGAGAACTACGAGCAGGATTTCGCCCTGCGGCGGGTCGAGAACGAACAGGAACTGCTGGAAGAGATCGACGCGGCGCTCGATCGCATCGATCAAGAGACGTATGGGCTGTGTGAAGCCTGCCTCGCCGCCGGCCTGACCCCCGCGAAAGCGCAGATCCCCAAGGCGCGGCTCAAAGTCATTCCCTACGCAAGGAACTGCGTGGCATGCGAACGGAAGCGCGAAGGAACGTGGCGATAACCCCCGGCGAACCGGGCTCCTCCGTGGGCCAAGGCGTCTCCGCCGCACTCGGCATCGCGGCTCCCGCCGCGCTGGGGCCGGTCCCCCTCAGTCGGTATCTGACCTTCGGTCTGCTCGTTGTGGGCGGGTTGACGTGGGATCTCGGGTCGAAGGAATACGTCTTTCGCTCGCTCGGCTATCCCGGGCGTTCGGCCTGGGAATGGCAAGGGGGCGAACTCGTGTGGTTCGTCCTGCAGACGAATCTCAATTTCGGCGCGCTCTGGGGTTTGGGACAAGGCTGGAGCGGCTTGTTCGCCGCGCTCAGTTTCGTCGCCGTCACCGCCGTCGGGTACTTCCTGTTCTGGCTGCGGCATGCCCATAGCTGGTGGCTGACCGTGGCGCTCGGCTTCGTCGTCGCCGGGGCCTTCGGCAATCTGTACGATCGCTTGGGTCTGCACGGCATCACCGACGATCGGGGCATGGTCCTCTACGGCGTCCGCGACTTCCTCTACTTCCGCTTCTTTGAAACGTTCGACTGGCCCATCTTCAACTTCGCCGACAGCTTCCTGGTCACCGGCGCGATCATGCTGGTGATCCACTCGTTCCGGCCGGAGCCGGCGGTTGGTGGACAGGGCTCGGGAGACAGGGATCAGGGGACGGTGGACAGGGGCGGAAGTCATCGCTTGTGATCCTCACGCTGCATATGTGTCGCTGGCCGTCTGCTGACCATTGGCCGCTGCCCACTGTCCACTTTCTCCGCCTCATGGCCCGACGCGCCAGCGTTCCCGTGCGATGAGCCAACGGCCGTCGACCAGCTCCAACTGGTAGGTCCACTGCGTGGTGAACTCTTTGGGCGTGGGGCCCGACAGCGTGATCGTCGCGCGGTCCCCCAGGACGTACCCCTCCACCAACGTGGGCGCCACCGGCCGAACGCTTTGCCATTCGCCCCAATCGAAGTCGTCGTAATAGCCATGCATCCGTTCGACGGCGGCGGCCTTGAGCGCGGCCCGATCCTCCGCATGGACCGCCGCCAGATAGCCCACGCACACCTGCACCGCGGGATGGTCGGCCGTGAGCGGCTCGCCCCGTTCCGCCGAGATCACCTCGTCGTGCGCGCCCGCCTCGCGCAGCACGGTCGCGAGTTCCGCACGCTCCTGATTGTCGGCGATCATCAGCGCGGTCGCGCCATCTCCCGTCCGCCGCAGATTCAGATCGGCCCCCAGTTCGATGAGCGTCTCGACGCACAGCCGATGTCCTTCCGCCGTCCGCTTCATCAAGGCGGAATAACCGTCCTCGTTCTGATGATCGAGCCGCGCGCCGCGGTCATGCAGCCAGCGGATGACGAAGGGTTTGTCGGTCAACAGCAGGGCCGTGTTCTCCTCGGCGTCGAGCGGCTGATTGATGTCGATCCCCCGCGCGAGGAATTTCTCCATCCCCAGGACGTCGACCTCCGCCACCGCCGTCTGAAAGCCCTTTCGCCAATCGCGCTGGGTCGCTTCCGAGTTCCGATAGACGGTGAGCGCCAGGACCGCGACCAGATGAATCATGACCGCCGCGATCAGCCCCCCTACGAAGTAGCTCCGCCGCGCGTCACGCGCCTCCTTCAGCCAATCCGCCGGCGGTTGTTTCCGCAGCTCCAGCGGCCTGAAGTTCGTCCCTTTCGCCGCGACCAAGGCTTGCGATTCCTCGTGATAGCGGCCGAGGACCGTCACCCGCTGACCGACTTCCAACCTCCGCTCCAGCAGTCTCGGCTGATACGTGTCGTTCCGTCGCCGTTCCTCGGCCTCCTCGGGCGTTTCGTCAGGGACCGGCAGCCACGGGCAGTCGTCGGGCTTGATTAACTGCAAATCCCGGCGAATCGTCTCCGCCACCGATGTCCACACGCCGATCAACTTGGCGAGCCCCGTCACAAGATTGACCCGCTCCCACGGCGTGGCTTCGACGAACTCTCGCGCCCGCTCGCGTGGGCCGCAACGCTCCTGCGAAAGCTGCTGATAATCGGGGTAACCCCACAACGCGATCGGTTCCCCTTCATCCGGACGAACTTCGCAGGGGGCCATGCCGATCCCGGTGAAATCGAGCGGATCGTGCTTTGGCCCTTCGACGCCCGGCACGATTCGTTTGATCTCGTATTCGTAGACGACGCAAGATCGGCCCGACAACGGGGCGACGATCGGCTCGCCATACGGATGGAGCTCCCCCGCGACGGCGGTCAAGCGGCGATTGACCGGCCGCGATCCTTCCAGCGCGGCCCGCAGCGCGCGGATCGTTTTCCCTTGCGCCCAGGCTTGCAGCAGCGCGCCGAACGACAGCCACGCCCCGATCCCCAGCGCCGCCGACGCGCCCCAGTCATACGGGCTGTCGACCGTTTGCGCGATCCAGGGGCGGTACAACAGGATAAAGCCGGTCAACAATGCGAGCGAAAATAAACAGCCGCTTTTCATGATCGTCGTAACGCCGGGAGAAGTTTTGTCACGCCGTGATCCTGCAGTCGGAAGAGGGTCTACCGGCGGATGATCATCAATTGCCGTGTCGTACGGGGGGTGTGCCACTGGCTCCGCCAGTGGTCTTTTCTCGGCGAACCAACCACCAGGTTCGCACCGGCGAAGCCCGTGGCATATCAAACATCCACCATGAGAGACCATCGACGAGATGGCGACCACCCGCCGTGTTCCAACCACGATGAGACGTGAGCTTCCCCGGATGAACGACATCGTACCGAAAATCGGCATGTCGCAAGATCGATCAAGTCCCCCCGAATGACGGAGTCTATCTTTCCCTCATGCGAACGGACTCCACCAACTACGCCCAACGGATCCTCGACGTCCAGCGGTACATCCAGCGCGAGCTCGATGGCGACCTGTCGCTCGAGGTTCTGGCCGAGGTCGCCGGGTATTCGACCTACCACTTCCACCGCATCTTTCGCGGTCAAGTGGGGGAGAGTACCGGCGATTACGTCCGTCGACTACGCCTCGAGCGGGCGGCGCAAACCCTGCGGTATAAGCCCGCGTCGGTCCTCGAGGTCGCGATCGCCGCGGGGTACGCCTCGCATGAGGCCTTCGCGCGGGCCTTTGGGCGGATGTTCGGCGTGAGTCCGTCGGAGTATCAGACCATGGACCATTTTCCCTCAGCCCGAAAGGCCGAATGGATGACCACCGTCACTCACCAACTCCCCGATGTCCGCCTGGAAGAGTTTCCCGTCCGCCGGATCGCGGGGATCCGCGTCGTCGGCAAGTACTGCAACGCCACGATGGGGCCCGCGTTCGGTCGCATCCAAGCGTGGGCTCAAGAGCAAGGGGTCTTAAACGATCAGAGCCTGTTCCTCGGGGTCTATCACGACGACCCCGAGGTCACCGCGCCGGAGAAACTCCGGGCCGACGCCGCCGTCACCGTCGCCGAGACCGTCCGCCCCACCGGTGAAGTCCAGCTGCAACTCCTCCCGGGCGGAACCTACGCCGTTCTGCGGCATCGCGGGCATTACGACCTGCTGGAGCAGAGCTATGGCTGGCTGTACGGCGTCTGGCTGCCGCAAAGTGGCCGAGTCCCCGCCGACTCGCCGCCGTACGAAATCTACGTCAACGATTGCACCGGGTTGCCGCCGGAAGCATGGCTGACCGACATCTGCCTGCCGCTTGCGCCACGCGGGTAGAAAGTTCCTCGCTCTTGGGCGTTCTGCTTGCGAGAGGCACTCGCCTCTCGCGTGTTCGATACGAGACACAGTCATTCGGAGAGACAATTTCGTGGAGACAACCAAGAGGTCCTTGGGATGCCGCGGTCATCAGAGCATCACACCAACGGTTCCTCGTGAACGCCGCTTGCCGCTCCGCGACCCAGACGTCCCGCGGACGTCTGGGTCACCCTTCTGACGCGTGGATCAGGAACGTCGACCCCGTTCGTTGGCTCACAAGAGCACCAAGGCCCCGGTCGTCACGAGGCTGACTTTGCAGACGGTCCAGATGACCGTCAGCCGTTCGAGGGCCTCGCTGGTCAGTTTGCGGCCGAGGAGCGCCATGCCGAGCAGGATCGGAATCCCGGTCACGGCGAGGAGAAACAGCAGCAGATAGGTGCCCAGAGTTGAGTCCATGGTTCCGGCTCCTTGTGGAGGCCCCCCGGCGTCCTTGATCCGAGGGTGGTCTTATGGGTGAGACGAATCACGTCGTTCGTCTCTCGCTCGTGAGAATCGTACGCACGTCAGGGAGAATAGATCAGGACAATCCATCTACGTAAATCTTCGATAATATCGATGTATTCCGGCCCATAGGACTCGGCCTGGGCGGTTCCCGGATCCACGCGCCTCTCGATCGGCAGAATATGCCGAAAGCCTTTTCCGGAAAGGACTAACGAGAAAATATCTTGCTTCGATCCGGCGAATGGATTAACGTCCCGCCCGTCCGCCTGCGAAAACACGGGCCCCCGTTGTGGGTTTCGCAACATCGTCCCCGGAGTCCACCATGGACGCGTGCTCCCGACGCTGTCTGATCGCCGTCCTGGTGACTTGCCTGGCGGGTTGCTCCAGTACGAAATGGGCGCTGCAATCCCCCTTCAGGAAGACCAACGCCACCGCGGTCGCCGAGCAAACCGCCAAGCCGGAAACCAAGCCCGCCGAGTCTGGCGAGAAGGTTGCGGCGGCTGAGAAACCCCCAGCCCCGACCGAGAAACCCGCCGCGAAGTCGGAGTCCACCCCGAAATCGGGGACTGCCGAGACGGCCACGCTCGCCGCGAAACCGACAACCCCCCCGGCCGAAAACCCCTTCAAGCCCTCCCGCGCCGAGACCCCGCCCGTTGGTGATCCCACCGCTCCGTCCGTGAGTCCGGCGTCGAGCGAAGGTGAGACCCTCGCGAGTACGTCCACAGCGCGGCCCCTGCCTAAGGGGGATCTCAACAAAGAGACTCTGCTGCTGATCGACCGCGAATTGCGCGACGCCACCCCCGAAGAACGGGCCGAGTGGTTCGAGCAGCTTAAGCACGTCGATCCCGCGCTCGTCCCGGAAATCCTGCGCGCCCGCCGGATGTCGCTCGACATGGCCCGCCAAGCCTTGCCCGAACCCGCTACCGTGATCCCCGTCGGTGGGTCCACAACAGACGGGCCGCGGCCGTTGCCCCTGGAAGCGATGGTCACGCGACAGGGATCGTTCGATCCCCGCGCGGCAACCCGCACTTGGCCGAATTCCTCCGATCGGACCCCCGCGACCAATCCCTACGCCGATGTCGTCCCCGTAGGCCACACGCCGCGACCCGGTGATCCTGGCGTCGTCGCCGCCGACTACGCGGAGCTTCAAGGGGCCCGTCAGCCGTTGGAACATGCGGTCCATCGGGTTCCCCATGGCGAACCCGGAGCACCGCTCGTCCTGCAGAACTACGAGGTCGCGCAGGGGATGCCGTCCACGCCTTCGGCGCGGCCCAACACGGCTTTCACTCCACCACGCGATCCCTCCACCACGCCACAGCCCGCCGGCATCGCCTGGCCTCCCGCTCCCGGTCCCAAACCGGAATCGGTCAACACGGCGGGAGGGCTCAACCCCGTCACCGCGCCGCTGCAATTCGGCTCGAATCTCGTGCAGAACGTCGTGGGCTTGGTCCCCGGCCGCAATGGAGGCTCCGCCAGCGGCGTCACCCAGGCGAATGCCGTCTCTTCCCCGGGGATGGTCCCCGGTTCACTCGGCGGGTTGCCGCTCGAACAGGCGATCGCCGATCTGGAACGTGAGGTCGCGACGCTCACCCCGGGAACCACGCCGGAAGCGCAAGCGTTGTACTTGCGTCGGCAGGTCCACCTGCGGCTGATGTATCTGATGGCGGGACGACAAGAACGGGCCCTCACCGCGATTCCGGGCCTCCCCCCCGCCGAGCAGGAGTTCTGGCAGCAACTCCTGTGGGGCATGGTCAACGCCCTCGACGCCGAGCACATGCCCTCCGCGGCGACACGCGCGGCGCAAACCATCGCCCAACTTCAAAGCGCGACCCGTCGGCTTCAGGAACAAGCCGACCTGCAGATTCGACACGTCGCCTTCTGCCGGCAGATTCAGTACTTCGGCAACTACGAAAAGCTTCCCCGGCACGAGTTCTCGCCCGGTCAAGAGGTGCTCCTCTACGCGGAGCTCGACAACTTCAAAAGCGATCCGACCCCCGAGGGCCAATACCGGACCCTGCTGCGCTCGACGATCGAACTCCTCAGCCCCAACGGCGAGCTCCGCAAGCAGATCGATTTCCCCGCGACGGAAGACCTCTGCAGCACGTATCGCCGCGATTACTTCCATAACTACCAATTCCGCATCCCCGAACGGATGCCCCTCGGCCCGCATGTCTTGAAGCTGACCGTGGTCGACGAACTGAGCGGCAAGCTGACCAGCTACTCCCTCAATTTCGTGGTGAAATAGCCGCATGTGACCACCGCGTATCTTGACTCGCCGAATCGCCCGTCGTTTTCCGCCGAGTGAACGTGAACAATTCGGTGGATTCCTCTTGCGGATGCGGGTCTCGTTCCGGCAAGATGACATCGTGTCTATGGGTGCCGCCCGGCGCTTCGGGGCGGAGTCTCCATCACGGGATGTCTGACGTGCCGCACATCACTCGGCTCGGGGTTCGTGTTGGCCTACCGCGGCTTGTCCTGACGGGCTTGTCGGCATGCGCTCTCTGGGCCCTGTCGCCGACGGGGGAACTCGCCGCGCAACCCCGCGGGGTGATCATTGGTCCCAACGGCCAACCGATGCCGGCCCCCGGCAGCGCGCCGGGTCAACCCGGGCAACCTCCCGGCGGACCCCAACCGGGACAACCGGGTGCGAACCCCGGAGAAGCGCCTAAAGCCGAGGGCCAACCCGCCGGGCCGCAACCGATCACGCGACCTACGTCGCCTCCCACTGAACAGCAGCGCCGCGAGCTCACCGCCAAGCTGGGGGAAGACGGCAAGGTTCAGCTGAACTTTCACGGACAGAAATGGCTCGACGTCCTCGAATGGTACGCCGACATCGCGGGCCTCAGCCTCGACTGGCAGGAGATCCCCGGCGATTACCTCAACCTGCGGACCCAACGCAGTTACAACGTCCAGGAGATTCGCGACGTCCTCAATCGGCATCTCATGGATCGGGGCTACACCCTGCTGCGCAGCGGCGAGATTCTGATCGTCGCCAATCTCAAGAAGCTCGATCCCGCGATCGTGCCGCGCGTCATGCCGGAAGACCTCCAGTCGTTGCAGCCGCACGAGTTCGCCAAGACCTCGTTCAAGCTGGAATGGCTCATCGCCGAGACGACCGTCGAGGAACTGAAGCCGCTCCTCAGTCCCAACGGCAAGATCTGGTCGATGAAGGCGACCAACCGCATCGAAGCCCTCGACGCCGCGTCGAATCTCCTCGCGATCCGGCACGTCCTCAGCGACGAGCAATCGGGCTCGGGTCAGGAACGGCTGGTCCGCGAGTTCAAGTTGGAACACGCCCGGGCCGACGTCGTGTACGACCTGCTCCTCGGCCTCTTGGGGAAAGAGAAACCCAAGAAGGACAGCGTCCCGATGGACCCGCAGCGGATGATGCAGATGCAGCAGCAGATGCAGCAGATGATGCAGCAACAACAGCAGCAAGGGGGGAACGCGGGGAAGCAGAAACCGGCGGAGATTCATCTTGTCGTCAATCGCCGCGAGAACAGCATCCTCGCCAACGGCCCGCCCGACCTGATCGCCGTCGTCGAACAGGCGGTTCGGCAACTCGACGTCCGTCCCGACGCCGCCTTCTCGCTGCTGCAGAATCCCAACCGGATGCAGATTTATCGTCTCGCCTCGATCGACCCGGAGCCGATCGTCGAGACGCTGACCCAGGTCGGAAATCTCGATCCCGAAACCGAACTGCGGATCGACAAGAAGAACCGCGCGATCATCGCGTACGCCTCGATGGCCGATCACGTCACCATCAAGGCGATGGTCGAAAAGCTCGACGGCATCGAACGCCGCTTCGAGGTCATCCGCCTGCGCAAGCTCGAAGCCGACTACGTCGCCGGCACCATCCAATTCATGATGGGCGAAGGGGAGGAGAAGCCGCAGCAGTCCCGCCGCAACTACTACTTCTACGACCCGTTCGGCGGCGGGGGCAGCGGCGAATCCGAAGCGACCTCGCAACGGAAGTTCCGCGTCGACGCCGACGTCGAGCACAACCGCCTGCTCATCTGGGCCAACGACGTCGAGCTCGAAGAGATTCAAAACCTCTTGGTGAAGTTGGGCGAACTCCCGCCCCCCGGCTCGCGGGCCTCCACCCTGCGGACGCTCGATTCCATCCCCCTCGAGGACGCGCCGTATCTCATCGAGCGGCTGCGTGACGCCTGGCCGGGGCTGGGTGACAATCCCTTGCAGCTCAAGATTCACCCCCGTGCCGAGCCCCCCGCGGAACCCGAACCGATCCCGCTGGAGGACAACACGTCGACCCGACTCGACCCGCAATTCTTCCTGCCCGCGCAACCGGCGGTCTTTCGGTTCACGAAGGACTCGGTCAGCCGCACGAACGCGCCAATCCAGCCGCCGGCCCCCGCGAAACCCGAGCCGGCGCTGCCGGAGTCCATCCCCGCCGACGGATCCGCCGGTCCCGCCGCGGTCGTCGAGACGATCGTGATCGACCCGCAGCGTGACGATTCCGCCGCGGCCGCCGCCGATCCCGCGACACTCGCCCAGCGCGAACCTCCCGGAGAGGGGGGCCGTCCACGTCCGCCCGGCGCGCCGGTCGTCGTCGAGTTAAGCGCCGATGGCCGCTGGATCCTGCGTTCGGATGACACCGCTGCGCTCGATCGACTGGAAGATCTCCTCGTCGATCTTGCCCCGCCGCGCCGCGACTACAAGCTCTTCCAGCTCAAACACAACACGTCGTGGGCCTTCGGCATCGCCATGAACCTCGAAGACTTCTTCAAGGAGCAGGAAGATAAATCCTCGGGCGGTCGCCGGTACTTCTATTACGATCCCCCCGCCGAACAGAAGAAGGATCCCAAGCGGCTCTCGGCCCGACGGGAGCTGAAATTCATCGCCGATACCGACACGAACAGCATCCTTGTCGTGGGGGCCGACCCCAGCCAACTGCGGATCATCGAAGAGTTGAGCGAGTGCTACGATCAACCCGTCGCCTCCGATGCGAAGGCCCTCCGCCGGACCGAAATCTTTCAGATCGTCCATTCCGACGCGAACGTCATCGCCGACGCGATCAAGGATGTCTACCGCGACCTCCTCAGCGAGAACGACAAGGCGCTCCAGCAGCAAAACGGCCAGAACAAAGAGCAACGGCAGGAACGGACCGTCACCTACGTTTACGACAGCTTCGACGAAGGGGGGGACAAAAAAGGTTCCGAACCCCCGGCTCCCGTCCGCTTCAAGGGGGCGCTGTCGATCGGCGTCGACGAGGTCTCGAACTCCCTGATCATCTCCTCGACCGAAAGCCTGCTCGCCAACATCCGCATGATGGTCCAAACGCTGGACCGCGCGGCGGTCCCGAAGACGCCCAGACTGCAGGTCCTCTCGATCGACCGCAACATCCCGGTCGACGTCGTGCAGGAGAAGCTCGCCAAGCTCCTCAAGGAACAAAAAAAACCCCGCCAGCAGCCGCCGCAACCACCCCAAAACGGCCAGCCGAACCAACCCCAGGCCCAACAAGTCCAAGGCGGCCCATTCGAACAGTGACCAGCATCACCAACGTTTAGCCGCGAGCCCAAGGCGAGCGCGCGATCACGCCCCGCGCCATCTTGTGTTCCGGCCATGACCCACCACACCCGGCTTGGTTCCGCGCGGCGGATCCGTGGGTTCTTCGAGTCACGGCGACTCAAACTCGGCGATTTCGTGAACGATCACGGTTGGACTATCGCTCCCGACATTCCACCGGGCGAGCAAATCGCGGTCTTGGTCGCGCCTCGGATCGCCCACGACGTGATGCTACGCCGGCACGAGGATTGGCGATGATCCGGCTGTCTGAGGGATGTGGCGCGCCATAAACGTCTCGCCGGCGGAGGCTTGGCGGATCGATCACGGGTCGGTGCTTGTGCAGTGTGCCCGGGCGCTAACGCCGGAAGAGTTCGACCACGGTGACCACCGCGATGATCGCGACGATGGTCAGGCCGAACGAGACCCATGCATCCACGGCGCGGACGCGCAGCAGGTTGGCGACGGTTTCACGGCGCGCGTCGAGTTCGTATTGCTGAGCTTCAGACATCGAAATTCCTTCATTCGACCGGTCGGCGACCCCGAGGGGGAGACCCGGGGGAATCTCGCCGTTGCCGGAATCTTAGGACGCATCGTCCAACATGAGGTTCGCGCTCGAGCGCAGCGCGAGGGTTTCCCAAGGTTGATGATTCAACCCCGGAAGCGCCCCGGTTGTCTCGTGCGAAGGCTCTCATTCCCGAGATACCGGTCACTCCGAGAACCTTACGCCCCGGGGAACGAAATCCTGGGCCGGTGAGATCACGTCTTGGCAAGACTTCGATCCCTTCCAGATGTTTCGCGCGGCCCACCCGGTTTCGACGAAGTCACAAAAAATGGCTCTCGATTCCGCAAGTTTCCCGGATCGACCACCGCCGATGCGTTATGCTCGCGGGCGCTCATCCGTTCACAGCCGTTCGGCTCGTCTCCGCAAGCTGTCCTCAGGAGTCCATCATGGCTGTTCGTTCGCGTCGTGACTTTCTGGCCGATGTGGGGCGCGGGATGCTGGTCGCGGGGGTCGGTTGGTCGACCGCCGTCGATATGGGACTAACCGCCGCGCGGGCCGCCGATGGTCCCGCACCCCGGTTGACGTTCGGACCGCTCGAGCCGCTGGTCGCCATGATGCAGGAGACGCCCATCGAGCGGCTGCTGGCTACGCTGACCGCGGCGCTGCGGAGCGGGACGGCGTTGAAGGATCTCGTCGCGGCGGGGGCGCTCGCGAACGCCCGCTCGTTCGGCGGCGAGGACTATGTCGGGTTCCATACACTGATGGCCTTGGGGCCGGCGTACGACATGGCGCTCGAACTGCCCCCCGAGCGGCAGCCCCTTCCCGTGCTGAAGGTGCTGTATCGCAACACGCAGCGGATGCATGAATCGGGCAGCGATCGGCATGACGCGATGGGGCCGGTCGCGGCGGCCGCGGGCGCGGCGGATGGCGTCGCGTTACGGGAGGCGGTCCGCGCGAAGGACGCCGAGCGCGCGGAGTCGCTGTTCGCCCAAATCGCCGCCGGGTCCCCGCGCGACGCGCTCAACCACTTGCTGCATGTGGTCGAAGACGACAACGAAGTCCATCGGGTCGCGCTCCCGTATCGGGCCTACACGCTGATCGACTTGGTCGGGCCCGAGCATGCCCATAGTTTGCTGCGGCAATCGTTGCGGTATTGTCTCAAGGCGGAACGGACGTGGACCCGGCAAACACAATATGGCGATGTCCGGGTGCTGTTGCCGAAGGTCTTCGATCAGCATCGGCTCGGGGGTTGGACCCGGGGAACCAAGCCCGCCGACGACGCCTGGGTGGAGGGTTTCCTTCAGACGTTGATGACGGCGACGCCGGACCAGGCGGCGGACGCGGCGGGAGCGGCGCTCGCGGAAGGGTTCGCCCCCGACACGGTGGGGGAAGCGATCACGCTGGCGGCCAATCAACTGGTGCTGCGCGATCCCGGACGGGACGGCAATCAGGAGCAGCCGGGCAAGGCGATGGGGAGCGTGCATGGCGATTCGATCGGCGTGCACGGCTGCGACTGCGCGAATGCGTGGCGGACGATGGCTCGCTTCGGGGATGACCACAACACCGCCGCGTGTCTCATCATGGGGGCGTTTCAGGTGGCCCGCGATCGGGTGGCGTATGGTCGGGTCGATGTCGGCCAGTTGCCGGCCCATCCGCTGCATTATCCGTCGCGGTTCGCGAGCGCGACGTCGACCGCCGAGAGCCTCCTCGCACAGACCGACGAGGCGATTCGTCACAATCTGCAGGCGCGCGCGGCGGCGCTGGTTCACCGGTATGGCGAGCTCGGGTTCAATGCCGCGCCCGTGTTTGATCTGCTGCGGCGATACGCCATCAGCGAAGACGGCGCGCTGCATGCGGAAAAGTTCTACGGCACGGTCCGCGAGGAATTCGCCACGACCCGGCCCGCGTTCCGCTGGCGACATCTGGTGGCCCTTGCGCGGGTTACCGCGAGCGAGTATGGCCACCCCGCGCCCGGGATGGAGGAAGCCCGCGCGCTGTGGGGGTGATTGCGGGGATCGCGACCGGTAGGACCGGATGTAGTCTCAAGGCGTGACGATGACGACCGGGAAAGGGTGGAATCCGCGGAGTCCTCGGTGGGTTCGCCCGCCGCGATTAGTCCACATCCCACACGCGCGCCGTGCCGTCGCGACCGGCGGTGGCGAGTTGGCCGCGTGACGAAAAGACGGCGGCGTAGACGGTCCCCGTGTGACCCGTACGGATGGGCAACGGCGTCTTCGTCGTGACGTTCCACAGATGGACCGTCCGGTCTTCCCCCACCGACGCGAGCAGCGGCTGGTCGCGGGCGAAGGCGACGGCCCAGACGTCGGAATCGTGACCCTCCAGCGTCCCCTGCGGCGAACCCGACGCGGTCTCCCAGAGGCGGATCGTTTTGTCCCAGCCGCCGGTCGCGACGAGTTGGCCCTCATGTGAGAAGGCGATCGAGTAGACGCCGCCGTTGTGCCCTTCCAGCCGGGCACGTTCGCGGCCGGTTTCGACGTTCCACAGCCGGGCGGTTTTATCGCCGCTCGCCGTTCCCAGCGTTTTGCCGTCGGGCGAGAACTCGACATCGACGACCACCATCTGCCCATGCCCTTCGGTGGTGACGAGCGGTTCGCCCGTTTCGGCGTTCCATAACGAGACCTCGCCCGTCCGGCCGCCGATCGCGAGGGTCGACCCGAGGGGGCTGAAGGCGAGACTGCGGACCGGGCCCGCGGCCTT
>CAYRVS010000005.1:0-49776 GCA_964427725.1 uncultured Planctomycetaceae bacterium | reverse complement strand
GGGTCGCGCATCCCGACACCGAGGAACGGATCAGGGTCGTGCCGGGCGGTCTGCAGGCTAGGCTGCGCACCGGGCCCGCGGCCTTCAAGGTTTGCAGTTTGGTCTCGGTGGCGACGTCCCAGAGATGGATCGAGCCGTCATCGTGGCCGGTGGCGAGGAGTTTGCCCGACGCCGACCACGCGGTCGCCCAGACGGGGCCGGTGTGAACCCGCAAGGTCGAACGCAATTCCCCGCTGTCGACATCCCACAACTTAAGGGAGCCGTCGTCGATTCCCATCGCCAACGTGCGGCCGTCGGGGGCGAAGCTGATCGACCAGACCGGTCCCGCGTTGCCGGTCAGCGTCATGATGGCGGGCGGGCCGATGGGGTCCGCGGTGGTGGTCGCGGCGGGTTTGGATCGACTCAGAAAGGGGATGACGGCGAGTCCCATGAGGACGCCCCCCAACAGGACGCCGGTCACCAACGAAAAGACCCGGGCGCGGGCGTGCTGCCGCTTCGCCGTTTCGCAAGCCCCGCTGGTATGGACGGCGGGGACCTGCAACGGCGAGACGGGTTCGAAGACCGACAGGCGATCGGCGAGTTGCTGGGCGACCACGCTCGCCGAGATCGGGCGTTGGTCGGGCCGTTTGGCGAGGAGCTGTTGAATGAGGTCGTTGAGCCAACCGGGGATCTCGGGGTTGAGCGCGCGGACCGGTCGGGCCGGGCTGTCGGTGATCTGCTTGAGGACCGCGAGGGGCGTATTCCCCGTGAAGGGGGGCTCGCCCGCCGCCATCTCGTAGAGGACGGCCCCCAGACTGAAGAGGTCGGCGCGTTCGTCGATATCGTTCCCCAGCGCCTGTTCGGGAGCCATGTAGAGCGGCGTCCCCGTGACGAAGCCCGTCCGCGTGATCTTCACGTCCTCAATGCACCGCGCGAGGCCGAAGTCGGTCAGCTTCACGCGGTTCGTCTGCTGTTCGAGCAGGATGTTCCCCGGCTTCACGTCGCGATGGATCAGCCCTTCGGAGTGCGCGGCGGCGAGGCCGGCGGCGACCTGCATGCCGATCCGCAAAATGGTCGGCAGCGGCAGCCGCCCCTCACGCGACAGCCGGGTCTCCAACGTTTCCCCCTGGATGAGCTGCATCACCAGATAGGGGAGATCGGTGTCGGGGGTCCGCTCGACCTGATGGACCGCGACGACATGCTCATGAGTGATCGCGGCGGCGGCGCGAGCCTCGCGACAGAACCGCTGCCGGGCGATTTCGTCCCCCGCCAAATCGGGCGACAAGACTTTGACGGCGACGGTCCGATGGAGATGCGAATCGTAGGCTTCGAGGACAATCCCCATCCCCCCATGGCCGATCATGCGGGCGATCTCGAAATGGCCGAGCCGACCGAGGTAAGCGGGGTCGGTCGCGGGGGCGAGAAAATCGAGTTTGATCTCTCCCGAGGACGACACGGTCGACGGGTTCGACTTACGACCGGGGACCACCGTTTCGCGGAGATTCTCTTTGAGTTGTTCGGCGGCGGACCAATAGGCCGACTTCGCATCGGGCCGATCGTGATCGACCCCTTGGCAGAGCTCGATGACGGCCGACTCGGCGACCGCCATCCCTTCGAGGCGTCGTTGACAGGCGGGGCATTCATCCAGATGCCGCACGATCAGCGTTTGCTGGTCTTCCGGGAGCCGCGCGTCGAGGAGCCCTTGGAGTTCTTCCTTGGGGGGGCAGGCGGTGATGAGGGAGTAGGGCATGGGGGATTACGCCTCGACGTCTTCTTCGGCCAGGCGACGTTGAACCTCTTCCTTCAGCCGGGCGAGGACGCGGCTCTTGGCGACATATACCGCCCCGGCGGACATTCCTAACAGCTTGGCGACCTCTTGGGCCCCGACCCCGTCGACCGCCGTCCGCCAAAAGGCTTCCCACGTCTTGGGTTGGAACTCGCCGCGCAGCGCCTGCAAGGCGTGCGCGGTCACCTGGCGGCGGTAATCGAGCTCCCACGCAGCGTCGAGGCCGGGCTCGTCATCGGGGTGTTCGGCGAGGAGGGCCTGCGCGCCGGAATCGCCCGTGCCGCGGGCCTTGCCTTTCCGGGCCGACAGGTGATTGAAAACCTTGTTCCGGGTGATCGTGAAGATCCAGCCGAGAAAGGTCCCCTGCTTACGGTCGTAATCGAGTCGACCGATCGCGCCGTTCACCGAGCGGAGGACGTCCTGCATCAGGTCGGCGGCGTCGGCGTCCTGCAACCCCCGTTTGCGGGCGAACCCGTAGATCAGCGGGCCATAGATGTCGACGAAATCCCGCCAGGCGGCATGATCGGCGGGATCACGCAACCGCAGAACGAGGCTCGCGCGGGTCACGGGGGGTTCGGAAGCCGGCACGCGGAATGTCCGCCAGGAAACCATTCCGCGCGGCGGCTCGCGACGGCGATGGTGCGATGAGTATAGCCGGATTCGAGCGACGTTCGCGACGGAGCGGGCTGATGCTTCATCGATCGTCGATTCCGAGCGTGTGCCACCGGCTTCGCCCGTGCGATCGCGCCACCGTCGGCCAACTCACCGCGCACCGGCGAAGCCGATGGCACACGAAAAACAGGCTCCGGCAGTCCCTCTGAGCTGTCTGGAGTGGTTCCCCTTTACGCCTCAAGCTCGGCCAGTTTCGCGGCGACGTCGGCCACGTGGCCGTCCACCTTCACTTTCGGCCAGACGGCGGCCAGTTTGCCTTGTTTGTCGATCAGGAAGGTCGCCCGTTGCACTCCCATCGACTTCTTCCCGTACATGTTCTTCTCGACCCACACGCCATACTTCTCGGCGACGGCGTGATCCTCGTCCGAGAGCAGCGGAAACGTCAGCCCGTGTTTCTTGGCGAACTTCTCGTGCGACGCCACCGAATCGCAACTGACCCCCAGCACGGCGGTCTCGCCGTCGTCGAAGGTCTCAAGCTGATCGCGAAACTCGCACGCTTCCGTCGTACAGCCGGGCGTGTCGTCCTTGGGATAGAAGTAAAGGACGACGTTCTGCTTCCCCTTGAACTGGCTCAGCTTGATCCGGCCGGCGGGATGCGCGGGGAGGTCGAACGTGGGGGCTTTGGTACCGACGGCGGGAACAGTGGCCGACATCGCGGGGGATCCTGAGGAAAGAGTAGGCGAAGATCGCGGGGCATGCGCCCGATCGAGTCCATCTTAGGCGATCCGGCGAACCCGCACAGGGGTCCCGCGATTCCCGAGCCGGAAGCGTCAGCGCCCGGAGCGTGACCTGAAAGACTCCGGGCGCTCACGCTTACGGCTCGGACGGCGTGGTTGCAGTCGCCAGGGGATTCTCGGAAGCTAACGACGCAAAATATTCCACGATCGAGGTCAGGACTGCCATGCGGGACGTGGTCGAGTTGTTGGCGGAGCTGGTGCGGATTCCCAGCGTCAATCCGATGGGCCGACCGGTCGCGGGGCCCGAATTTCTCGAAGCGCGGCTGTCGGATTTTCTCGTCGCCGAACTGACCGCGCTCGGCGTCCCCTGGGAACGGGTCGAGATCGCCCCCGGTCGGGCCAACGTCCTGGCGCGGCTGGAGGGGACCGCGGGACAACCCACCATCGTCCTCGACGCCCATCAAGACACCGTCCCCGTCGACGGCATGGTGATCCCGCCATTCGATCCGCAGATTCGCGACGGCAAACTGTTCGGCCGCGGCTCGTGCGACATCAAAGGGGGCCTCGCCGCGATGCTGACCGCCTTCGCCAGGTTGGTGGCGGAACGCCCCGACCCGCGGCCGACGGTCGTCTGCACCTTCACCTGTGACGAAGAGGCGACCAGCCTGGGGATCGACCATTTGTGTGATTCGTGGTCGCCCGGCCACACACGCTATCGCCTGCTGCCCGAGCGACCTGACATCGCGATCGTCGCTGAACCGACCATGCACGACGCCGTGGTCGCGCATCGCGGCGCGGTCCGCTGGCGGATTTCGACGACCGGCCGCGCGTGTCACAGTTCGCGGCCGCAGGACGGCGTCAACGCGATCTACCGGATGGGGCTGGTCCTGCAACACCTCGAGCAGTATGCCCTCGCGCTGCCGACATCGCGGCCCGCCCATCCGCTGTGCGGCACGGCGACCTTGAGCGTCGGGATCATCACCGGCGGAATCAGCGTCAACGCGGTCCCCGATCGCTGCACGATCGAGCTCGATCGCCGCGTCTTGCCGGGGGAAGATCCCCACCAGGTGATTCCCGACGTGACGGAGTACCTGCGGGCGCGGCTCCCGTTCGCCGTCGAGCACGAGCCGGCCTTCATCAACAGCCCGCCGCTGGGGGACGAGTTGAATCACGGCTGGGCCGATCGGCTCCTCAAAGCGATCGAACCGATCGCCGGGCGACACGAGAAAATCGGCGTGGCCTACGGGACGCACGCCTCACGGTTCGCGGCCGCGGGGGTCCCCGCCGTGGTCTTCGGCCCGGGCGACATCGCGCAGGCCCACACCAAGGATGAATGGCTCTCGCTGGAGGAACTGCGTCGCGCCGTCGCGTGCTATCACCGATTCTGTCTGGCTACGGCTCACTGACGCTTGCGGGGCGGGACGGGTTTTGGTTCGACCGACTCCGGGGCGAAGTCGGCGAGACTCGGAGTTTTGGTCGCGACGCCGTCGGCGGGGATTTCGAGTTTCGCGGACCATGCGATGCCGTTCAGGATGAACCGACGCAATTCGTCATCGCCCCAGTTCTGATAGAAATGCGGCATGACGATCGCGAAGCCGCGTCCGTGGTCGGGTCGTTCGATGCACCACGCCACCGCTTCGCTTTGCGGCGCTTCCGGGGGCAGCATCGAAGTCGCGAGCACGGTGACGTTCGCCGCGGGTTCGGCCTCCGGCCCGAAGTAGTTCCGATAGTAGGGTTCGTCATGCACCGTGAACTCGCGCCAGCCGCGAGAAATGGGATGCTCGGGTGCGGCGGGAGTGATGGTCGCCGCGGGAAAGATTTTGGCGATCGATTCATGGTGCGGGCAGGAGCGATTGGCGAAGTACCCGCCGACCCAGCGGAGCAACGGGTGGTCGCCCAGGGGGGTGACGTCCTCGCCGAGCAAACCGGTGGCGTAGTGAATGCAGACCAGGCCGCAACCCCGTTGCATCATCACATCGAGGTCGGCCAGGTTCTGTGACGCGTTCGGGAGCCGATTGGCCGGAAAGGTGTCGCCGAGAAAGACGACGGTGTCGGCGGCGTCGCGTTGAGCCTGATCGGGCCAGCCCGTGACCAGTTCAACGCGACGTTCCGGGAGGTTGCTCGCGGTCTCCAGACAATGCTTCAGCAGCCGGCCTCCCGCGGCGACCTCGTGCGAACCGGGCGGATGCTTGCTCGGCCCGACGACGATCAGCATCCGGGGCTCAGTCGCCATGGTCAGATTGGAGGTGACGATCAGGCACCAGACGAGCCGCAGGTGATGACGCATCGAGGTGTTCCGGCAGAAGACGGGAGACGTTCCAATTCTAATGGTCGGCGGTCCCGACGGCATCCGCGACCGAGCGGAAACCATCCCGTTCCAACCGCCGTGCAAGGTCGCGGCAGATCCGTGGAACAAGGCTTGGTCCCTCATCGACCAAAGGGGTGTCAAGCTGCACCAGCGAGGCCCTTAACCGAATTTTTCGCCAGGCCTCCTCCGTGGTGAAAATCCCACCGCCGCCGACTATGACATTACGGCCACGGTACCCCAAGGCGTTGAGCATGCGGAGCGCGCGACCACTTTTGTCCCAGCCGGCGGCGAGTCCGATCGGATTCTCGAAGCGCAGCCCCGCGACCTCCGTCACCAACCGCGGATCACGTACTTCCAACAGTTGGCGCGTCACCATCGTGAGACCGGGCACGGCCCCCAACCAGCGACACGCCTCGACCGTCCCATGATGGGCCGTTTCCGCATCCAGGCGGAACTGCCATGGACGGATCAAGGAACGGTCGAGGGACATCGGGATGCACCTGCCGGATACCGTCGATCATCCGTGAATGGCGATGCAGGATGACCCCGGCATCTCCACGTGTGTCATACCACACGGTGAGGTGCCGGGGGACGCTTGAGGTCTCGATTCACGGACGATTTCGTGCGAGCGACGGGTGGACCCGGCCTGCCCCATGCGGTGCGAAGCCTTTTCCCCAACCCTCAATCCGCTCGGCAGTTATGATGCGTCATCGAGGAAAATCGGCGGCGGAGTGTAAGAATCGCCGGGGTCCGCCGAGTTCCTTGCGAGTCGCTTCACCCTTCGGGAAGTCGTATTCGTGAGTCAGGCGTCCGCTTTGTCGCCGTTGCCCAACACTCGTCACAGCCTGCTGTTGCGGCTGGGCCGGCGCGAGGATGAGGCGGCGTGGCGGGAGTTTCTCGCGGTGTATGAGGCCGGCGTTTACCGCCATGCCCGGCGGCGGGGGCTGCAAGATTCCGATGCCCGGGACGTGGTGCAGCAGGTGCTGGTGGCGGTCTACGCGAAAGCGGCGGTCTGGCAACCGGGGCCGCAGGTCGGTGCCTTTCGGGCCTGGCTGATGCGGACCACGCACAACATCACCGCGGATTGCCTGCGGACGCGGCTCCGCGGCGGGGTTCAAGACGCGGAACCGGTCGATGAGATCGCCGCGCGGGCGGAACCGGCGCTGGAGCTGTCCGCCGACGGTGACGCGGACCGGCAAGATTGGGAGCGCTGGGCGTTCGCGTGGGCGGCGGAGATCGTACGCAGTGAAGTCGCGGAAGTGACTTGGGAGGCGTTTCGGCGCACCGCCGTCGAGGGGCGGCCGCCGGCGGATGTCGCGACGACGTTGGGGTTGCGGATCGGCAGCGTCTACACCGCCAAGTGCCGGGTGATGGGGCGGGTCAAAGAGCTGGTGGCGCAACTGTCGAGGGTCGAACCATGAAACTGTTGCGCTGTGAGCCACGTTGGATCGATTCGTTCGTCGCGGGTGGACTCGACGCCGGGACGCAAGCGACCTTCGAGGCGCATCTTGACACGTGCGAAACGTGTCGACAGCGATTGGAGCAGGCGGTCGGCAGTGACGACGATTGGACGGCAGCCCGGGAATTCCTGAGTGGGCCCGACGTCGCGGAATTGGTCGCGGAGTCGACCACAAGAGAGACAATCCCGCCATGGTCGACGCAGATCACGACCTATCTCGCCCCGACGGAGGATCCCGCCTTTCTGGGGCGGGTCGGGCATTACGAGATCGTCGGCGTGATCGGTCGGGGGGGCGCGGGGATCGTCCTTAAGGGCTTCGACCGCTCGCTGCATCGAAACGTCGCCATCAAGCTGCTCGCTCCGGAGTTCGCGACGATCGGCGCGGCGCACGAGCGGTTCTTCCGTGAAGCGAAGGCGATGGCCTCGGTCGCGCATGAAAATCTGGTGGCGATCTTCGAGGTCGACGAACATCGCGGGTTGCCGTACTTCGTGATGGAGTACCTGCCCGGGGGGACATTGGGCCGCCGGCTGCGCGACGCCGGCCCGATGGACGTCGTCACGGTCTTGCGGATCGGCGTCCAAATTGCGGAGGCGCTCGCCGTCGCGCATGCCCAGGGGCTGGTGCATCGCGACATCAAGCCCGACAACATTCTGCTCGATCGCGGGACGGAACGGGTCCGCGTCGCCGACTTCGGCCTCGTCCGCGTGATGGGGGAAGTCACCGCCAGTCATTCGAGCGGCGTCGTCGGCACGCCGCAGTTCATGGCGCCGGAGCAATGTCGGGGGGAGTCGTGCGATGCCCGGTCGGACCTGTTCAGTCTGGGGGCGGTGCTGTATGCGTTGTGCACGGGCCACTCGCCGTTCCGGGCCGATACGGTGTTTGGCGTGATGCAGCGCGTGCTGAACGACGCGCCGCGCTCGATTCGCGAGCAAGCGCCGCGGATTCCGGATTGGCTGGAGGAGTTCGTCTTCAAGCTGTTGCGGAAAGACCCCCAAGCACGGTTTCAGACCGCCGCGGAAGTCGCCGCGATGTTGCGGGATGAGCTGGCGCATGCCCAAGCGCCGTTGACGAGTCCGGTGCCATCCCGTTCCTGGCGACCGGCGAAGCGCCATCGACGCTGGATCGCCGGTGGTGTGGCGGTCGCGTTGCTGGTGGCGGTCGGGGGCGTGGCGGTCTCGTTCCCTTCCATGTCGACCGTACCGGATGCGGGGGAGTCGGTCGCGTGGACACCACACACCGTCGCGGGGCCGAAAGTCGTGGAGGGACCTGCGGCCGCGGCGACCTCGGAGACCGTGCCCGAGATTCGTTCGACACCCCGTCCGGCGACCTCACCCGGACCGACTACGACCAACCTTCCGTTCATCGAGCCGCCGGGCATGTCGCTGGATGCGGGCGTGACCGCGTTGGCAACCCGAATCGAGCGTTACAAGACCTCGCTGCACACGGTCCCCGCGAACCTGCGGGATCCCGACGACGATCTGCAACGGCTGCGTGCCGACATCGAAGCGTTCGGGCGCTCCCTGGACCAGCTTGAGCCGATGACGGCGAAGCCCACGATCACACCGTAACCTTCCCCCTTCCCTGTTCAAGGACCATGTCCCATGTCGACCCGCACGCTGATTCGTTCCGGGCTGCTCGCGGGAGCGGCCATTATCACCGCGCTGTATGCGACCGATTCGATGATCGCCCAGGGGCCGCCGTCTGATGCGGCCCCGGCGACCGCGTCGCCGTCCGTGGCTCCGCCGGCCGTGAACGTGCTGCTGGCCCCCCCGAGCCAACCGATCCCCACGCCTCCCCCCCCCGGAGTGAACGCCGTTCTGTTTCAGGACGGTACGTTACGTCACACGGTGACCGGACCGTGGTCCGGCCGCACGGCGGAGATTTCGCGGATCATGGCCGAGTACGCCGCCGCGGAAACCGAGGATGACAAAACTCGCGCGAAGGAGTCGTTGAAAGGGCTGCTGGAGAAGGAGTTCGACGAACGGCAACAAGCCCGCGAGGCGCAACTCAAGCAGATGGAGACGGAGCTTGACCGACTCCGCAAACTTCACGGTGAGCGGACCCGCGCGCGCAACAACATCGTCGACGCGCGCGTCCTCGAATTGCTGCGGACGGCGAGCGGGCTGGGATGGGATCTTACCGAGGAAGAACGTCGAGCCAACAATCGCTATGGCGTGGAGTTCCTGCCGAACAATCCCGGGTCCCGCATCCTGACGACAGTCCCGGCGCTCCCGTCCTCGAACCCGCAGCCCAATTCGAGCCCACAGCCGAGGTAGTCATCGACATTGTGGGCGAGTCCCCACCTTGTTGATCCCGCCCCGCCGTGGCCTCTGAATGCGTCACGGCGGGGGCGGTTGGTGGGTTGTGTCTCGACGGCCCCCGGCGACACGCCGAGGGGCCAAGAAACGCGGCAACTCGGCGAGCAACTCCGCGGCGGTTCCCAGGCCGTGGGGCGAGTCTTTGGACCGCTGGTCACAGTCGTAAGCGATCGCATGGGCGGTCCAAGGTGACCGCCCGTGGCATCGACACCCGGTGTTCGCACCCGACGGGCCAGTCCATCCCCGTCACCCGGCAATCCTCGTTTCGATCGGCGGGCCTACGGTCCGCGCGCTTCGCGACCGCACGGAGTCCGCGCCATGTCGATCGTGCTCCCGGAGTCGGATCAACTTGTCACCCCGGCGACTCCGCCGCCGACTCACCAAGCCCCCCTTACGGAATCCGTCCGCGAGGGATCCGGCGATGCTCCCGGCACAACCGGCGCGGGGTGGATCAAGGCGGCGATCGGGTTCCTGTGCTGCTTCGGCGTCGGAGCGCTCTTCGCGCGCCATGCGATGGGCCTGCCGGCGGACGAGTTCGACTTGCGGGTCGACGCGCTCTACGAGACCAGCGAAGACCTCGTGGTGCGGTTACGACTCGAAACGACCAAACGGCAGTTTTATGTCTTCTGGTCTCCGGGAATCGCCCATGAATGGAACGCCCTTCCGTTGCCGACGCGCCATACTTGGTACGCCGAGGATGAACGCCGGGGAGAACTGTTTCTCTTCTGCAGTACGGTCTTCGCCGCCAAAGAGCAACGGCTGAAGACAATCCTCGGCGATCACCGCGATCATCGCACCGTGCCGGGCATTCAAGACTACTCCCGGTTGAGCGTCACCATTCCCTCGGGCCGCTACCCGCTGAATACGCCGCTGCTGGTGGGCCGGCTGGATGGCCGTGATGTTTATCTGGCGGTCGGGGAGGTCGACAACATCCAGGAATTGCGCTCCCGGATGCAGGAACGAGAGTCGACTCCTGACGCGACACGACCGGGGACCGGCCCGCGACCGCGCTTCACGCCGTTGACCCCCGCTTCCGCCGCGCTGCGGGTCGTTCCGTCCGATGAGTTCGACCAACGAGGGGGTCGACCGGGCGGATCCCATGATCGGATGCCCGCCCGCGGGATTCCCAGCCCTTTCGGGGAACCAACGGGATCGCCCTCCGCTCCCGGCTCGCCAAGCCACCCACCGACGTTGTGGCCTTGGTCGGACAGCCGGTCGATCGTCCCGGCCGTCACCAGACTTCAGCGAATGGGCCGTTCGACGTCGGCTCTAGGCGAATTTCGGGGCGGGCTTGCGCGCCGGCTTGGCGAAGGTCCTTGATCTCCGCAGGCGAGCATCTCGTTCGTTCGCGAGCGGGGAAAAGACCGGCGTCATCCGTTGTCCGCGGCGCTCGTCCAGCGCGCCCTTCGCACGCTACGGAACTCATAGCCCCCGTCGAGTCGCCGGGGGCCGCGAACCCAAAGCGTTATGCCCTTGCACGTAAGGAAAAATCATGCAGACTCATGTTCTCGTGGATGATCACGATCTGCTACAAACAGCCACTGCTGCCCAACGAGTCAAGATCCACTGGCGGGATCGTGGGTGGTGTCTTGAGGCTACGAAGACTGAATTGCGGATGTGGAAAGCAGGGATGCTTGCATGTCGAAGATGTACCGGATTGCCGAGGACGACTTAGCCGAACTGGAGAGGACGATCCCGCAGTTCGTTGATGTTATGTTTGCCAACATCAATCCTCGCGTTGCAACTCAACTCCGCCGTATTCAAAAGATCCTCTCGGACGTGCGATGGAGTTATGGTCCGCCATCACACGTCGAGAGGATCGACGTTGAGCCTAGCGACGAGACTTACGAGGCTTCGTAAGTCGGCGCGTGACTGCTGGATTGAACGAGTGCGATCCCGTTCTTGGCAGCTTGCTTGCTGGCGTAGCCCTCAGACGTCACGATGGTCTGATGGTTCAACGCCCGCAAGACGAAGTACCACTGGTTATCGTTAGCGCTCTTCCAGAGATAGAAATACATAGATTTGGACCCTTCTTGCTGAATGCCCGCTTGACGCTGGCTAGTCGTGTTAGGATGATCTAAGGAGACACTGGAGACGCAGACTGCTGCCTTCAGCGTCAATCGTTTGAGGCTGCGATCATGGGTGAGTCTGCCGACAAGCGTTTCCCCAAGTCGCCTGTAGTTTGGGCATTTCCGCTCACTGCCGCCGTATGGCAGAGAATGCAATTTTACGCGTGGGAGCCACCAGCACGACGAATACCCTCCTTTCTTGCCGGTTAGGGGACGACGGTCAGTTGGTTGCCTCGAAACGCGTCAAGGCCCGGTCAGCACCGCTAATGCTGATTCGGGCCTTGTCTATTTGTGTGATCGATCCATCTGTCGCCGCATCATGCGGACTCCTTTAGCCACTCTGCGTTCTGCAGAGGAAAAACAAAAACCGCATCTCTGGTACGCGCACAGGAGGCGCTGGTTGATCCAGTACCTTCTGCGCAATCACCAGAGATGCGGTTGCATCTCGACCCGCAGCGGGCCGCGTCCTTGCTTGGATCAGCTCATCAAAAACCGCCCGGTAGCCTGCCACAACCTGACATGGGCAGTCTTATGGCTTCAGTCATGAAGCGTATCTTCGCTAAACTCGTCCAGGTTGCGACAACCGGTATTCTCTATACTGGCGCACGCGAGTCAAGATCAGTTTGTAATGAAAAACGGATTCTCTGCCAGCGCCCCATTCGGAACGACTCAGGGCTTCTCGATTTCGCGCACGCCAGTCATCCACTGACAGCTTGGTGCCGACGTGGTGGGGGGACAGACGAGACGTTATGCTGTTCCCGCCGTGCCGACCGTCGGGTGACGACTGAGGGTCTGCGCCCCGCCGGACCCCTCGCCGGGAATTCGGGGGTCGTCGAAGTCTGCCTGCCCGGCACGGCATGCACCCGCCAGACAATCACCCCCATTCAGATAGCGACTTAAAGAACGGAACCCCGCGCCATGGCCTCCGCCGGTCAGTCGTCCATCGAACAGCTTGCCATCAACACCATCCGCACCCTGTCGATGGATGGCGTCCAACAGGCCAAATCGGGACACCCCGGCTCTCCCATGGGGATGGCCCCCAACGCGTATGTCCTGTGGAACCGGATTCTGAAGTACGACCCGGCCGACCCCATCTGGCCGAACCGCGATCGGTTCGTCCTGTCGGCGGGGCATGCCTCGATGCTGATCTACTCGCTGCTGCATCTCGCGGGGGTCAAGCACGTCGTCGATGAGCAGGAGGTCAAGGACGAGCCCGCGGTCAGTCTCGATGAGATCAAGCGCTTCCGGCAGCTCCATAGTCGCACCCCCGGCCACCCCGAATATCGCTTCACGGGCGGCGTGGAAACGACCACCGGCCCGCTCGGGCAAGGGGTCGCCAACACGGTCGGCATGGCGATCGCCGGGAAGTGGCTCGCGGCCCGTTACAACCAGCCCGGCTTCGAGCTCTTCAACTACAACGTCTACGCCTTCGCCGGCGACGGCTGCATGCAGGAAGGGATCTCGGCGGAAGCGGCTTCGCTCGCCGGGCACCTCAAGCTGTCGAACCTCTGCTGGATGTACGACTCGAACCAGATCACGATCGAAGGGCACACCGACCTGTCGATGACGGAGGATGTCGCCGCGCGGTTCAAGGCGTATGGATGGCATGTGCTGCATGTCGCCGACGGGAATGATCTCGCGGCGCTGGAAGGGGCGTATCAGACGTTCCTGAAGCAGACCGACGCGCCGACGCTGATCATCGTCCAAAGCCATATCGCCTGGGGATCGCCAAACAAGCAGGACACGCACGGCGCGCACGGGGAGCCGCTGGGGGATGACGAGATCAAGCTGACGAAGGAAGTCTACGGCTTCCCGCCCGATCAGAAGTTCTACATCCCCGAGGGGGTGCCGCGGCACTTCCAACAAGGGATCGGCGCGCGGGGCGCCAAAGCGCACGCCGAGTGGCAGACGCTTTTCGCCAAGTACAAAACCGCCCATCCACAACTCGCCGCCGAATTGGAACTGATCCAGCGTCGGGAGCTTCCCGCCGGGTGGGACGCCGGGTTGCCCAGCTATCCCGCCGATCCCAAGGGGAAGGCGAGTCGCGACAGCGGCGGCGAAGTCCTGAACGCGATCGCCAAGAACGTCCCGTGGTTGATCGGGGGTTCCGCCGACCTCGCCCCGTCGACCAAAACTCTCATCAAGGGGTCCGATAGTTTCCAGGCGAAAACGCCCGGTGGGCGGAACCTGCACTTCGGGATCCGCGAGCATGCGATGGCCGCCGCCGTCAACGGGATGGCGGTGACCCGCGTGCGGCCGTATGGCGCGACCTTCCTGGTCTTCAGCGACTACTGCCGCAACTCGATCCGGCTGGCGGCGCTCATGGAGATCCCGTCGATCTTCATCTTCACGCACGATTCGCTGGGGGTCGGCGAAGACGGGCCGACGCATCAGCCGATCGAGCACATCGCCTCGCTGCGGGCGATTCCGGGGCTGGTCGTGATTCGTCCCGGGGACGCCAACGAAACGGTTGAAGCCTGGAAGGCGGTGATGCGGCTGAAGAAGGAGCCCGCCGCGCTCATCTTGTCGCGGCAGGCGATGCCGACGCTCGATCGGGCCAAGTACGCCTCGGCGGAAGGGGTCCACAAGGGGGCGTATGTCCTCGCCGACGCCCCGAACGGGAAGCCGAGCGTGATTCTGATCGGCACGGGGACCGAGTTGTCGCTGGCGGTTGAGGCGTATGAGCAACTGACCGCCGCCGGGATCGCGGCGCGGGTCGTCAGCCTGCCGTCGACCGAGCTCTTCGAGCATTACTGCCAACATCACCCCGAGTACCGCGAGCAGGTCTTCCCCGCGTCGGTGACGGCCCGCGTCTCGATCGAAATGGGCTCGACGTTCGGCTGGGATCGCTACATCGGCAGCCGGGGGATCGCGATCGGCATGACGACGTTCGGCGCGTCGGCCCCTCTGAAGGACGTGATGGCCCACTTCGGGATTTCGTCCGCCGCCGTGGTCGCCGCGGCGAAGACGTTGTTGGGGCTGTGATTCCCTCGGAAGCCCAGGGAAAGCGTTCCCTGGGCTTCCCCCAGTCTGTTTGACGGATACCGGCCGCTGATGATCCCCCGCCCCGTTGTATTCGGCCTGAGTCTCGCGGTGTGGTGCGGTCTGTCGTCAGGGGCGGCCGCCGCCGATGGCCCCGTCGCGGCCCCGTCCGGCGTGCCGTCGATCCTGTGGGTCTACGCGGTCTGCGTGATCGCTTCATCATGCCTGGGGGGTTACCTCCCGTCCTTGATCCGGCTCACCCATACGCGGCTGCAAGTGCTGATCAGTCTGATCGGCGGGTTGATGCTGGGGGTGGGGTTGCTCCATCAGCTCCCGCATGCCGTTTCGGCGATGAGCGACGCGGGCCGGCCCCATGCCCTCGACCATAGCCTCTTGTGGATGCTCGGCGGGTTGACCGCGATGTTTTTCCTGCTGCGGATGTTCCACTTCCATCAGCACGATCATTTCGAGGACGGCCCGCCCGCCTCCGGACACACGCATCGGCATGGACACGACCACGATCATGACCATCGGCATGATCATGATCACGACCATTCCCACGATCATGATCACGACGCCGGCGCGGCGGGGCGGCGACAGGTCCACGGCGCGAGTTGGATCGGCATCGCGCTGGGCTTGTCGTTGCATACGCTGATCGATGGCCTCGCCCTCGCCGCGCATGTGGAGGCCGATCGTTTGCATCTCCCGTCGGCGTGGTGGCCGGGCGTGGGGACGTTTCTGGGGATCGTCCTGCATAAGCCGCTCGATTCGTTGTCGATCACGTCGCTGATGTCGGCGGGGGGGTGGTCGGCGCGGTCGCGGCTGCTGGTCAATCTGGGGTACGCCTGCCTCTGTCCGCTCGGGGCGGTCCTCTTCTATCAGGGACTGAGTTCCTTCGGCGGCGGCGGGGCGATCGTCGGCGCGGCGCTCGCCTTCTCGGCGGGGGTCTTCGTCTGCATCGCCCTCAGCGATTTGTTGCCCGAGGTCGAGTTCCACAGCCACGATCGGATTCCGCTGTCGCTGTCGCTGCTGGTGGGGCTGGTGCTGTCCTGGGCGATCGGGTTTCTCGAGCCCGAACACTCCCACGGGGGCGGATCCGGCCCGAAGGCGACGAACGCCGCCGACACGCATGACCACGATCACGACCATGACCATTGAAGCCCACCCATCGCGATGGGTGGGCTTCCTGAATTCCATCGCCCTCAGCTCAAAGCCTCCCGCGATGTCCGACTCCCAGGTGCGCACCGCCGCGGACTATCTCGCGCGGCTCGAAGAGGGTGATCGCTGGATCGAACTGGTCCGCGGCCGGCTGGTGCGGCTCAGCCCGCCGGATGAACGGCACGGCAACGTCGTCCGCAATCTGGCGCATGCCCTCAGCCATCACCTGAAGACCGAGCGGGGGTACTACCTGTGTTTCGAGTTGGGGTTGGTCTTGCAGACGACCCCCGCGACGGTTCGCGCGCCGGCGGTTGTCGCCTATCCGTCATCGATCGGATTGGGGGAGCTCGACAAACTGGTGACGGAGACGGTCCCGGTCCTGGTGGTCGAAGTCGCCTCGTCCAACGATCGCCGCGAAGGGATGTCGGACCGGATCGCGGGCTATCAGCGGTGGGGGGTGAGCCATGTCTGGGTCTTCGATCCGCAATCGCGGCATGCGCACGTCTTCAGCCCGGACGAATCCCCGCGGATGCTGAAGGAGACCGAGACCCTGACGAGCCGGACGTTGTTGCCGGGCTTCAGCGTGCTGGTCGGCGACCTGTTCCTCGACCCCGAGTGGGCCCGTCGCTGAGTGGTCTCAAGGTGCCATCGGATTTTTCCGGTTCAGTCTTCCGGACGGGCCGTTTGGGCTCGAAACCTTGAGCTGTCGGGCGAGGTATGGCCCGAAGGCCGCGGCGGTGTAAGCTGCCGGGGCGAATTGACCCTCTCGCTGAATCCCTTCGCTCTCCGTGGTGGAGTCCGCCTCGATGTCGCACCCTTGGATCGTTCGATCGCTCTCCGCCGTGCGCGGCTGGTCCGCCGTTCGACGGGGCTTCTGGATCGTCGCGGCGCTGGTCTCGGTGGTCAATCAGGCCGCCGCCGAGTCCCTCACCGCCAAACTTCCCGCCGGGGCGTTTGCCTCGACCGAGTTGACCCATGCCGGGGTCCTCATCGAGCGGTTCCGCGAGTCGGATTTGAAGGCGGCGATCGTCGATTCGGCGGAGTATCAGACGTGGTCCCGCTCGAATGATGGGCGCAAGTTCCGCGGCGGCCGGGCGGTCCTGGAGGGTCAACTCGGACTCAATCTGTGGGATGCCGCCGTCCGCATTCTGGGCGACCGCGCCGTTTTGGGGCTGTATCCTCCTGCCGGCGACGGCCAGCCCGATGGCGTGCTGCTGGTCCATCTCGCCGATCAGGAAATCGGCCCCCATCTCCGTGAGAAACTGACGCCCCTCATCGGGCTCGCCGACGGGGCGTTGATCGAACAAGCGGACGGGGAACGCTGGCTGGTCGAATCGCGGGACGGCAAGCTGTTCGCGAGTCTGCATGGCCGGTGGCTGGTCTTCGCCAGCACCCGGGACTTGCGGGCCGCGACGCACAAGCTGCTTGATGGTGAAGCGACGGAAGCCTTGGCGTCGCAAGCCGCATGGCGATCGCGCCCCGTCGCGGATGTTCCCGCCGACACCACCACGTTGTCGACCGTCTTCGACGTTCAACCCGTCCGCGAAAAACTCGGCAGGGAACGGATTCTCCCCGCGAAGGTCGATAACCCGCTGGGCTCGCTGTTGCTCGGTGGGTTGCTTGAGGTCGTCGCCCTGACTCACGCGATTCACGGCGACCTGTCGATCCGTCCCGACGGCTATCAACTCAAGGTCCACACCCCCGTGGGCCGCGCCGCGGTCGATGGACCGCATCAAACGATGCTCGCCACTCAACCCGCGACCGGGTTGACGCCGCAAGTCCCGCGGCAGCTCGCCGGGTTCACGTTGTGTCGCGAATGGGCCGAGTGGTACCGCCGGCGGGATGACTTGCTCGAAGCGAAAGTGCTCCCCGAGTACGACAAGTTCGAGACCGGACTGAGCACGTTCATGCCCGGGAAGGACTTCGCGGAGGATGTCCTCGCGCTCCTCAACACGCCGCTGTCGATCGTCGCCGCCGAGCAGACCTATCCCCATCTCGATGGTCGTCCGGGAATGCAGCTTCCGGCGTTCGCGGTGATTCTCGACTTCAACGATCCCCAGCGCGGGGCCGACATCTTTCAGCTTTTCTTCCAGACGCTCGGCACCATCACCAACATCGAGGCGGGGAAGGATGGTCGGCAGCCGTGGGTGATGAGTTCGGAATCGCATGCCGGGGTCCAACTCACGTTCGCCAAGTACCTCGACAAGCCGAAGGGGGACGAACTCCCCGCGATCTTCAATTACCAGCCGGCGGCGGCGCTCGTCGGCCGGAAGTTCATCGCCGCGACCTCGCTCGAGCTCTGTCGCGATCTGGTCGACAACCTGCAACAGCCCGCCGCGGCGCGGGCCGAATCCGCCGCGCGAAACTTCGAGTTCACGCTCGATCCCGTCATCGGCGGCGTCCTGCTCGAGGCGAACCGGGCGCTGGTGACGGCGCAGGGAGTGCAGAGCGGCAAGACCCTCGAACAGGCCGCGGGCGAGCTGGAACGGCTGGTCGAGCTGCTGCGCCGTCTGACGCCGGTCACCCTCACGACCGACGTCACCGACGACGGCGTCGAGCTCACCCTCGAAGGGGGCTGGAAGTGACGTCGAATCGGAGTTGACCGTCGCCGAGTCCATCGCCACCGTTTCGCCGCGACCCGCAGGGGAGCGCGTCCCTTCGCCCCGGAGCCCGCGATGACCCTCTTCTCCCCCGCCGACGCCGTCCATCTGCTCAGCCGGTTGCAATTCGGCGTCCACCCCGCCGAACTCGAGCGCGCGGTCCGTGACGGCCTCGATGCGACCCTCGATCGATTGCTCACTCCGCATCCCGAGTCGGAATCGTTCCGGCGGACCGAACAGGCACTCCGCGCGGCGGCGTACGCCACCAGTGAAATCGGCCCGCTGAAGACGTGGTGGCATTACCGCATGCTCCACTCGGCGAATCCCGTCGTCGAGAAGCTGACGCTCCACTGGCACAACCACTTCGCCACGTCGTACGCCAAGGTGAAGTCGGTCCCCCGCATGGCGGCGCAGAACGACCTGTTCCGCGAGCAAGCCTTGGGGTCGTTCCGCGAACTGCTGCACGCCGCGGCGCGCGACCCGGCGATGCTCGTCTGGCTCGACGGCAACGCCAATCGCAAGCGGCATCCCAACGAGAACTTCGCCCGTGAAGTCATGGAGCTCTTCAGTCTCGGGATCGGGAACTACTCCGAGCACGATATTCAGGAGGCGGCCCGCGCCTTCTCCGGCTGGCACCTCCGCGATCAGGCCTTCTGGTTCAACACCACCCAGCACGATCCCGGTGAGAAGACGATCTTCGGCCGAACCGGGCGCTATCGGGGGGACGACGTCCTCGAGCTCTGTCTCGATCACCCCGCGTGCCCCCGCTTCCTCGCCTACAAATTGCTCCGCACCTTCGTCACCACCTCCCCCGCGGCGGAACGGATCGAAGAAGTCGCCGGGTGGTATGAGCGGCATCAACTGGCGACGGGACCGGTCCTGCGCGAAGTCTGTCACGCCCCCTGGTTCTGGGAGGCGGAGACCCGGCGGGCGATGATCAAGTCCCCGCTCGACTTCGTGTTGGGGACGCTGAAGCCGGTCGCGGCGGAGATTCATTGGCCCGCCGTCCGCGAAGTGCTGGCGAAACTCGGGCAAGACGTCTTCGAGCCCCCGTCGGTGAAAGGTTGGGATGGCGGCCGGCAATGGATTCAGTCGACCGGTTGGATCGTCCGCTGGAATTTTCTCACCGAGCTCCTGGAAGGGTCACGGTTCGCGACCTTGGGACCACTCGAAGCGTTGCCGGCGGAGCTCCCTGAGTGGGAGACGTTGTGGCTGGGGGGCCGCCCCACGCCCGAGGTGCATGCCTTGCTGGAACAGGCTTGGCATGACGGGATGGGTGATCGCCGCGAACTCCTCGCGCTCCTGTGGGCGCTGCCCGATTATCAATTGATGTGAATCCCATATGTGTCGAAGCCCAGGGAAAGCTTTCCCTGGGCTTCTTGAAATCAATCCCCACTCGGGAACCCTCACATGCCCACCACCCGTCGCGCGTTCCTGCAAACTTTGGGCGCCACCTCCGCCGTCGCCATCGGCACGTCCGCCCCCACTTGGTGGACCCGCTGTCTTGCCGCGGAAACTCCCGCGCCGCGCGATCGGATCCTCGTCCTGATCCAACTCGCCGGAGGGAACGACGGACTCAACACCGTCATCCCGATCGGCGATGACGCCTATTACCGCGCCCGGCCGGGGATCGCGATCGGTCGCAACGCCGCGCTCAGCCTCAACGACCGACTCGGCCTCCATCCCAGTCTCGAGGGTTTGCACAAGCTCTGGGAGTCCCAGCGGCTCGCCGTCGTGGAGGGGGTCGGGTACCCCCAACCCGATCGCAGCCATTTCCGATCGATGGACATCTGGCATTCGGCGGCTCCCGAAACCACCACTCCCACCACAGGGTGGATTGGCCGGGCGCTCGACGTGATCGGCGAAACCCCAACCGACGACCGTGAAGGGGTCTGTATCGGTCTGGAGAAGCAACCCCTCGCCTGCATCGGGGCGAAGGTCACCCCCCCGACGATTCAGCGACTCGAGGAGTTCCGATTGCGGGCACCACGCGCGGGAGCCGTCGGAGTCGATCATCCCGGGTGGAGCGCCCTGTCGCAGACCCCCGCCGATGGCGAACTCGCGTTCCTCCGTCGCTCCGCGAGGACGACGTTGACGAGCGCCCGGCGATTGGCGTCCCTCACCGACAATCGAACCGCCGTTGACTATCCCGCGACCGGTCTGGCTCAGCGGCTGCAACTTGTTTCGCGGATGATCGCCGCCGATTTGCCGACCCGCGTCTTCTTTGTGTCGCTCGACGGCTTCGACACACACGCCCAGCAGCAGCCGGGTCACGCCGCGCTGTTGGCCGAACTTTCCGGGGCGATCTCCGCCTTCATGACCGACATGGCCGAGCAAGGTCAGACCGACCGCGTGCTTCTGGCGACGTTCTCGGAATTCGGCCGCCGGCTCGCTGAGAACGGCAGCTTGGGGACCGACCACGGCGCGGCGTCGGTTCTGTTCGCGGTCACCCCGCCGGGCCGCGGCGGACTCTATGGTCAAGCCCCCAGCCTCACCGATCTCGACGATGGCGATCCCAAGTTCACCACCGACTTCCGCCGCGTTTATGCGACTTGGCTCGATCGCTGGCTCGGCATCCCCTCCCCCGCGATTCTCGGCGGCGACCACGCCCCGCTCGACTTCGCGTAAGCCATGATTCCCAACGAGCGGCGCGGCGTCAGCCCGCCGTGGGAGAAATGGTTGATGGTTGATGGTTGAAGCCAGACCACGCTCCCACGATTTCTGACCATCCACCCTCAACCTCCCCCCGCCTCCCCCTTTCGTCGCTTCGGAATCGAGGGATCACCACCCGTGATTCCGCGCCGGGCGGTATTCGTTTTCGACGAAGCCGCGCGGGGATTGAACTCGAGCGCCAAATCGATCCAGCGCTTCAGCGCGCGAGCCGTCTTCATCCCAGCCGCATCCACGAAGACAAACCCCCGCATCGGCCGACCGGTGAAGTCCATCGGTCCACAGCCCGGCCGGGTCAAAGCCTCTTCGTAGATCGCGGGATCCAGCCGCACCATCAGCCGATCCCCCAGGATCCCCAGGCACATCTTCCCGGCGACCATCAGGCAGAGTCCTCCCATCATCCGCTTCTCGACGAATTGCACCCCTTGCCGCGTCAATTCCGCGCGCACGCGATCGGCCAGGGGTTCGTCGTACGCCATGTCGGTATTCCTCGGCGGCTGGAGCGCTCCATCTATCTCCGTGGTTCATGGTCGATGGTACAAGCTCGACACGCGGCATCAACCCCGCCGCGACGTGGTCGAGATCTCCCCATCGTCTTGAACCTTCGACCCCCCACCTTCAACCTCCCCCACACGGCGGGCTGACGCCGCGCCGCTCCTTACAGGCCCAGGCCGCCTGTTGGTGGCCATTCCTTGGAGCCGCGCCTACGCTGTTGGGGTCCGCGGTGTGCGCCGCCGCTCATTCTTCAAGGATCATGCGCGATGTCGATTCTCGATCGCTTTCGGCTCACGGGCAAACGGCTCTTCATCACCGGCGGGAGTCGCGGGTTGGGTCGCGAGATGGCGCTCGCGATCGCCGATGCGGGGGCTGACGTGATCCTCGTCGGCCGCGAACCCGAATCGCTCGACGCCACCGCGGCCGATATCCGCGCGCTCGGCCGCGATTGTCTGGTGATCCCCGGCGACGTCGGCGTCCCCGAAGAGTGCGAACGCGTCTGCCGCCAGGCGCTCGAACAACGACCCGTCATCGACATCCTGATCAACAATGTCGGCGGCCGGCGGATCAACGTCCCGCTCGCCGAGCAGACGCTCGACCAGTGGCGGCAGATTCTCGACCTCAACCTCACCAGCGCCTTTCTCTGCATGAAGCACATCGGCGGGGCGATGGCGGCGCGCGGCGGACCGGGGCGGATCATCAACATCGCCTCGATCTCCGGGCTCATCGCCAACGTCGGGATCGGCGGCCGCAGTTACGAGGCGGCGAAAGCCGCCGTCATCCATCTGACGAAGGCCGCCGCCGCCGATTGGGCCCCGCTGGGGATCACGGTCAACGCGATCTGCCCGGGAGGGTTCATGACCGCCCCGAACATCCGCTGGTCGCAAGAGCATCCCGAAGTGATCACGAAGTTCCGCGAACTGATTCCCGCCGGCGACTTCGGCCAGCCGACGGATCTCGGGCCTCTCGCCGTTTACCTCGCGGGGGACGCTTCCCGCTACATGACGGGCGCGGCGATCGTGATCGACGGCGGCTACACCCTGTGGTAACCCGCGGACCATCGCACCATTGCATTCCCCCCGCAGCTCGTCTTGCGGCGGATTTCGCCGGTCACTACCATCCCCCGTTGGCCCGGGATGGGCTTGAACCCAGCGGCGTCGGGGGGCGGCTGCGTCGATGTTCCGATGGATCGGACGGCAAGTACGAGGCTTCGTGTCGGCGGTGATCGGCCTGGCGGGCTTGATCGCGATGGCCGAGGTCGGAGTCCGTATCGCCCGCTTGGTCGACGAAACGCCCGTGGAATCCGGCGATCACGCCGTTCTGGATGTCCCAGCATGGCGGATCCCCTCCGCGACCACCGGCTGGGAAGTCCCCCGGTTGGGGAAGTTTTCCCACGATCTCGGCCGCGATGTCGCGCGCTGGACCACCAACTCGTTCGGCATGCGTGGCCCCGAGCCGACCATCCCCAAACCGACGGGGGTCTATCGGATCCTGATCCTGGGAGACGAAGTCCTGTTGGGGCCCGCCCTCCCCGATCAAGCGTTGCTGGGGGCGGTCCTTGACGAGCGGTTGAAGGTGATCTCCGGGGGCCGCGTCGAGGTTCACACCCTTGTCGTCCCACAGAGTTGTCCGTTGACGCTGGCGATCGAAGCCCGCCAACGGGGCCTGGGGCTCGAACCGGATCTCGTGGTGTTGCATACCTCGGCGGAGGACTTGCGGCACGACCACGCCCTGCGCGACTGGGTGGTCACTAACCGTGAGCGGATTCCGCTGCTGTGTCGTCATCCCGCGCTGGCGATGACGGGTTCGACCGGGGTCTCACTCGGGAGGATCCGCGCACAGTTCGCCCTGATCGATGCCGCCTTCGGAGCATGGTCGAAGCGCCAGACGGGGGGTGACGATGAAGAGGCGGAGGATGAGTCCACGAGGCGGGCCGAGTCGACCCCGCGCGAAACGCTGACTCCCATCCGTGATTTGGCGACATGGTGTCGCGAACGGCGGACGTCGCTCGTGGTGTGTGCCAGTCCGGTCAGTGCCGACGAGACCGCGATCGCAGCTCACCGCGACTTCGTCACCGCCGCGCGTGAGACCCTTGCCTCGACCGGAGTTCCGGTGGTTGATTTGTTGTCGCAGCTCACCCCGACTTCGTTCGCCGAGCAGAATCAGTGGACCGCCGAGGGACATGGTCGACAAGCCGAGTTCCTCGCGGCCCAGATTCCGCGGAATCTCCCCGGTCCGTGGTCGGCCCCCGGATCGGTGAACCCTTCTCAAGCGGTTCCCTCCGCAGTGATGAATCAGCCGGCTTCCGGCGCGATTCCGGCCGGATATGAGGCCCCCGCACCGGGCGATGTCCCGGTCATCCAACGCGCGTTGCGCTGATCATGACTGACCCGCGCGATGCCACTCATGGTCTTGGGGGGGCGCCCTGAGGCGCGTTCCTCAGTCCTTGTCGCCGCACCCGGCGGCGGTGTACAACCAATCAACATATGCGGCAGACCTGTCGGTGACGATCATCCTCGGCGGCCGGCATCTTCGCATCGTGCGCCCATCTTCTCCCCTCCGGAGCGACCTCCATGACGTCCCGCACCAATCGACGCGCCTTCCTGAAGACGACCGCCGCCCTCGCCGGGGCGACGCTTCCTTACTGGTACACCTCGGCGCAAAACCGGGCCCTGGGGCATACGCTGGTCGCCGATCAACATGTGCTGGGTTGCATCGGCACCGGCGACCGTTGGGACGCCGTCGGTCCCGACGCGATGCGCTACGCCGACTGCGTCGCGGTCTGCGACGTCGATAAGGCCCACGTCGAGAAGGGGCAGGCGAAAGCCAAGGAAGGGAACGCGAAGCGCGGCAAGGCCGATCTCGCCGTTGACATGTACGAGGACTATCGCAAGCTCCTGGATCGCCAAGACATTGATGTGGTGACGATCGTCACTCCCGACCATTGGCATTCGAAGATCGCCATCGACGCGATGCGCGCCGGCAAGGACGTCTATTGCGAAAAGCCCCTCACGCTGACCATCAACGAAGGGAAGCAGATTCGCAAGGTGCTGCAGGAGACCAAGCGGGTCTTCCAGGTCGGCACGCAACAGCGCAGCGAAATGGGGCTGCGGTTCCTGCTGGCGGTCGCCATGATCAAGGACGGCCGCATCGGTCAGGTGAAGAAGGTGATCTGCGACATCGGAGGCGCCCCGCAAGCGAAAGAGATTCCCGAAGCTCCCGTTCCGGAAGGGCTCAACTGGGACCTGTGGCTTGGTCAGGCCCCGATGGTCACCTATCGCAGCAAAGGCTCGGGCGGGAAGTACCCCCACAGCCGCGTTCATTATGAATTCCGCTGGTGGTACGAATACTCCGGCGGCAAGATGACCGACTGGGGCGCGCACCACGTCGACATCGCGTCGTGGGCGTTGGGGATCGACGAGACCGGCCCGGTCTCGGTGGAAGGGGTCGCCGAGCATCCCTGCGAGTTCAAGAACGGCTGGCCGCAACGCGACGACTGCTACAACGCCGCTTACAAATTCGACGTCACCGTGATGTGCCCGAACGACGTCGAGATGCACATCGTCAGCGACTCGAAGGACGGCAACGGCATCCTGTTCGAAGGGACGGAAGGCCGGTTCCACGTCAGCCGCGGCGCGATGAAGGGGAAACCCGCCGAAGACCTCGCGACCAATCCCATCACCAAAGAGCGGATGATGCAGCTCTACAAGGGGAAGGAGCCGGGGAACCACATGAAGAATTTCTTCGAGTGCATCGCCGATCGGACCGATCCGATTTCCGACGTTTATTCGCATCACCGCGCGATGACCACCTGCCATCTGGCGAACATCGCGATCCGCCTCGGCCGCAAGCTGAATTGGAACGCCGAGACCGAGCAGATCGTGGGCGACGCCGACGCGAATCAATGGCTCGGCCGCGAACAGCGCAAGGGGTACGAGATCGACGTGGTGCTGTAATCGCGACGATGGAAGGCTCATGAAGCGACGGATGCCCAGGAACGGATGGAAGGCCTGCCCTGGGCATTTTTGTTCGCAAGACCTCCGTGCAATCGCTGTCGATAACCCGCCGCAACTCCCGTCAAGGCCGGGAATTTCGTCGATTTCTCATCGGAACTTCATCGTCTCTCAACGTCGATCGGGATGATACTGGTGATACGTGACGCATGGTCCGTCACGCGGTCCCGGGGCGGCAGGGAGACTGGGAATGTCGATGGTCCACGCAAGGAAGCGGCGTGCGGTGCGATCCCTCTTCGTCAGCGACATCCACCTCGGCTGTCGGCATGCCCAAGTCGAAGAGTTTCTCGCCTTCCTCGATCGCTACGAGCCCGAACAGATCTTCATCGTCGGCGACTTCATAGACTGGTGGAAACTCCGCAAGTCCCACGCCTGGCAGCAAATCTTCAACGACATCCTCGCCCGACTCTACGCCCTGTCGGAACGCGGCGTCGAAATCTATTACACCCCCGGCAACCACGACGCCTTCCTGCGACAGTTCGCCTGGAACTTCCGTTTCGTGACGATCGCCGACGAGTTCGTGATCCGCCTCGCCGACGGCCGTCGCTTCCTGGTCACGCACGGCGACAAGTTCGATCGCGTCGAATGTGCCGCCGGTTGGGTGTCGGTACTCGCCTCGTACGGTTACGACGCGCTCCTGTCCCTCAACGCCTTGATCGGGCGGTTCCGTCGCGAGCCGCAACGGAAAGGCTGGCGGCGGCCGCCGTTCAGCCATCACGTGAAGCGCACGGTCAAGCAGTTTGTCCGGTACATCAGCGACTTTGAGGGGCGCTTGGCGGCCCATGCCCGGCAGCGGGGCTGCGACGGTGTGATCTGCGGACACATCCACACCCCCGTCGCCAACACGATTTCCGGGATCGAGTACTGCAACACCGGCGACTGGGTTGAGAATTGCACGGCGTTCGTGGAACATGAGGATGGCGTGCTCGAACTGATTCGCAACTACGATGAGGATCGCCCCGCCGAGCCGTCGGACTCCGTCGAGGCTGTCCCCAGTCCCGCCTTGTCCGACTCCGACTTGCCTTCCAGGCACGAGTGGACTCTTCCCGAACCGGTGGTGGAACCTGCCGGAGCTCGTCCCGCGCCTTCGGTGCTGTTTCAGCCCCGATCGTGACGAGAGCTCGGTGACGGGCCCCCGCGCCCCCGGTGCAAGCGCTCGGCCGGCCTCCCGTCCCCGCGGCAAGTAACATGGTCGGTGAGCGACTTAGCAAGTCCTGGTTTCGGTTCGTCCACGGACGCAACATCGTCTACAACCAGTGCTGGGAAGACCCCCGCCTCGATCGGGTCGCCTTGCAACTCACGCCTCAAGACCGCGTCGTCGTCATCACTTCGGCCGGTTGCAATGCCCTCGACTACGCCCTCGCCGGGGCCGGGCATGTCCACGCCGTCGACATGAATCCCCGGCAGAACGCGCTCCTCCAACTCAAACTCGCCGCCGCGCGGCAGCTCGATCACGGGCAGTTCTTCCAGATGTTCGGCCGCGGGAAAGTCCCCAACTGGTCGACGTTGTATCCCCAATTGTTGCGGCCCCACCTCGACGCCGAAGTCCGCGCGTTCTGGGATCGCAAAGGGGAGATGTTCGCCGGGAAGGCCCGCCGCAAGTCGTTCTACTTCCGCGGGACCAGCGGCACCTTCGCCTGGATGGTGAACTACTACATCGACCGGATCGCCAAGCTCCGCGATTCGGTCAACGCGCTCCTCGCCGCCGACAGCGTCGAACAGCAGCAGGACATCTTTCAGCAGTACAAAATGGCCGACAAGCTTTGGCGGCCGATGATCCGCTGGGTGATGCGCCGCGACATGACCCTCGCGATGCTCGGCGTGCCGCGGTCGCAGCGGCGGCATATCGACGAAAGCTATCCCGGCGGGATCCTGCAGTTCGTCATCGACCGCGTCGAGGCGGTCTTCACCCGGTTGCCTCTCAAGGACAACTACTTCTGGCGGGTCTACCTGACCGGCGAATACACCCCCGATTGTTGCCCCGAGTATCTGCGTCCCGAGAACTTCGAGGCGATGCGGACCTCGGTCCAGCGGCGCGTGACGACCCACACCAGTTCCGTCCTCGATTTCGTCGAACAGCATCCGGGCGAAATCACCCGGTTCATCCTGCTCGACCACATGGATTGGCTGACCCGCGAGCCCTCCAAGAAGATTCTCACCGCGGAATGGCAGGCGATCGTCAGCAAGGCCGCCCCGCGGGCCCGCATTTTGTGGCGCAGCGCCGACCTCAACGGCGAATTCGTCAACACGCTGAACATCCGCGTCAACGGCGACACTCAGCCGCTCGGTGAGCTGCTGACTTACAACCGCCCGCTGGCCGAGGAACTCCACCGGCAGGATCGCGTCCACACCTACGGCAGCTTCTGCATCGCCGATCTGAAGACGTAAGTCTCTGGGCGGAGCAAACTTGCCCGGTCAGTCGACGTGCCAAAGGGGTTGGCCCCGTGGTTTCGCGGACATCCTCTCGCGTCCTCCATGATGCTGAGCCATAATATCCTTACTTCATGGACCTGAGAGGATGCGTGATGCCTTGGTTCATGATTTTGTGGTCGGAAGAACGGATCGCCCATCTGGCCAACACGGCGTCAGCCCCGAGGAGTTTGAAGCGGTGGTCTTCGCCGCCTCGATGGTCGATATCGAAAGCAGTCATACCAGTGATTACTGCGTCGTACGCGGCAGGACGATCACCGGAAGGGATCTGTTGTGCGTGTTCGACGCGTTGGATGACGTCACCATTCTGCCGATTACGGCCTACGAGCCGCAACCTGAATGACGAGGACGAAGATGACCCAGTCGCCGGCGTCCGAAGAACTGATCCGCGATGAACGGGCGCGTTGGTTGGAAGCCATCGCGGAAGTGGAGCGACCTGAATTTCGTGTCGCGACGGAAGAATACTTTCGCCGAGCGAAAATCGCCGCGTCCGAGCCAACGATCAGCGGCGCGCGATCCATGGGATTCATCGTCGACAGATGCTGCTCCCCACGCTGCTCAAGCGGGGGCAGGTCGATTGGGCCACACTGCGTCCTTTCATGCTGGGCGAAGCGCCACTGCCCAGCGATGTCTTGGATCGCCTCGCCCGGGTTCTGAATCTCAATCTGGAACCTGAGCCGGTCTCCGCCGAGCAAGTCGGTTGACGGCTGATTGCATCACGGGAATCGCCATCGAATCGCGGTGCGGCATCACGTCAACTTGCGCTTACGCCGGCAACGGTTCGAGCCGGTCGCAGACATGCGGCTCGCGCGTCACTTTGGGGATGATCAGGGGCTCGTAGATTTCGAGAAACGCCCGTCCGGTGCGATGGGCCTCCCAAGTGGCCTGGCTGGTCCACTGCTCGACGATCAGGAACCGTTTCCGATCACGCTGCGAATGGTAGACCTCATACTTGACGCACCCCGGCTCCCGCCGCGACAGCGTCATGCATTTCGCGAAGCATTCGGCGACGAACGCCACGTCCGCCGTCTCGGTGACCGTGATCCACAGGTTGAGATAAATCATCGCGGGGTGCTTCGTGCGTTGGATGGCCTACGCCTCCGCATCAGCCGACGCAGATGCCGAAGTGACGCTCGATCATCGTAGCATTCTCCGGCGTGATGCGGGACGCGGTCCCGTAAGTCGTCCATCCCGATATGACAAACCCCGTCTCGGCACTACAATCCGAATTCTCCTGACGCCCCTTCACGCCGCGGACGACGCATGACTCCCAGCACCGAGCGGATCGCCCGCCTACGACAGCAGGTCGAGGCGCTGCGGGAGTTGGCGCGCAAACGGCAGGCCGGAGGGGCCACCGGATTGCAGATCGCCTCCGCCATCAGCCAGCAGAACGACCGGATGGTCGTCGCGCTGATGGAGGAGGCGTTGTCGATGCTCCCCGTCGATCAGCAGCGCGAGCTGGAACGTCGGGCCGCGATCATCGCCGTCGGCGGGACCGGCCGGGGGGACTGCGCCCCGTGCTCCGACGTCGATCTCCTGTTTCTGTCGGACGATCCGCCCCCCGCGACCTTTGCCGGTTGCGTCTCGCAGGTCGTCCGCGATTGTTGGGACGCCGGTCTGAAACTGGGGCATAGCGTCCGCACGCTCCGCGATACGCTCCGCATGGCGCGGCAGGACACCGAATTCGCCACGTCGCTCATCGAGACCCGGCTGCTGTGGGGGCAACCGAACTTGCTCGGCGATCTCCGCCGCCGGTTCCAACGCCAGGTGATCGCCTGGCGGAAAACCAAATTCTCGGAAGCCTGCCGCAAATCGCGCGAGCTGGAACGGGCCCAGCATGGCGAGGCGGTGCTCCAACTCGAGCCCGATCTCAAACGCTCCTTCGGCGGGCTCCGCGATCTTCATCTTCTCCGCTGGATCGGCTACGTCTGGTACGGCGTCGCGGACATCGACGGCCTCAAACTGCGGGGGGCGCTCAGCCAAGAGGACGCGCGGCGGCTGGTCCTCGCCTTCGACTACCTCCTGTCGGTCCGCATCAATCTCCATCTCCACGCCGGCAAACCGCAGGACCTCCTCACCCGCGACGATCAGCTCCGCATCGCCGAGGAACGGCACATCCCCGGCACCGCCGGTCAGCGGCCCGTCGAACGCTTCATGCAGGCGTTTTTCCAGCAAAGTCTGACGATCGCCGAAATCTCGTCGCGGTTCGTCGCCCGGCATGAGCGCCACCCTCTGCATCAGCGGCTGCGGGATTTCGTCCTCACGTTTCGGGCCGACGACGTCTATCTCATCGGGCCCGATGCGTTGCGCGTCGTGTGGAGGCACCGCGCGACGGTGGTCCATTCGCTCGAAGCGCAACTCCGCCTCTTCCTGATCGCGCAGCGGCACGGCGTGACCCCCGAGACCGAACTGCTCGATGCCATCAAAGAGCACGCGACCAAAACCCCGCCTCCGATGAGCCTGACGCCCGACACGCAGCGCACCTTCCTGGAATTGCTGCGGCGCCCCGGGTCGGTCACACCGACCTTGCGGCTGTTGTTCGAGACCGGCGTCCTCGACCATGTCCTTCCCGCGATGGCCCACACCCGGTGCCTGTTGCAGTTCAATCAGTACCATTCCTACACGGTCGACGAGCATACGTTTCGGGCCGTCGCCGCCGCCGAAGCCTTCGAGAGCGACCCCGGTCCTGTCGGTCGCAGTTATCGCGAGTTGCGGCATAAGGAACTGCTGCACCTCGCGCTGTTGTTGCACGACGCCGGCAAGGGCTTCGAGGAAGACCATTCCGAAGTCGGCAAGCGCCTCGCGGAAGAGGCGGGGACGCGACTGGGGTTGCCCGATCATCACCGCGACTTGGTGATTTTTCTGGTCCACCGGCACCTCTTGATGGCGACCCTCGCCTTCCGCCGCGACATCTCCGATCCGGAAATCCTCCTCAATTTCAGCCATCAGGTCGGCAGCCCCGATCGGCTGCAGATGCTCTATGTCCTCACCGCCGCCGACATCACCGCCGTAGGATCCGGCGTCTGGAACGATTGGAAGGCCGAGCTGCTCGCGTCGTTCCGCGATCGATCGATGGTTTGGCTGAGCGGCACCAACCCCGAATTCGAGGAGGAACGCCGGATCGATCAACTGGCCGACGAGGTCGGTCGTCAGCTCAAAGGGGTGACCATCGCGCCGGCCGAACTGCGTGATCGCCTGCGGCTTGCTCCGTCCCATTATCTGCTTGCGACCCGTCCGGAACGGATCGCCCGCGACATCGAGATCATCGCCCGCCGCGCCCCGGACGACATCTCGATCGAAGGGCTCTACGACCCCGAGACGCGCACCATCGAGTACCGCGTCATCACGTCGGAATCGATCGGCGTCGGGTTCTTCCACAAACTGACCGGCGTCCTCTCCGCCAAGCGGATGGAGATCCTCTCGGCCCAGATTTGCACCTACGGCGACGGTCTGATCGTCGACGGCTTCCGCGTCCGTGATTACGACCACGACGGGCCGATCCCCGACTTCCGTCGCGACGAGGTCGCGGGACTGATGTGCAAGGCGCTCAAAGGCGAGATCGATGTCGAGACACTGTTCCGCTCGCGCTTACGGTTCGCGCCGAACATCGTGCAAGGCCCGGTGTCGAACCTGCCCATGCAGGTCCTGATCGACAACGAAACCTCCGACCGCTGCACGGTGATCGACATCTTCGCCCACGACCGCCCGGGGCTCTTGTACCGGATCGCGCGATCCCTGTTCGAGCTCGACCTGTCGGTCGATCTGGCGAAGATTTCGACCCACTTCGATCAGGTGGTCGACGTCTTCTACGTCACCGACGCGAAAGGGCGGAAAATCGCCGACGGCCACCGCTTACGGACAATCCGCGACGTGCTCGCGCAGCAGATCGAACAGTTCGAGTCGTCGACGAACGAACCGGCGAGCGCCTTGGGGTGATGCGCGCGGCCTTGCGATGCCATGCCTCGGATGGCTTGTTGACAGGGTCGCGTTCACCATACCCATGACCTCGTCTTCCGCCACGTCATGGCAGCGCACCGACCCCTTCCATGGAAATCCGTAAAACTCACATGGACCCTGTCGGAAGAATGGATTATGACACCCAACCCTCGGCGGAGCCCGGAGTTCGGATCGGAGTCGTGGCGATGAAATGTCCCCGCTGTCAAACGGATGACGTTTTCCTCAGCGAGAGCGGCAACCAGCAGGTCTTCGCGATCTTTACCGTCTCGGCGCGTTGCCACCGCTGTTGTCATCTGTTCCAAGTTCCACGCTGGAAACATGTTCCGAAACGCCCCAAGCCCGGAACCAGCGGTCGACCCACCCCAGAGCCGCAGCGTCGCGCGGCGTAATCCCGCACCCGCGAAGCTTCGTTTCCGAGCCGCTCCGCGCGAATCCGTGTCCATTCCGACGTCGCCGGTTCGACGGTAGACTCTCGCCCGGGAGAACGATGCGTTCTTCCTTGACTGGCAGGGGGTCCGACCGGCATGGTCCGTCGACCCGTCGACAAGGTTTGGGCGAATGACGCAGCGGATTTGGAATTTCTCTCCCGGCCCCGCCGTGATGCCGGAGTGTGTCCTTGAGGAGGCCCGGGAACATCTCCTCTCCCTGGGGACCACCGGCATCGGCATCATGGAACATTCCCACCGCGGGAAGGCGTTCCTCAAGGTCTACGAAGAGGCCGTCGCCCTTTGCCGGGAAGTCGGTGGGATCCCCGCGAACTACAAGATCTTGTTCCTTCAAGGGGGGGCGTCGCTGCAGTTCGCGATGATCCCCATGAACTTCCTGACGAAGGAGCGGACCGCCGACTACCTTGTCACCGGGGCGTGGGCGGAGAAGGCCCGCGACGAAGCGAAGCGCTATGGCGGCGTCCATGAAGCCTGCTCGAGCGTCGACCGCAATTTCAACTACATCCCCGCGACGGCCGCCTACTCCGCGCAGCCGGCCTACGTCCACTTCACGTCGAACAACACGATCTTCGGCACCCAGTTCCGGACGGAACCGACCATCCCCGCCGGGACCGATCTGATCTGCGACGCGTCGAGCGACATCTTCTCGCGGCCGCTCGACATCGCGAAGTACGGGCTGATCTACGCCGGCGCGCAGAAGAACCTCGGTCCCTCGGGAGTGACGCTGGTCATCCTCCGCGACGATCTGATCGACCGGGGGGCGAAAGACCTGCCGGTGATGTTGCAGTACCGCACGCACGCCAAGAACGACTCGATGTACAACACCCCCCCCACCTTCGGGATTTATATGGTGGGGCTGGTCCTGAAGTGGATTCAGGCCCAAGGAGGGCTGCCGGCGATCGCCGCCCGTAACGAGCGGAAGGCGGGCAAACTGTACGCCTATCTCGATCAGAGCCGCCTCTTCAAACCGACCGCCGCCGCCGACAGCCGGTCGCTGATGAACGTGACGTTCGTCACCGGGAACGAAGAGCTCGACAACAAGTTCTGCGCGGCGGCGACGAAGGCCGGGTTCGATGGGCTGAAGGGCCATCGCAGCGTCGGCGGGATGCGGGCCAGCATCTACAATGCCTTTCCGGAGGACGGCGTGGACGCGCTGGTCGGCTTCCTGCGTCAATTCGAGGCCGAGCACGCCGGTTGAGCGTACCCGCCGAGACAAATCGGAACCGTGTCATGGCCGCCGGCCCGTCGATTCAGGTCCATGCCGTCGATCAAGTCGGCGTGCCGCCGCAGGTGATGCCGGCGCGATTTCGGCACGACGTGACCTATTTCGCGACGCCCCCCGGCGTGCAGGACGCCCCCGCGAAACTCCCCGAGGGAGAGTATTGGATTCGTCGCGATGACGCCGCGCGGATTTTGGACGATGGCGTCTTGACCATCGTGTCGCCCCTCGACAGCGCGTCGCGGACCGAGATTGAGATCACCGAGGATCAGGAACGCTGGCTCGACTGGCTGGTGCGGCATCAGGTGCAGCACGTGCGGCTGGTTTAACGGGAAGATACTCAGGGAAGGCCTTCCCTGGGCAGAATAAGACCACACCAAGAACGGATCGACATGACCACGGACGCGCGGACGACGAAGCGGGTCGTTCTGAAACTCAGCGGGGAAAGCTTCTGCCGCGGCGGCGAATCGGGGATCAGCCTCTCCGAGATGTCGGTCATCTGCGAGCAGATTCAGTCGGTCGTCAAGCAGAACGTGCAGCTCGCGATCGTTTGCGGCGGAGGGAACATCCTGCGCGGCAAATCGTTCTCTGCCGCGAATTCGACGATCGTGGCGTCGACGGCCCATTACATGGGGATGCTGGCGACGGTGATCAACGCGCTCGCCTTGCAGGACGCCTTGGAGGCCGCCGGCGTGCCGACGCGGGTCCAAAGCGCGATTCGTATGGAGGGGGTCGCCGAGCCGTTCATCCGTCGGCGGTGCATCCGGCATCTGGAAAAAGGGCGGGTGGTGATTCTCGCGGCGGGGACGGGGAGCCCGTTCGTGACGACCGACACGGCGGCGGCCTTGCGGGCGCGGGAGCTCGACGCCGATCTGCTGGTCAAGGCGACGCGGGTGGACGGCGTCTACTCGGCCGATCCGGAGAAGAACCCGCACGCGGTGCGATACTCCGAAATTTCGTTCGACGACGTGCTGCGTCAGAACCTGCAGGTGATGGACGCGACGGCGATTCATCACTGCAAGGAGCACGACATCCCGATCGTGGTTCTGAACTATCACAAGCCGGGCAACATCGAACGGGCCATCGCAGGGGAACGGTTGGGAACGCGCGTCAGCTCGAATCCCAGCACGTAATCCATTCCGGACCGACGGTGATCGAGTCACTTCATCGATGCCGTCGCGACGACAACCCCGTGGATGCGCAGAAAGCTTCGCCTCCCTGCGCGCGGCGCGATAGTCTGTCATCATGCGATTCATCGAGCCGGCACCGCCCGACGAGAAATATGGTTGCCTGCTGGGATTACTGGGCGGCATCGCCGGTGTGTGCTATGGCGAGTTCGACTTCGCCCGCCATCTGGCGCGGCAACACGCCGAGAATCCGGAGGCGTGTCACTGCGGGAATGGAGCCATTGCGGCGTTCATGATCTACGGGACTTTGGGACTCGTCTGCGGTACGGTGATTGGCGCGACCATCGGTTATGTGTGGCGCGTCCGCCACCCCACGCCTCCTCTCGAATAATCTCCCGGATGCCCGGCGATGGCGATCGCTGGGCGCGCGCTCCCCGGCGGTTGGGACGATCGACACGGCGGGCTGACGCCGCGCCGCTCTTTGCGGACGCGCTGCGCTCGACAGCACGGGCGTCGCGGTGTCTGATGGCCGGTATGAAGCGTGGCATGCTGGTTGTGATCGCGGTCTTGTCCGCCTTGCCGGTGGTCCTCTTCGCCGGGTTCGGGGCGTGGGCCCTCTACCAATCGGGACATTGGACCTGGTTGTGGTGGACGCTTCCGGTCTGCTGGGGACTGAGTGGTCTATTGGCCCGGCGGTGGGCGCGGGAACTGATCGTCCCGTTGCCGGACCTGGATCGGCAGACATGGACGCCCCGTGACGCCGCCGCGATGCGACTTGTCGAAGTTGAGCAGGCGCGCGTGGGGGAGTACACGGCGGCGCAACTCACCGACCCACAGTTCTATACCAAGTACACGCAAGAGCTGGCTCTGAAGCTCGCGCGGCATTACCACCCCGAGGCGGCGGATCCGCTGGGGAAACGGTCGGTCGTCGAAATCCTCGCCGCGACGCGGCTGATCGCCGAGGACGTCGAGGAGTGGTTTCTTAAGTACGTCCCGGCGAGTCATCTCGTCACGGTCGAGCAGTGGCGGCTGCTGCAACTTGCGCCGAGTTGGTGGCGCACGGCGAGCCACGCGGGGTGGATCGCCTCGGTCGCCCTGAACCCGCTCAACTTCGGGCGCTATCTCGTTTCGAAGTTGACGATCGAACCCTTCACCGGGCAGGTGCAACAGCAACTGCTCGGGGCTTTCTTCACGCTGTATGTCCGGCAGGCGGGGTACTACCTGATCGAACTCAACAGCGGCCGGTTGCAGGAGGGCTCGAAGCGCTATCGTGCCTGGATGGAACGGATGCAATCGACCGCGTCCCCGGAGGTCGTCGTCGACGCGCCGACCGCAGCCGCGCCGCCGGAACCCGCCCGGATCACGGTCGCGGTGATCGGCCAGGTGAAAGCGGGGAAATCGAGCCTGATCAACGCGTTGCTCGGCGAACAACGGGCGTTGGTCAATATCCTGCCCGCGACGGCGGCGGTGCAGCGTCATCGTCTCCATTGGCCGGAGCGGGCCGACGAACTATGCCTGCTCGATACCCCCGGGTACAGCGACGCCGGAGCGACCCCTGGCCAACTCCGCGAGACACAGGCGGCGGTGGCGCTCGCCGATCTCGTCCTCCTGGTCCTGGATGCCCGGTCACCCGCCAGACAGGCCGATGTCGCGACGCTCGCCAAGCTGCGCGCCGTGTGGGACGCGCAGTCGGAGCGGACGCCCCCGGCGGTGGTGGTCGTGGTCAATCATGTCGACGGGTTGAGCCCCGTCATGGAGTGGGCTCCGCCGTATGCCTGGGAGACGCCCGTCACCAAGAAGGAGCAGACGATCGCGGCGGCGGTCGCCTATGCCCGCGAAGTCTTCGGTGGCCACGGGGCGGAGTATCTGCCGGTCTGCGCGGAACCGACCCGCATTTGGAACGTCAACACGGGCCTCGTCACCGCGATGTCCCGCCGCTTGCCGGGAGCCCGTTCAACCGCCCTGCTGCGCGCCCTGCACGAAGAATTCCGTCGTGACAGAGTCCGCCAGGTCGCCGGCCAAGTCCTCGAAGCGGGCCAGAAACTCCTCGAGTCTTGGTCGAGCAAGTAGCTCACTCAACGAGCGGCGCGGCGTCAGCCCGCCGTGTCCGATAATCGTTGATGGTCGATGGCTGATGGACGATCTTCGAGGTCAGTCGCCCGACATGACCGTGACCATCCATGAAGCTGGCAAGGGGTACGCCGCGCGGATCGGACCCGCATGGCGCGGCGTCTTGTGCCTGCGGCACCCGGCCTGCCTCGCAGGCCGGGCCACCCTATGACACCACGGGGCGCTGACAACACGACGGGCTGACGCCGCGCCGCTCGTTGCTTGATCCTCGACCCGCGTTCAGATCGACGCGGTCGTCGGGCGGAAGCGTTCGCGCCAGTCGGGGTGCCGGAGGACCGTGTCGAGTTGGACTTCGTGGAGCTGATCGAACCAGCTGCCGTCGAAGTTGTAGACTTCGTAGTAACGTTGGGTGCGGTCGAATTGCGGGTCGGTCGTCCGGCCCGATTCGCGTTCCCCGGTCATGGTGCTGGGGATGATCAGAACCATCGAACGGTCACCCGACCGTTCCCACGTCGGCTTGGTCCAGCGATAGCCGACCTCGGCCAATTCCGCGCGGGTCATGATGCGGCCTCCTGCCTTCGGGACCCCGAACGGATGCATTCCTTGCATCCGGCGTCGATTTCGACACGACAGGAATTATCAACCGGGTCCGCCGTCGGGTCAAGGAGACTTGCCAGCGAGAATTTGGCGAAAAGGTCCGTCACCCCATCGATTGTGGGCGGACTTGCCATTCGGGGGGGCACGGGTCAGGGACCGATTCGGGCGCAAAGCATGGTTTGAGGAGCCGTACGATTCGTGGAAGCGTTTATGGTTTCGGCGTGACGGCTGGACGTTGGGCCTCTTCGGTGAATTGTTTCGTTGTCGCCTCCCACGCCGCCGCCAACGTCTTCACGCGCTCCGGTTGCTCGGCCGCCAGATCGTGATGTTCGGCCCGATCGGCGGCGAGATCGTAGAGTTCCCAGGGACCCGCCTTGGTCTTCACCAGCTTCCAGTCCCCGTCCCGATACGCGGCGTTGCCTTCATGCAACCACCACAGGCCGCGCGCCGGGAGCGCGCCCGATCGCTGGAACTCCGGGACCAGACTGACACCGGGTCGCGCGGGTCCTTGGAGGTCGGGCGGAGTGATGCCGGCGAGTTCGAGCAGCGTGGGGACGAGGTCGATCACATGGGCGGGACTGGCGCGCAATCCGCCGCGGTCGGTGATGCCGCGCGGCCAACGGACGATGAACGGGGTGGCGATCCCCCCTTCATGAACCCACGTTTTATGGCGACGGAACGGCGTGTTCGCGACGGTCGACCAACCCGGCCCGAGACACAAGTACGTCTCGGCGGAACCCGGCGGAGCCTGCGGGTTGTGCCCATCGCCGCGGACCATGATTTCCGCCGACGCGCCGTTGTCGGAGAGGAACATCACGATCGTGTTCTCGGCGGCCCCGATCGTTTCAAGTCGCGCGAGAAGCCGGGCGATTTGCTGGTCCATCACGTCGACCATCGCCGCGTGAATCGCCATCTTCACGGCTTGAAACGTCCGTTGCTCCGGCGTGAGTTGGTCCCACGGCAGAGGCCGATTCAACTCGCCGGGGCCGAGGATCTCGAAGGCTTGGGGGTTGTGATAGGGCGGGCCAACGTCCAACTCGACGGCGGAGAGGGGCCCGACGTCGAGGCCGAGGGTTTGCTGCCGCGCATGCCGCGCCGCGCGGAGTTCGCCCCAACCCGGCTGGTAACGATCCAGATAGCGGCGGATCACGTCCGCCGGAGCCTGCAGCGGAAAATGCGGCGCGGTGTAGGCGACGTACGAGAAGAAGGGGCGATCGGCGTGGTCGCGGGCATGCTCGTCGAGACACCGCAGGGCATGTTCGGTAATCCCGACGGTGACGTAATGACCGGCGTCCTTGGTGATCGGGGGGGCCGGACGGTCATCCTCCAAATGTTGCTGGGGAGAAAACAGCCGGTTGTGATCTTCGAGGCTGTACGACTTGTGAAAACCGGCGGCGAGGCGTTCGCCGTCGACATGCCACTTGCCCGAGTGATACGACCGATAGCCCGCCGGTTCCAGGAGTTTCGGCAACAGCGGGGCCCATGCGGGACGCTTTCCCTGGCTGCCCCCCGGCAACCCCGGGAGCGCGTCGCGGCGGACCTGCTGGGCGTAATAGCCGGTGAGGAGCGCGGCCCGCGACGGCCAACACCGCGCGGTGTTGTAGAACTGCGTGAACCGCAGACCCTCCGCCGCGAGGCGATCGAGGGCCGGCGTGTCGATCTCGCCGCCGTAACACCCGACATCGGAATACCCCAAGTCGTCGGCGAACAAGACGACGATGTTGGGGGGCCGTTCCGCAGAGTTTCCGGCCGCGGTGCTCATCAAGCCGACGACAACACAGGTGATGAATCGCATGTGGTGCATGATCCTCGAAAGCATGGGATCTCCCAACATAGCCCCCCGTGAGCCACCGGGGGCCGATGGTCGATAGGGTGTGATCGACAACGTCGGTGATGATCTACACCGTGGGGCCCATCGGCCCCCGGCGACTCGCCGGGGGCTAGGACCCCGATTTGCGACGGAGGGGGCGGTGTTGTTGGAGGCCGACTTTGCGGAAATCGACCTCGAGGGCGTTTCGCTGCGGCGCTCCCGGCGTACTGCGGCCGCGGGCCACATAGTCCGCCATCAACGCCGTCAAGCGGGTCACCACGTCGGACTGTTCGGCGACGCGGTTGGTCGTTTCGCCGAGATCGGCCTTGAGGTCATAAAGCTGAATCGGCGGCAATGCCGAAGTGTCGTCCCTCCCGGGTCGCGGGGCGCTCCACCCGCCGGAGCCCGGACAAAACGCGAGCTTCCAACGGCCTTCCCGAATCGCGAACGCCCCGCTGACGGAATGATGGACCACTGCCGAGCGCGCGGGTTGATCTTCCCCGCGCAAGGTCGCGGCGAAACTGACGCTGTCTTCGCCGGCATCGTCGGGGAGCGCCACCTCAAGGAGCTCGGCGACCGTCGCGAGGAGATCGACATGACACAACAACCGGTCGCTGGTCCGGCCGGCGGCGACCACATCCGGCCATCGGACCAGGAACGGAACGCGATGGCCCCCCTCATAGATGTCGGCCTTGGTGCCGCGAAAGACATGGCTGGGATTATGCCCTTTCGCGAGGAGTTCGGGATAATCGGCTTGCGGCGAACAGCCGTTGTCGCTGGTGATGATGAGGAGCGTGTTGGCGGCCTGCCCGGACGCCTCAATCGCCGCGAGGAGCTCACCGATCGCGGCGTCCTGCTGCATCACAAAGTCGCCGTACGGATTGAGGCCGCTCTTGCCGCGCCACTCGTTCTTTGGGGCGATCGGGGTATGCGGCGAAGCGTACGGCAGATAGAGGAAGTACGGCTTCGTGCCGGCGGGATGTTCGCGGATATAGCGGCAGGCGTGCTCGGTCAGGACAGGGAGGACGTCTTCGGCCTGAAAGCCGGGCGCCGCCGGCCCTTGGCGGGTCATCGTCGCTTCGTCGCCCAACATCATGGCGAACGCGCGGTCTTCGGTCGGCAAGACGGTGACACGATCCTGTTCGAGGAACGTGTAGGGGACCATGTCGAGCGAGGCGCTGATGCCGATGTAGCGGTCGAAGCCGACGGTGGTCGGGCCGTTGGTGAAAGGTTGAGCGTAATCGACGTTGTGGACCTGTTCGGGCGACTCGATGCTCAGCCGCGCGACGTCTTTGCCGGGGAGCACGACCCAATCGACGCCGAGATGCCATTTGCCGACGCACGCGGTGTCGTAGCCATGATCCTGGAGAAGCCGAGCGACGGTGAGCCGGCCCGGTTCAATCAGGCTGGGGCTCAGGCCTCCCAACACGCCACTTTGCAGCGGGGTCCGCCAGGCATACCGACCGGTCATCAGGCCATACCGCGTCGGCGTGCAGACGGCGGAGCCGGAATGGGCGTCGGTGAAGCTCAACCCCTCGCGGGCGACCCGATCGAAGTGCGGCGTCGGCAACTTCCCCGCCGGGTTGAGGCACCGCAAATCGCCGTAACCGAGATCATCGCAGAGGACATAGACGATGTTCGGCGGCGCGGCGTGGCTGGTCGTGAACCAACCGCATACGGCCCCGAGCATCAACCAGAGCCGTGCGACGAGTCGAGAGTCGATGAGGGACATGAGCGAGTCCTCGCGGGCGACGGGACAAGTTGAGGGATCGTACCGCCGTCCCGAAACCTCCCGCCACCCTCGCGCGACCGCGCGCGATTCCGAGCGGGAAGCGATGTCACGTCGTGTAGTCGGCGTTGAGTTCGACGTACTCTTTCGTCAGATCGCTGGTCCAGAAGCGGACCCCGGCCGCGCCCTGCGTCAGCTTGAGTTCGATCGTCACGTCGCGATTCGTCCGCAGGCTGTGCGAGACCTGCGCGGCGTCGAACGGCAACGGACGCCCCGCCTCGTACAACGCGAAGCCGTTCACCCACAGCGACATGTCGGACTCCAGCAGCGGCACCCCAGCGTAGCCCGCCGCCGAGACGATGCGGCCCCAGTTCGGATCAGCCCCGCAAATCGCGGTCTTGACCAGCGGACTGTTGGCGATCGCCGTCGCGATGCGGAAGGCTTCGTCGCGGGAGCGGCAGCCGACGACATCGAGCTGCACGAAGTGATGGGCCCCTTCGGCGTCGCGGATGATCGCCATCGCCAGGTCTTGCGCGACGCCGTCGAGGGCGGCTTGAAACGCCGCCGTTTCGGCCGGGGTCGCGGGGCCGACTCCCGCCGCGCCGTTGGCGAGGAGGAAGACCGAGTCGCTGGTGCTTTCGTGTCCGTCGACGCTGATGCAGTTGAAGCTGTCGCGGACCGCCCCCGTGAGATGCTTCGCGGCAGCGGCGGGGGTCAGTTGGACATCGCTCAGAATCGCGCCGAGCATCGTCGCCATGTTGGGGGCGATCATCGCGGCCCCTTTGCAGACGCCGGTGATCCGGACCGCGCGGCCTTGCAGCGTCACTTCCCGCGTGGCGAGCTTGGGAACCGTGTCGGTCGTCATCATCGCGGTCGCGGCATCAAGAAGCGCCGCCGATGTGGGTTGCACGGCCGCCGCCGCTTTGTCGATCCCCGTCAGCAACCGATCGAGCGGGAGGAACCGCCCGATGACGCCGGTCGAAGCGACCAGCACGTCCTGCGGATCACAACCGAGCCGCTCGGCGACGCGGGCCGTCATCGCGCGGGCATCGGCGAGTCCTTGCTCTCCCGTGGCGGCGTTCGAGTTCCCCGAATTGATGACGATGGCCCGCGCGGTGCTTCGCGGGAGCCGGTCGCGCGAGACCTTCACCGGCGCGCCACAGACCAGGTTGGTCGTGAAGACCCCCGCCGCGGTCGCGGGCCGATCCGAGACGAACAGCGCGACGTCTTTCTTGGGGGATTTCGGATCCTTCACGCCACAGGTGACGCCGGCGACCGAATAACCTTGAGGGAGCGGCAGGGACATAGGGGACCTCATTGCTGGTTCGTCGGGGAGAGGACCGGGGCACATCGCGACAAGTCACGAGAGACAGCCTACGTCCGCCGTGGTTCGCGCAGCCTACGTCGCGACGTTGCGAGTCAGCAAGACCACGACGTCGGCGTCGATCGCCTCGCCGCGACCGATCGGCCCCACCTTCTCGCCCGTCTTCGCTTTCACGTTGACCTGATCGCCCGCGATTCCCAACAACTCGGCGACCCGCGCCACGATCGCCGGCTTGTGCGGCGAAAGCTTCGGTCGCTCGGCATGCAACGTCGCATCGATGTTCGCGATCATCCAACCGCGACGGGTCACCTCCGCGACGGCGGCTTGCACGAAAATCCGGGAATCGGCCTGCGCCCATTGCGGATCGGTATTGGGGAACCATTCGCCGATGTCCCCCAACGCCAGCGCCCCCAACAAGGCGTCGGTCAACGCATGGAGCAAGACGTCGGCATCACTGTGTCCGTCGAGACCTTGGTCGTACGGGATCGTGACCCCGCCCAGAATCAGTGGACGACCGGCGATCAGCCGATGACGGTCGTGACCCAAGCCGATGCGGTAGGGGGGTGATGACGTAGGACTGGCGTTCGGATTCATGGCCGCGACAGCCTAGTGGATCGTCACGGGAGAGAACAGGGGCGTGTGCCACGTGCTTCGCCCGTGCGGTCGCTGACAAAGACTTTCGCATACTACGGTCGAGGAACCACTGGCGGAGCCAAAGGCACACGAAAGGCCTGCCGCCATTTCGCAGAGATCGTGCAAGGTTGCTCCGCAATTCGACTTGCGATCGCGATTGACACCTCGGCCTGACCCGACATAAAACCCGCGGCCCATCTCCCCGGCTTCACCCTTCGGTTTCCAGGATCTCGGCGTGTCGTTTTCCGACACCACGCTGTCGCGCCGTTCCGCCCTCGCGCTCCTGTCCAGCGCGACCGTGACCGCGCTCGGCTGCACCCTGCTGGAACCGTTCGATCTCGGCCAGACCACCACCACCCAACGGCCGACGCTCCCCCCGATCAAACCCGCCGTCGACGCGATTCAACTCCAACTGCTGTTCGTCGAGCGGCCCCCGGACGATCCCCTCATTCGCGATCTCTTGTGGCTGGAACTCGATGAGGTCGGGGCCATTCCTCCGGCGACCCGGCAAGTGCTGGGCGACAACGGGTTGCGGCTCGGCCAATCGGGGTCGCATCCCCCTCCCGCGCTGCAAAAACTGCTCGGCTTGACCTCGGAAATCCTCAACGACGCCGATCCCAATCAGCCGCTCATGCGTGGTCGGCGGGTGGGGTTACGGTCCGGGCAGGAGACCGAGGTGCAGACCGTCGACGATCTGCGCGATTGCCGGCTGACGTATCATCTTGCCGGTAAGTCGGAGGAAATCGATTACGTCCAATCCCGGTCGGTCCTGAAGATCACCCCCGTCCGCCTGCAGGAGGGTTGGATTCGTCTGGAGTTCTCCCCCGAACTCCATCATGGCGAATCACGGATGCGGCACACCCCTACCGAAGCGGGCTGGGCTTTGAAGGGAGGCCAACGGGCCGACGTCCGGCAAGCCTTCAAGTTTCAGGTGATGCTCAATCAGGGAGAAATGGCGGTCGTGACGACACGCGGCGAACCGACCGATTCGTTAGGGGCCCGGATGTTCCTGCAGGAAGTGGACGGCCGCGGCTCGCAGCGTCTGCTGGTGGTCCGCCTCGCCGACGCCGGCCAAACGGCGGAGTCTATCGCGCTATCCTAGAGGGTCATGCAGCGAGCGGCGCGGCGTGAGCCCGCCGTGTCAGGGCCGCGGGGATGGTCGCCCCCGTCATCGCCCGGCGGCTGTCATCCGTCATCGCCGTGACCGTTCGCCCCAACCGCCGCGACACGCGGCGGCTCCGACGGAGGAGATTTCCGAGCCGCCGCGTGTCGCGGCGGGGTGGCTCGATGGATGCGTCATTCTCACGCGAGGGCACGGCGAGCTGACGCCGCGCCGCTCTTTGTGAGAAGGGCTGCGGCGTGGCCGGATTGACCGCGTTATGCTGTCAGGCAGACGGAGGCCCGGCGATGGAACGGATATTGATGTGCCCCCCCGAGGGGTACGGCGTCAGTTACGTCATCAACCCGTGGATGGAAGGCCAACTGGGGCGGGTCGATTTGGCGCGGGCCAAAAGTGAATGGACCCGGCTGCATCGCGAGGTGAGCGTCCGCGCGCGGGTGGAGCTCGTCACGCCGCCGACCCTCGACGACCGGCTCCCCGACATGGTCTTCACCGCCAACGCGGGGCTGGTGCTGGAGGACGCCGTCGTCCCCGCGCAGTTCCGCTTCGCCGAACGGCAGGGGGAAGAACCGCGCTTCACCGATTGGTTCGAGGGGGCGGGTTTCCGGATCGCGGCGCTCCCTCCCGACCGGCCGTTTGAAGGGGAAGGGGACGCGCTGATTCAACCGGGCGAGCCGCTCCTATGGTTGGGACATGGGGTCCGGTCGAGCCTCGACGCCGCACCGCTGGTCGCCGACGCGCTGCGACTGGAAGTCCTGCCGCTGCGGCTCGTCGATCCCCGTTACTACCACTTGGATACCTGCTTTTGCCCGTTGAGCGAAGGCCGCCTGTTATGGCTCCCCTTCGCTTTTGATGAAACCAGCCGCAAGCTCGTCCAGCGGCGGATTCCCGAAGACCGGCGGATCGAGGCGAGCGAACGCGATGGCGAGCTGTTCGCCTGCAACGCGCTCGCCTTGGGCGCGGAGTTGCTCCTCAACGATTGCACGCCGGGGTTGGAGGGGGCGTTGGCGCGACATGGCTACCGCGTGGTGCGCTGCCCCGTGCCCAGCTTCCTGCAGGCCGGCGGCGGGGTGAAATGTCTGACCCTGCGGCTGCAGCAATCCGGCGTCCCCAGAAAGCGGGAGCCTCTGTGTCCCGTCCGAACCGCGAAGGTGACGCTGCGCGGGCATCTGATCGATACCGGGCTCTTGAACCAGGCGGTCACGCAAGTCACCGACAACGGGCTGGGGTGCCGGGTCGAGAAGTTCGAGCCGGGGCAGCGCCACGATCAGGAATCGACCGCGGTGTTGCGACTGACCGCCCCCGACCCGGACAGTCTGCAAATGGCGCTGGGCGACCTGCTCGGGCTTGGCGCTCAACCGGTCGAACCCGAAGCCGAGGCCCGCTGGGAAGTCTGTCCTTGCGACGGCGTCGCCCCCGAGGGGTTCTACGCCACCACCATCTATCCGACCTCTGTCCGCGTGAACGGCGCATGGCTGCTTGCGCGCGACCAGCGGATGGATGCCGTCCTGGTGATCGCGGAAGAGCCGGCACCCGACGTCCGTTGTGTCTTGCTCCGTGAGCTCCGCGCCGGCGAGCGCGTGGTGTGCGGCATCGCCGGCGTCCGCGTCGAACCCAAGGTCCCGCGCGGTCGCGACGCCCAAGAGGCGTTCGGCTTCATGACCGGTTCCGCCAGCAGTGAACGTCGCGTCGAAACCGCCGTCCGTGAACTTGCCTGGGAACTGAAGAAAATCCGTGAACGCGGCGGCCGCATCGTCGTCGTCGGGGGGCCGGTGGTGGTCCATACCGGTGGTTCGCCCCATCTCGAGCGCTTGGTCCGCGCGGGTTACGTGCAAGCGCTCCTCTCCGGGAACGCCCTCGCGGTCCATGATCTCGAGAGCCAACTGTTCGGCACGAGTCTGGGGGTCGACCTCGCGCGCGGCAAAGGGGTGCACGAAGGGCATACCCATCACCTGCGGACGATCAACCGCATCCGCCGCGCCGGATCGATCGCCCGCGCCGTCGAACAAGGGATGATTACCGGCGGATTGATGCACGCCTGCGTGACGCATGGCGTGGAGCTCGTGCTCGCCGGATCGATTCGCGACGACGGACCGCTCCCCGACACTCTGATGGATCTGATCGCCGCCCAGGCGGCGTATGCCCGGGCGCTCCGCGGCTGTGACTTGGTTCTGATGCTGTCGACCATGCTGCACGCGATCGGCGTCGGCAACATGACCCCCGCCGGGGTCAAGCTCGTCTGTGTCGACATCAATCCCGCGGTGGTCACCAAACTCGCCGACCGCGGCAGCCTCGAAAGCGTCGGCATCGTCACCGACGTCGGCCTGTTCCTGAATCTTCTGACCCGCGAGCTGTTCGATCGATAAGGCCTCCGCGCGGGGGGATCGGCGGCGCGGGCGGGGGGACGATGCCGAAGCTCCGCTAACGCCGCTGAACACGCGGGCGGCACGGGGTCCCCCGGCATCCCCGTCGGCGCACATCCCACTTCAATGGTCCGGACAACGTCCGTGGTCTCCGAGTCTGTGGTCCCCAAACGAGTCGCCGTGATCGAGTAGGAGGCCGACACACGGCGAACGATGCGTTGGCCCACCCGAGACGACAGACTCTCGCCCCGTGCGATCGACGACCGGCCGGGGCCATGGATGGCCTGAGTTCTGGAACTCCGTCGGACGCATCAGCAGCCCGCTTCGACGACCGATGACGCGGCGGCCGGTTGACCTCCAAACGGCGGCACAATCGGCAGCCGGCGGATCGTGCGACCTCGTGACCCCACGCGGACAAATGCCCGGCGTCAGCCGCGAATTTGTCGAACTGTACGAGTTCCATCGACGCGTGGAACGAGACGCCCGGGCCGGCCAGCGGTTATCGGTCCTACACCAGCTCGCGCATCGGCCGGCCGCCGTCGGTCAGGCGGAGCAGGCGGCCGTCCGGGGCGAAGTAGTCCTTGGTCACATCGAGGCCCAAGGTATGGAACAACGTCGCATGAAACTCGGCGACGGTGATCGGGCGATCGGTGATCGCGAGGCCGTCGTCGCTCGACGCACCGATCACCTGGCCCGTCTTGAGTCCGCCGCCGGCGAGGACGGCCGAGAAGACATCCGGAAAGTGATCGCGACCGTTCCCCCCGTTGATCACCGGCGTCCGACCGAATTCGCCGAAGCAGGCGACCAGCGTCTGATCGAGCAGCCCGCGGGTTTCGAGGTCGGTGATCAAGGTCGACAACCCGGCGTCGAGCGACGCGCACAGCGTCTGCACCTGGTTGAAATTGTCATCATGCGTGTCCCAGCCGCTGTAGTGGATCTCGACGAACGGCACGCCCGCTTCGATCATCCGCCGCGCGGCGAGACAAGCGCGGGCCAGGAAGCCGTCGTTGACCGAACCGCCATATTGCTCGAAGAGTTCCGGTTCTTCGGCGGCGGGATCATACGGTTGGAAGACGCTGCTGGACCGCATGCGATCGACCCGCAGCGACAGTTCGGTGAGGTCGTCCCCCATCGTCGATTGATGCCGCGCCCCGAAGCCGCGATTGAATCGCGCGAGGGTCGCCAGCCGGCGCTTCATCCGCGCTTCGGCGAACCCTTCCGGCAAGACCAGCTCCGACGCGGGATTGCCGATGTCTTCGACCACGAACGGACCGAACTGCGGCCCGAGGATTCCCGGCCCTGGCGCGGGACCGATCGCGACATACGGAGGAACGTCGGCCGAGATCCCCGTCTGATACCGGGCGAGTGTGGAACCGATTGCGGGATAATCGAGCGCGGGATTGGGCGTGTACCCGGTATGGAGCAGGCTGTTGGCCCGCTCGTGATCCCCCTCCATGCTGTGCAGCGACCGCAGGACCGCGAGCCGATCGGCGACGTCGGCGAGCTTGGGGAGGTACTGCGAGAACTTGACGCCGCTGATCCGGGTCTCGATCGCCTCGATCGGTCCGCCGTTGGGGACGCCCGGCTTGGGATCGAAGGTGTCGATCTGACTCGGCCCCCCTTCGAGGAAGATCAGAATCGCCCCTTTCGTTTTCACGGCGGTGGTGTCGGGCGCGCCGAGCAGGGGCCGGCCATAGCCGGCGACCGAGCACGACAGCCCGGCGAGCGACATCGTTTGCAACCAGGTGCGACGGGTCGTGGGATTCATCGGGGGCTCCCGGGTAGGTAGGAATCGTGGTGTCGAGCAGGTTCGTCGTAAGCACGAAATCCGAAATTCGAAATCCGAAAGGGATTAGAAATCTCAAGCGTCAAACGGTTTTGAACGAGGCATGTTTTCTAATTTCTTCACTTGGAACATCTTTCGGATTTCGACATTCGGATTTCGGATTTGAAATGCGATCTCAAGGAGGGTAGGGCAGGCTCCCGCCTGCCGCGTTCGGCTCGATAGCTTCCGGGACGGCAGGCGGGAGCCTGCCCTACGCTACTACGCTACGCGCGGGTCATCAATGATTCGTTACGAACTCGGTCGAGTTCAGCACGACCCAGGTGACGTCCTCGATGCCGCCGCGCTCTTCGGTCTGGCTCCCCAATTCGAGGAACAGGTCGAGCTCTTCCTCGGTTGGTCGGCGGGCCAGCAGCGACAGGAACAACCGTTCGAGATGCTCGGGGCCGATCGCTTCCCCGTAGAGCCGCAGCAGGGTTTCCGCGCCGAAATCAACCGCGCCGCGGATGTGATCGCTGTTGTACAAGGCGAGGGCCCGCCCCAACGTCAACGAGGTCTCGCCGAATGACTGCACGGGGACGTCGTAGGTGAACTCTTCGTCGGTCGCCTCGGCGATGCGGAAATCGTTCTCGTCGTAGTGATAGCCGAACGCCGTGGCGATCGAGAGATGGAGTTGATCGGCCGACAGCGGGCGCACCCGGGCGCGGGCCCAATGCCGCTGTTGCAGAATCGTTTCAGTGGCCGGCTGCGTGGCCTCGGTGTCACTGGGCAGTTTGCCCGGTTCCCCCGCGGCGCGCTGATAGGTTTCCGACAGCGCGATCGTCGTCAGGAGTCGCCGCAGATCGCCTCCCGTCGCCTGAAACTCGGCCGCGAGGAGATCGAGCAGCCGCGATTCGGTGTTCGGTTCCGCGAGCGGCCAAGCGTCGAGGTTCGGCAGCAGTTTCGCCCCCAGCAGCCGCTCCCAGACCACGTTGACGACATGCCGATCGACATACGGATTCGCGGGATCGGTCAGCCAGGTCACCAGCGCCGCTCGGCGCGAGGCGGCCCCCATCTGCCGTTTCCCCCCCGGAAGTTGCGGATAGACGATCTTCTCCGGGAACTCCCCCTCGTCGTTGGGGGTGGCGGTCTTGTCGGGAACACTCAACTCGCCGCGCGGTCGTTCGATGACGACGAAGAAGTTCTCGCCCTCCTCGGCATTGACCGGCGTCATTTTCCGCAGCCGGGCGAAATGGGCCGCAAGGCCCCAGAAGTCCTGCTGCTTCCATGCCGCGTGCGGATGATCGTGGCATTCCGCGCATTGCAGCGAGACCCCCAGGAATTTGCGGCTGACCGCGCCGGCGAGGGGGCCGGGCTCGACGTCGTACCGCAGCAAAAAGTTGGTCGCCCCATGGCTGTCGCTGGTCCCTTCCCCTTGGATCAGCTCGGCCAGCACCGTGTCGTACGGCGTGTTCTTCTTGAGCGTCTCGGTCAGGTAGCGCTGCAACTGACGGGCATCGTAATTTTGCGTGTCGAACGGCCGCTCATCGGTCAGGTCTTCGGTCCACATCCGCCCCCAGTGATGGGCGAACTCGGCGGAGTCGAGCAGATCCGCGACCACCCGGGATCGATCGAGAGGCCGCCCCCCGTCCAGCGCGAGCACGGTCTTCAGCGGCGGCGTCCGTCCGGCGAGATCAAGCCAGACTCGACGCAGGAACGTCGGATCATCACACCGCGGCAAGGGCGTGACCCCTGCGACTCGACACCCTTCGCCGACCAGTTCATCGAGTTGCGCCGACACGGCAATCGTCGCGGCGGAGTTCGTCGGAGCGGACGTCGCGGCGGCTCCGGTCTGGGGCGTCGCGACCGGGGCCGCCGCCCAAGCCAAGGCCCCCAGCAGACTCCCCGCCAAGCCCCCCCACAGCCACCGTTGAGCGATTCCGGAACGCATCCGCTCCCTTTCCCAAGCTGATCGGCCTCGGCGACCACCACCGTGATCATA
>CAYRVS010000004.1:45021-78259 GCA_964427725.1 uncultured Planctomycetaceae bacterium | reverse complement strand
ACCGAGCCCGAAGCAGCCGTGACGGTGAACCCGATGCTCCCGGTGCCGCTGCGTGAATTGAACATCCGGATTTGAAGTGACGTCCAGTAGCCCAGGGAAAGCTTTCCCTGGGCTTCGATCCTCATGAGATTATCATGACCACCACCGTCAACGGCGTGACGAACGGTTCGACGACCCCCAAGGTCGTCGAGGCGAAAGATGTCGGCTTCGCGGGGCTGACCTCGGACGACTTCCTCGATCTGCTGATCGCCCCGTTGCAGAATCAAGACCCGACCAACCCGATGGACAGCGATCAGATGCTCGCGCAGATCTCCGAGATGCGCGGCCTCCAGGCGAGCATCGAACTTGAATCGGCCCTCGAAAGCCTGACCCTCAGCCAACAGCTCACCAGCTCGACCAGCTTCCTCGGCAAGACGATCTCGGGCAACATCGGCCAGGACGTCATCCAGGGCGTGGTCGACGGGGTGCAGGTCCGCGACGGCAAATCGTTCCTCCGCGTCAACGGCCGCGACGTCGAACTCAAAAACGTCACCGCGGTGACGTCGTAACGAGGCCCGCGTGACCAGCGGCGCGCCCGGCTTGTCGACGTACTCGACCACCTGATAGTCGCTTTTGAGACTGTCGGGGGTCACCGTGCAGCTCGTGTAACCCCGTTCCGCGTTGTGGAATTTTACGAACGGGTTTTCCGCCAACAGCTTGTCAAGGTTCTTGGGCGTCCGGGTCCCGTTCCCCCCCGACGACAGCGACGTGCAGACGAACTCGGTCGCCACGGTTCGTTCATCGGGCCGATCGAAATCGAGTTTGAGGTCGTTGACCCAGTTCGAGTGGATGTCCCCCGTCAGGACGATCGGGTTGGGAATCCGCCGTTCCTCGAAGAACCGCAGGAGTCGGGTCCGGGCGACGTCGTACCCGCCCCATTGATCCATGCTGAACTTCCGCTCGTCCCCGGCGGCGCGGTCGACCCGGGCCATCATCACCTGCTGCCCGAGGATGTTCCACGTCGACTGTGACGCGAGCAGCCCCTGCATCAACCACGTTTCCTGCGCGTCGCCGAGCATCGTCGTCTCTTTGGCGAGAGCCGCCCCTTCGAGAGGTTTCAAGCCGTCGCCGTTCGGCTGGTCGGAGCGGTACTGCCGCGTGTCGAGCAGCTCGAAGTTGGCGAGCCGACCATACGCCACCCGGCGGTAGAGCTGCATGTGGGGGCCGCGCGGCAGCGTCGACGCCCGCAGGGGCATGTTCTCGTAGTAGGCCTGATAGGCGTTGGCCCGGCGGATCAGGAACTCTTCGGGGGTGACGTTGGTTTCCTCCGAAATGTCCCCGGCGCAGTTGTTGTCGAACTCGTGATCATCCCACACGACCAGCCACGGACACTTCGCATGCGCCGCCGCGAGGAGCGGATCCGAGCGATACTGCGCGTGCCGATTGCGGTAATGCTCGAGGGTGGTGATCTCGGGCCCGGAATGCTTCCGGACGCGGTTCTCCTTCCCTTCGTATTCGTAGATGTAGTCCCCCAGATGCAGGATCAGATCGAGGTCCTCCCGCGCCATGTGTTCGTAGGCGGTAAAGAGCCCCGACTCGTAATGCTGGCATGAGGTGAAGGCGAACCGCAGCCGATCGACCAAGACCTTAGCGGCCGGCGTCGTGCGGGTCCGCCCCACCGGGCTGACGGCGTCGCCGCATAGAAACCGGTAGCTGTACCAGCGATCGGGGTCGAGCCCTTCCAGCGTCACATGGACCGAATGCCCCAACTGCGGCGTCGCGAGGGTGCTCCCTTGTCGCAGCGGCCGCTGGAAGTTGTCTCCTTCCGCGAGCTCCCAACGAACTTCATACGGCCGCGGGGGAAGCCCGCCACCGTTCAGCGGATCGGGGGCGAGCCGGGTCCACAAGACCATGCCATCCGGGCTGGGATCTCCCGACGCCACCCCCAGCGTGAAAGGGTTCGTCGTGAAGCTGGGCTTGTCGGCGACCGCCCCGTCCGAGAGTTTCGCCAGCCACGGCATGATCGCCAGCGACGCTCCGGCCCGCAGGAACTCGCGGCGATTCGTCAAGTAGGCGGCGGCGAACGTACGACGTGACGGCGACATGGTTGGAACTCCCTGTGAGTGGACAACGGCATGTTGTGCAGTCTGCCTCCCTCGACGTAATCACAAAAGGGTCCCGCCCCGCGGCGCGATAAAAATTCGCGCTGACTTCGCGCAATTTTCACGACACGGTTCCGCCCGACTGTGGGGATGCCCTGGAACCGGCGCGACCGGCCGCATCACGAGTCGTCGCCGCGGGAAGTGACGTAGCGACGGTTCCACCACGACGATGACCCGCGGGCTTACCGGCGGATCGAGCGGCGGTGTTTGGTCGCGGGGTCGAGAGATGGCCGTTTTTTCGGGACATTCGCGATGTCGTTGGACGCGGCTTGCGGGTTCCGCCCTTTGGGGGCGGGCCGTTTCCACCATTCGCCGATCGTCCAGGAATCAAGTTTGGGGAACTCGTCACCGAATGGTCGTTCGGGATCGGCCCCTTCCGCGCCGCGGGTTGTGTGGACCGATCGACCGAGGCCCAGCAGCGCCAAGAACCGCAAAAAGAGCCGACGGGACAACGCCATGACGGACTCGCGATCGGGATCAGGGATGAGGAAGGATGCTGAATCCGACGAGCATAGCTCCGGTGATGGACGGTCCATAGCTTGCGCGACCCATGATCGATCGAGTCTCGTCCGCGCCGCGAGTTGGGCCTGCTCTCGTCGTCACCTCCACGGTAGACTCGAAGCGCGGTGCGGCGCGCGGAAACCCGAGTCATCCAACTCACACGGAAGCCCAGCATGTCCACCTTGGAAGGGACGCAACCGCCGTGGCACACGGTCGAGTTGGCGGCGCTCTATGCCCGCATGCAAGCGAACGAGCAGGGGCTGACCGCCGAGGAAGCCGCGGCGCGTTTGCGAAAGTATGGGCCGAACCGCCTGCCGGAGCAGCCCCCGCCCGCCCTGTGGGAAATCGTCCTGCGGCAGTTCATCAGCCCGCTGATCTACATCCTGGTCTTCGCCGCGATCATCTCGCTGGTGATCGGGGACTATAAGGACGCCGGGTTCATCGCCGCGGTGCTGGCGATCAACGCGATCATCGGCACCTATCAGGAATGGAAGGCCGAGCAAAGCAGTGTCGCCTTGCGGAAACTCCTGGAGATTCGGGCGTCGGTCTGGCGTGACGGCGAAGTCCGCGAGATTCCCGCCGAGCAGGTCGTCCCCGGCGACATCCTCTGGTTGGAATCGGGGAACCGCGTCCCCGCCGATCTCCGGCTGCTTACCGCGCATGGATTGGAAATCGACGAATCGCTGCTGACGGGGGAATCGCTGCCGGTAACGAAGGATCCGGCGTGGAGCGGGCCCGAGACGGCGCCGGTCGGCGATCGGGTCAACATGGGGTATGCCGGTTCGATCGTGACGCGCGGCCGCGCCAAAGGACTGGTGGTGGCGACGGGGACGGCGACGAATGTCGGCCAGCTCGCGCTCGATGTCGTCAGCACGACCGGCGGCAAACCGCCGCTGCTGCAACGGATGGAGCGGTTCACGAACATTGTCGCGGTGGCCACGCTGACGGCTTCGGTGATGATCGGGGGGCTCGCCGTGGTGCTGGGCCAGTATCCCATCAGCGAGATCGTTTTGTTCGTGATCGCGCTGGCGGTCGCGGCGATTCCCGAGGGGTTGCCGGTCGCGATGACGGTGGCGCTCGCCATCGCCACGACGCGGATGGCCCGCCGCGGGGTGATCGTCCGCCGGCTCACCGCCGTCGAAGGGCTCGGCAGTTGTACGCTGATCGCCACCGACAAGACGGGTACGCTGACGGTCAACGAATTGACGATCCATGAAGTCCGGTTGCCGGACGGTGTGTGCTGCACCGTCACCGGGGAAGGCTTCGCGCCCAACGGCGAAGTTTTGTTCGAGGGCCGACCCGTCGATCCGGGGAGTCAACCGGCCCTGACGGCGCTCGCGCGGGCCGGCGTGTTGTGCAATGAAGCGGATCTCCATTCGCGGAATGACCATTGGGAATGGCGCGGCGACGCGGTCGATCTCGCCCTCTTGTCGTTCGGTCACAAACTTGGTTGGCGCCGCGAGCCGACGCTCGATGCCTGCCCGCAGGTCAACGAGATCCCCTTCGAGTCCGAGCATCAGTACGCCGCGACATTTCATGAAGTGGATGGCGAGGTGCGGGTCTTCGCGAAAGGGGCCCCGGAACGCATTCTGGCGATGTGCGCGAATCCGGGACGCCGGTCCGAATGGGAGTCTTGGGCGCTCGAGATGGCGCGGCGCGGCTACCGCGTGCTGGCGGTGGCGGAAGGGCCCGCCCCGGATGCCGCCGAGCGGTCCCACGCCCCGCCGGAGCCGAGCGGGCTCACGTTTCTCGGCTTCGTGGGGATGATCGATCCGCTCCGTCCGGGAGTCCGGGAGGCGATTCAAGCTTGTCACGACGCGGGGGTGGGAGTCTCGATGGTGACCGGGGACCATCGCGTCACCGCGCTCGCGATCGCGCGCGATCTGGGGCTCGCGACCGACGATCATACGGTCGTCACCGGCCCGGAATTGATCGGGAAGACGCCGCAGGAACTCGCCGAGATCGTCGGTCGCGTCCGGGTCTTCGCGCGGGTCGCGCCGCGGCAGAAGCTGCAGCTTGTCGAGGCGGCGCGGCAGGCCGGCCACTTCGTCGCGGTCACCGGCGACGGCGTCAACGACGCCCCCGCGCTGCGGATGGCGAACATCGGCGTGGCGATGGGCAAGGCGGGAACCGACGTCGCCCGCGAAGCCGCCGAGCTCGTCATCAGCGACGACAACTTCACCAGCATCGTCGCCGGCGTCGAGGAAGGCCGCATCGCCTACGACAACATCCGCAAGGTCATCTTCCTGCTCATTTCGACCGGCGCGGCGGAACTGCTGATGGTCCTCTTGACCGTCCTCGGCGGGTTGCCGTTGCCGCTCCTGCCCGTGCAACTCTTATGGCTCAATCTGGTGACGAACGGCATCCAAGGAGTCGCGATCGCCTTCGAGCCGGGTGAAGGGGACACGCTGCGGCGGAAGCCGCGTTCTCCCCGGGAACGGATTTTCAATCGCCTCATGCTCGAACGGTTGATCCTGTCCGTCCTTGTGATGGGGGGCCTGGGCTTCCTCGCGTATGCGTGGTGTCTCCGTCAAGGCTGGAACGAAGTCGACGCCCGCAACGTCCTGCTGCTGCTGATGGTCTTGTTCCAGAACGTCCACATCGGGAACTGTCGGTCGGAAACCAAATCGGCGTTCGCGCTGTCCCCGCTACGGAGCAAGATGCTGCTGCTGGGAGCGCTCGCGGCGTTTCTGCTGCATGTGGTGTCGATGTATCTGCCGTGGATGCAGGCGGTCCTCGCCACCCGGCCGGTTTCGCTCGAGACTTGGCTGATCGTCGCGGGACTGGCGCTCACCGTGGTCCCCGTGATCGAGCTGCATAAAGCGACGTGGCGGCTGCGGCGGGTGGCGTGATGAGTTTCGAGACGTTCTCGCCGGTGGCTCGCGGCTAAACGTGGGAGGCAACCGGAGTGAGTTCGCCCGACCAGACGACGACGGCGTGGCCCCCGAGGATCACGCGGTCTCCGTCGGGTCGTAAATGAAGAATCCCCTCGCGGCGCGAGACCTGATGCGCCCGCACGCGCGGGACCCCCAAGCGTCCCGACCAGTAAATCGCCAAACAACAATGGGCCGAGCCGCAGACCGGGTCTTCATCGACGCCGACGGCGGGGGCGAAGAATCGCGACGCGCAATCGAAATCGGGATCGCTCGACGGGGCGGTGACGATCACGCCGCGCGTCGGTATCTCGCGGAGTCGTCGATAGTCCGGCTGTACGGCGCGCACGGCGGCTTCATCGGGCAAGACGACCAGATAGTCGTACTTCGACCGCCCCACCTCAACGACCTGCGTCACCCCCAACGCATCGAGCAGTCCCGGGGGTGGTTCCGCGGGGGACGGCGGGAGCGCGGGGAAATCGAGTTCGATCAGCCCTTCGTTCCGGCGACAGGTCAGGTGCCCGCTTTTGGTCTGAAATCGAATCGGTTGGTCACTCGCGGCGTACCCCGCCGACCACAAGGCGTGGGCGGAAGCGAGGGTCGCATGGCCGCAGAGATCGACCTCGACCTCCGGCGTGAACCAGCGGAGTTCAAACTCGTCGTCCAGTCGGCGGATGAACGCGGTCTCGGCGAGATTCATCTCGGCGGCGACATCCTGCATCCACGTCGCCGGGGCGGGGGCGTCCAACCAGCAAATCGCGGCGGGATTGCCCGCGAACGGCCGCTCGGTGAAGGCGTCGACTTGCCAGCAGGGAATGCGGGGCATGATGGTCCTGGATCGAGTTCGCGTAGTGATGGATAGGCAGTCCAAGCGGTTCAACGCGAGCCGCCGGCCCGTCAACTTCGGTCCCAACGCCCATGATCACGGTCGATCAGGCATGTCGCGACCTGATCGGATGGCGACCAGACCCATTGTGACCGGTGCGGGTTCGACCCGCGAGAGCGGCGACTCCTGATCGCGGCGGGAAGATGCGGTGGAAAATCCCGCGAAAAAGAGATTGACCGCCCTGCGAGGACGCCGTAGCGTCACGAGCGTTCGGAGGGATTTCCGTCGCGCGTCAAAGGAACAAGCTCATGCATCAGACGACCGCCATCCTGGGAGTGGGTGTTCTGTCTTGGTGTCTGGCGGCCTGCGGCTTGGGCATGGCGGCCGAGCCCCAGCCCGAATTCTTTCCCCGTCCGACCGGGGCCCAATTGGAATACGAGAGTGCCTTGTCGGCATTGACGCAGTTCAGTTTCAACGAAACCCCGTTTGAGGAAGTCATCGGCTTTGTCCGCGACTATCACAACATCGCCGTCCTGATCGACACGGTCGATCTGGGGAATCAAGGGATCGATCCGCAAGTCCCGGTCAATCTGGAGCTCCATAAGGTCAGCCTGCGGTCCGCCCTGAAGATCATGCTGGAGCCCCTCGAACTGGGCTATACGATCGAACGGGACGTCATGGTGATCAAGACCCGAGCCACGTTGAGTTCGGAATTCCTCACGCGGACCTACCCGGTGGCTGATCTGGTCGAGACCGCCGGGCCTTTGGGCGAACTGTTGCCGCTTGATCGACAAGGGGAGGAGCTGGTCGAGGTGATCCGCACCGCGGTCGGCAAATCGGTGTGGGACCCCGAGACCGATGCGGGGCTCATCTACTCGCCGCGCTCGCGGGCCTTGGTCGTCCGCCAAACGCGGGAGGTGCAGGACGAGATCCTCGAACAACTCCGCCATCTCCGCGCCGCCCTCGCCATCCGGGAGCTCCGGGAACTCCGCGACGGCGGCCCCGTCAACACCATCCCGGCGCCGAAGTTCCCGCTCGACAGCCCGACCCCGATCCCGGGCTTGCCGCAGGAAGCCCCGGCGACGAAACCGTCACGGGAACCGGACCCGCTCGACCCGATGAAGGATGGGAACGCCGTCGGTCCGGACGATGCGTTCGAGCGGCTCCTCGACAACCCCGACCCCGGCAGCTTCTTCTGGGCCAGTTATCGCCGGCAGTCGTGACGGCGAGCAACGCGCCCCAAGCATGATGCGTGTGCCACTGGCTCCGCCAGTGGTCTTGGCCGATCAACGTAGTGGCTGGGGACGGACGCGGTCCGCCCTGGGATGATCGCCCGAGAACATCCTCTCCGATTCATCTCATCAACACGCGGTCGGGGCGGGGGCCCCGACCTATGTGACCATCACGATGGCGGTGCTCCTCACCCCGCGGCGTGGACGACCCCTTTCTTCACGATGATGTTCGCGTAGACCGCCGTCTCCCCCGTGGCGATCACCGCGTACGCCCCTTGCGCCTGCCGATAAAACTCGAACCGTTCGATCGCGGCGAGCTCGGGTGTCCCCGGCGCATGCCGCGCGATCAACCGCCGAAACTCGCTCCAGATCGGCGGCTCCGGCGTCGCGGGATCGACCGGCCGCATCACCTTCACCGGGTCGGTCACGAAGGTGTCGATCGGAGTGAGCGACAAGACCGCGTCCAAAATCGCCGTCGCCGAATGCCCATCGGCCCGGATGACGAGCCGACCCATCGACTCGGCGGGAAAATTCCCGTCGGCGATCACCAGATCGTCCCCGTGACCCATCCGCATCAGCGTCGCCAGCAACTCGGGGGACAACAACGGCGAGAGATGTTTGAGCATCGAATGGTCCTGGAATCCACATCAACCATCGGTGCCCAGGGAAGGCCTTCTCTGGGCGTCATTTCCATCACCCCAACTCGGCGATCACCGCATCGGCGCACGCCTGTTTTCCCACCGTCCCGCCGAGATCCCGCGTCAACGCCGTCCCGCGCGCCAGCGCCGCCGCCACGGCGGCTTCGAGTCGATCGCCCGCCGCCGTGGCGACCTCATCGCCGTGCGTCTCGCCCAGCCAACGCAGCATCATCGCCGCCGAGAGGATCGTCGCCAACGGGTTCGCGACGTCTTGCCCGGCGATCGTGGGGGCCGAACCGTGCGACGGTTGAAACAGCCCATGCCGTGCCCCCAACTCCGCCGACGGGGCCACGCCCAATCCCCCGACGAGCGCCGCTCCCAAGTCCGACAGGATATCGCCGAACTGATTCTCCATGACCAACACGTCATACGCCGAGGGCTGCTGCACCAGATACAGACTCATCGCGTCGACATACGCCGTCTCGGCGGTGATCTCGGGATGTCGCCGCGCGACGTCGTGAAAGACCTGTCGAAAGAAGGCGAAGCTGCGGAAGATGTTCGCCTTGTCGACGCAGGTGACGACGCGGCGGCCATCCGCCGGGCGACCGTTCCGGCCGCGCGACAACCGAAAGGCCAGCTCGACAATTCGTTCGGTCCCTTTTCGCGTGATCACGATCGTGTCGGTGGCGACATCGTCCTCCAGGCGACAGCCCCCGCCGTACGACGCGAACAGGCCTTCGAGATTCTCGCGCAGGATGATCAGATCGATCCCTTGCGCCGCGGTCGTCAGCGGGCACGGCACGCCGGGATAGAGTTTGCATGGCCGGATCGCCGCGTAGAGCCCCAACTCCCGCCGCAGGACCATCATGATGTCGGGTTGGACTTCGGTCCCGTCGGGCTTGCGGACCTCGGGCAGCCCCACCGCACAGAGGAGCACCGCCGCCGCCTGTTTGCACGCGGCGAGCACCTCCGCCGGCAGCGCGACCCCGGTGTCGCGGTAATGAGCCGCGCCACAGGCTTGGGGCCGATACCGCAGGGTCAGTCCCGTGGTCCGCGCTTGCAGCGCATCGAGCACCCGCAGCGTCGCCCGGGTCACTTCGGGTCCAATGCCGTCCCCGGCGATGACGGCGATCTCGTACGAGGCCATGGCGGACAAACCCCAGATTCGCGGCACGGATTCCGCAGAAACCCTAGGAAACCCCAGGGAACGCGTCCGGGAAATCATCAAAACTCCAGCACCGCTTCCGCGAGGCGCGTCCGGTCGCCGTGCCGTCGGAAGTTCTCCAACAGCGATTCCAGGTCGGGCGTGACGAACTTCGCGAACTTGGTTTTGCCGTTGATGCGGATCGTCAATTTGCGGTCGAAGTCGATCTGCTCGCCGTACAACCTAACGGTGTGATGGTCGGCGGGGGATTGGATGGTGAGGCTGTTGCCCGTCGTGTAGCGGACCTCGATCGTCATCGGATCGACGCCCCCCGCCGCCGTCGCGGGGACCAGATACGTGCGCGGCAAAGGTCGCGCGGTCACGCTGAAGGGTTCGTCGGCGCATTGCCGCAGCGTGCGGTATTCAAAGTCGTTGGGAATCGGCCGCCGGACGTGAAGGTCCATCCAATCGAACAGCTGCGGCAACGTATCTTGGAAGGCGTCGCGGCCGCGGCCGGGGAACTCGAGGTAGATCAGGTCGAACTTGGCCCCTTGAATGAACATCCGATCGAGGAGCTGCGCCATCGGCGGGGTCGCGCCGTCGCGGCCCAGTTCGCCGCGCACCACGTACCACGCGGTGTATTGGCCGTTTTCATACTCGAAGCGGCCGTAATGTTCGCTGATTCCGCCGATCGGCAGCACCCCCGCAAATTCGTCGGGATGGCTGAACCCCAGATCGAACGCCGCGTCGCCCCCCATGTCGTGACCCGTCAGAAAGACCCGATCGGGATCGACGGCGAACCTTAACCGCGCGTCGCGCAACGATCGCAGGATCGCCGTCTGCGCCGCCGCGCTGTAGGGATACTCGCGGACGTCGGCGGGGAGGTATTCGGGGGCGATGACGATGTAGCCCCGCCGCGCGGCCCAACCGGGGGATTCGGCGGTCCCGGCCCAGAAGGCGATGGTCTCATCGGTCGTCTTGTGCTCGGGACGCAGGACGACCAACAGCGGATAAAGCCGACGTGGCGAATACTCGGGCGGCAACAAGACCCGATAGGCGAGCGAAGGCTCGTCGGTCACGGTCGGCAGCGTCACTTCGGCGATCGTCCCCGGCGTGATGGTTTCGGCGTCAAGGACCGGGGGAAGTTGCCGGATCAGCAGTTTCGCGGTTGATGTGCCGATGCCTTCCATGGGTCGCAGCGCGGCGAAGAGCTCTTCGCGATGGACGGGGTTGTCGGACCGCAGATACTCGCGGACGAGATCGCGGGCTTCCCACAACCGCAACGCTTTCCCCAGGTCGGTGGTGGCGTCGTCGGTCCCCGTCACCCAGCCCGACAACGCGAGGGCGAGCTTCTCGCCGGGGCCGAGTTGGTCGTCATTCGCCGCTTGAAGAAAAGGCCGCAAGCGGTCGAGTCCCGCGCGATCGAGTTCGGCGACCAATTGCGCGCGGACCGCCGAGACCCGCGCCCGTTCCCCCTCGTCGGTCAATTGCGCCTGCAGATCGCCGAGCCCGCCGGGGATCCGATCGAGTTCGTTCATCGCCGCCGCGCCGGCGGCCAGAAAGTCGCGGACTTCGCGGGTCACCGCCGCCCCGAGTTGTTCCGCCGGGAGTTTGCGAATCGATTCGTCGGCGAGTCGGTATTGTCCCGCGGCCTGCCGGAGCTTGAGCTCCCGCAGCACATGCCCGCCGAAGAGTTGCGAAAGCTCTTCGCGAAAGCCGGACACCCGTTCGGCCAGATCGGGGAAATCGATCGCCAGTTGATCGAGCTCCGCGAACGCCTGCGGATACCACCCCGCATGAATGTAGAACCGCGCCCGCGCCAACCGATCGTCGGCGTTCTCGGGATCACACACGACCGGATTATTGAGGATCCCGGTGATCGTCTCTTGCGGGACGACGTTCAGACCCAGCCCGAACTCCCAGACATGCGTCAGCCCCTGCACCCAGACATGGTCGGGAGTGAGCTTCGCGATCCCCTGCACGACGGGGAGCGGCCCCGTCGGCGTCGCCAAAGTGACGGTCCGCCGGCCGAACTCGGTGTCGAACGGGGTCGCCGAGAGGAGCCCTCCCACCGACTGCACCACCATCCCGCGACCCTGTCGCAGTTGCGGAACGGTGAATTCCGTGTCGTTCCGCAGGTCGACGCTGAGATCGAGCCCCGTATTGGGAATCTGTCGCTGCGGGACGTAATACCGTCGCCAGCCATCGTCGATGAGAACGATGTGATGGACCGGCACCATCCCCGCCTGTTTCCCTTTCTTGTCGAGGGAGAGCAGTTTCGCGGGGCGGCCTGCGATCACTACGCCGTTTTTGAGCTGGACCGAACCGGCGTGAACCACGCTCCCCGATTCCGGCAACCCCCAGGCGAGGAGACCGCCGACGATCAGTCGCAACGCCGCACGCGATGGACCGAACCATGCCGCGGGACCGGGATCGTGATGAGGAGGAGTGTCGGTCACGGCAGCCTCACCACAGTGCGCACCAACTCCCTCGGCGACCCCCTGCCGCTCTGCCCGTGAAATCGGGTCGCGCGGCGGCCCCGCTGCGGCTCATCGGGACCAAGCCGGCTATTGTCCCGCCGGGGGATTCGGTTGTGCGGGGGGCGTGGAGTTTGCCGCCGGCGCATTGATCGCCTTTTGCAACTCCGCGCGACCGTACGTCATCCAGCCCCAATACGCCCCGTAGCACACCCCCGCGATCACGCCCAAGTACAAGACGAACTGCACCAGCCCAAGGACGCTGCTGAACAGCCCCCCGAACCACTTCTTCACCTTGTACATGAACTCCTGCTTCTTGTAGTCCTTGAGGAGTTGCTTCGTCGCGGCCCCTTTTTTGTCCGCCTGCTGCTTGACGATGACCGCCTGCACCGCCTGGGCGAACTCCGGGAACTGGGCGATTGGAGCCGCCGTCGCCGAACCCGGCTTCTTCACCTTCGCCTTGTTGTCGATCGTCCCGGCCCGCAGCGCCCCCAGAATCTGACCCGCCGTCCACTTCACCACCTGCTTCTTCCCGTCCGGCCGGACGAACTCCACCACCCAGGCGGCGTCGGCGGGAGCGTCCGCCCCGGAGCGGGCCGCAGCCGAAGCGGCGGCTTTGTTCGTCGCGGTGGCGGCACCCGGCTTCTGCAGACTCGCCGTCGACTTCGCCGCGCTGGTCTGCGTGGTGACGACGATCTTATCCGGGGCGTCGATGAAGCTCAGCGACGGGGCGTCGAGCCCCAACCCTCCCAGATACTTGATCACTTCGCCGCAGTCCTGAAACCGTTGAGCCGGATCTTTGGCGATCAGCTTGTCAATCACCAGATCGAGCTTTTCGGGAACCTCGGGATTGAGCGAGCGGGCCGACTTGAACTGCCCCTTCTCCTTGGCGAGGACCACCTCCATCGCCGAGTTGCCGGTGAACGGCAGCTTCCCCGTCAGGAAATGGTACAGCGTCACCCCCAGCGCGTAGATGTCCGATCGCCCATCGACATACTTCGCGTTGCGGGCCTGCTCGGGGGCCATGTAATACGGCGTCCCCAGCCCCGTCCCCGATTGGGTCATCGACATCTCTTCGTCGTCAAGGGCCTTGGCGAGCCCGAAGTCGGCGACCTTCACCTGCCCGCGGCGGGTCAGCATGATGTTGTCGGGCTTGATGTCGCGATGGACCATGTTCATCCCATGCGCCACCTGCAAGGCTTCGGCACAGCGCAGAATGACGTGGACCGCGTCTCCCACGCTGAACTTGCCGAGCTTGTCGAGCCAGAATTGCAGGCTCTTGCCGTCGACGAACTCCATCGCGACGTAATGGATCCCCTGATCCTCCGCGACGGCGTAGACCCGGACGGTCTGCGGGTGATCGACCTTCGCCATCGCCCGGGCTTCACGGTAGAACCGTTTGACGAAGTCTTCGTTGTCGGCGAGATGTTTGGCGAGGACTTTCAGGGCCGCCGTCCGATCGAGGGTCGTCTGATGCGCGAGAAAGACCTCCCCCATCCCCCCCTGCCCCAGTTTCTTCGTCAGGACGAAGTCCCCGAGCTGTGAGCGTCCCTGGGGTCCGATCGCCTCCCCTTGCGGGGTTTTCGAGGACAACGGCACGCCGCCGCTGGTGCGGCCGGCGGCGGAGACGTTTGCCGCCCCCGATTTGCCGGGCACGGCGGTCGCTTCCAAGTCATTCCCGGCGGCTTTGGGAATGTTCGTCTCTTCCAAGGAGGGGGTCGCGCCGACGATGGTGGCGTCGAGATTCGACGCGGCGGGTTTCTTGGCGGGGGGCTGACCGGAGGACATGACAACGACTCCCAGACCCATCCGCGGGAGAGCATGCGAACACGCACCCCCAACGAACCGGCCCTCGAACCAGAGAAAAAATAGGGCGCGCCGCGGCGACGCGCCGTCCGGGTCGTTCCTCGCGCCGTCCTCGGAATGAAGGGAAAATGACGAACCAGAACGGTTCCGTGAAGTCCGGCCCGGACGTCATTATGAGTGAACCGATCCACAGGGGCAAATGGATTCGGGGAATTGTCCGTGGTCCGTAGCCAGTGGTCAGGTATTGTCGCACACGGATCGCCCTTCGGGTGGCTTTCACGGACCACGGACATTCCCCCTCATCGCTCCAACTCGTCCCAGACGATCGGCTCCCCTTCCCACAACCACCGGTCACCGTCGCGCACCAGCAGGCGATGCGCGCTTCCCGGCACGGGTGCCGCCTCGGTCGCCGGCAGCCGGCGGCGATGGGCCGCCATTGCTTCCGCGTGTTCCGGTCGCCCCGCCAGATTGGTCCACTCGTGCGGATCGACGCTTAGGTCGTAGAATTCTTCCGATCCGTCGGCGTACCGGATGTAGCGATGGGTTGTACTGCGGACCGCGTGGTTTCCCACGTTGTGCGTCGTGATCGCCGGCCGCTCACGCGGGGTCGCGGCGTCCCGTAACTGCGGTCGTAACGACAGCCCTTCCCACGCGGCGTGTCCCGGCAACCCGCACAACTCGGCGAGCGTCGGAGCAAGATCGAGCAACTCCGCCGGTTCCGCGCATCGGCCGCCCGCGGTCACCCCCGGTCCCGCGAAGATCAGCGGCACCCGTGTCGAGCGTTCCCACAAGGTGTTCTTCCCGGTGATTCCCTTCTCCCCCAGATGCCAGCCATGATCGGACCATAACACCACCACCGTGTTCGCGGCGTGGGGCGACTCCGCAAGCGCCGTCAAGACCCGTCCGACCATCGCGTCCATGAACGACGTCGTCGCCAGATAGGCCCGCACCAGCGCCTCCCAATCACCCGCCCGCCGTAACGCCGACAACCGCGGCTCCGGCAACTTCCAATGAAGCGCCCACGCGAATTGCGGTATGTCGTCGCGATCGGTCTCCAACACGGGCGGCAGCGTGAGCCCCTGGAGCGGGTACAGCTCGAACCACCGCCGCGACGCGAAACACGGAACGTGCGGCAGCCGAAACCCGACCGATAAAAGGAACGGTTGCTCCGACGTTTGAGCCCGCAAATGACCGATCGCGGCGTCGGCGATTTGCCAGTCGGCCTGCCGCCGGTCATCTTCCGGAAAGACGCCCCAGTCCATCGCCGGATGACCCCAATCGCGCTGAGCGAGCCGTTCTGGCGGCTTCGGCATCCCCGGCGCGGGGCCCCACGTCGTCACTTCCTTGGACCGTTGTTTCGGCGGGATCGAACCGTCGTGAAAAATCTTGCCGAAGACGCTGGTCTCATACCCCTGCGCGGCGAAATGTTGGAACAGCGTGACGGCGTCGCGCGTGACGGGAACCTCGCGCGGTCCGGGCTGCAGGGTGTAGATCCCCGTCGTCGAGGGTCGCAGACTGAAGAGGAGGCTCGTCCGCGAGGGATTGCACAGCGGCGCTTGGCAATGGGCGTTCGTGAACAACGTCCCGCGCGCCGCCAGCGTGTCGATGTGCGGCGTTTGCACTTGCGGATGCCCGTGCAGGCAGCCGACCCAATCGTTGAGATCATCGACCGCGATCATCACGACGTTCGGCCGCTCGGCCGCGTACGCCGTCGTGATGACGCACATCCACACGACTGCGATCATCCCACGCATTATCATCGCCATTCCCTCATCGCCCCCCGCGAGTCGCGGGGAGCCTGCGCTCCCGCCCGTTGTCGTTGGATCTCGTTTTTCCGTCGGCCCCGGCAACTCGCCGAGGGCGATGACGTCATGGATTCCGCGGGGGCTTCAACCGCCACTGTTCATCGAAGAAATCGGCGGCGACGACTTTTCCCGGATAGCGCGCGTTCGGCGGCGTGCGGACATCCACGATCGCCCAATCAGGCAGTTTCGGCGTCTGCCGGGCGTTGTTGAGGTAGTCGTACTCGCGGTAGGTGAAGCCGCTGTTGAGGACGACGTACCGGTCGGGGGCCAACGGATTCGGCCAGATCATTAACGGCAAATGGGAGGTCGCATCGAAGGTTTGCACGCCGACCCGGAGCGTTTTTCGTTCGGCGTCCCAGCCGATCGGCAGCGCTTCCGCCAACACCGACAGGACTTCGTTCGAGCGGGGATCGCCCCACAGGACGATGTTCGCGTCCTGCATGTCGTCGCGGGTGATCTCCGTATCGAGCTTCACCCGGGCGTCGCCGCGCATCTGCCGCCGCCATTCGCGGACCGCGCGCTCGAACTCGGCGGCCACCCAGGCATCGACCTCGGGAGAAAGTCCCGCGCCGGTCGGCTTGACGAACAGGAACGAGCTCAGGAAGGCGTCGTCGATGGGGCCTTGCAGACCGTGCCGTTTGTTCAAGCCGCTCTGCCGCGCGCTCTGAACAGTCCACAGACCCTCCCGTTGATGAAACGAGAACGTGAACCGCGCTTCCCCCGGGCCGCCGCCTTGAAGCGGCAGCGATTGGCCATCGAGCAGCAGGTTGGGGTTGAGCCGCTCCGCCGCGCGCTGGAACGGATTGCGCCCGATGAGCCGTTCCACGTCCAACGAAAACGCGGTGACGCCACTGGTCTTCACGCCAAGCGTGATGACTCCGTCCCGGGCCCGCTTCGCCAGGACGACCCGCGCCGGCTCCCAATGCTCCGTCATGCCGTCGATCCGGATGAACCGCGACTCGTGGTACCGCAGCGTGTAAGTGACGAACTGGTCGACAATCTCCCAGCCATCCTCCACCGGGAGGGGTGACTTCAGGCTATGCGGGGGCCCCAGCCGTTCCCACTGACTCAGGACCTTATCGATTTCGACCTTGCTGTCGGGGTGAATTTTGTGTCCGGTCATCGGCCCGATCACATGTCGCAGCGGCAGCCCCTCGGCTTTCAACGCCGCCTCCATCATGTCGGCGGCTTGTTTCTGCTGGTCCATGTCCCCCGAGTAGGCGATCGTCGGCAGAAACGCGAGGTTCGCGGCGTAGCCGGTGCAGTCATACATCCGCCATAACTTCTGCTCGTACCACGTCGGCTGCAGCGTCTCGTTCTGAAAGACCTTCAGGAAATCGGGCGTTTCGGAGAAGCCCGCGCCGGGGTTGGCCGCGAACCAGCGCCCCGGGTAATGAACCGCGAATTGCCAACATGCCGCCCCACCCATCGAGAACCCGCGGACCGCGATCCGGTTCGGGTCGATCCGATAACGCCGTTGGGCGTCGGCGAGCGCCTCGAAGGTGTCGATCTCCCCCGCGAACTTGTTGGCGTTGCAGTAGCGGCCGTAGGGATGAAGCACGATCACGCCGGGGGGGGTGAACTCCCCGTTCTGGGTCATCCGTTGATGGAGGAAATTGACCTCGCTGAGGGTCTCGCCGCGACCGTGGAACCAGAGATCGAGTCGATGGCGCTCCGTCGGGCTGTTCGGCGCGCCGGTCTCGAACCGGTAACCTTCCGGAACGACCAAACCATACGGCTGAACGGTGTGGTCGATCCGCGAGCGATACCCCCGAACGACGAGCCCGGTCTGTTGCGTCCACGCGGGACGACCGAGCTCAAGCTGCTCGGCCCGTTCGAGCCCCGTCGCCAAGAGTTGCTTGGCGAGCGTGAATTCCTTGGGGTCGAAGAACTCTTGGAACCGCAGCGACTGATCGACCGCCCGATGGAAGATTTCCACATCCGGCAGCAACGACGCGGCGTGGTCCATCGATCGCAACCGTTCGATTCGTTCGCCCAATTCCGCCAACCGTTGGGTCAAGTCGACCCGCACCTCTTCGGGGATTTCGACTCCTGGTTTGGGGATCGGGCGGACATTTTCGACCAGATTGTCTTGCGGGCCGTCGGCGACCGCAGGAGCGGGAATCCCGACCAACAAGAACGCCACAAGGGCAATCAGGGAAAGACGATACGGCGCGAGTCGCATCTGCCGGTTCCAAGAGAAAGGGAACGCACAACCGGTCAATCCGGTCAGCCTGTCGGTGACTTGAGGGAAAATCAAGACCGGGGGGTTGGAAACGGGGATGTCTGATGGGTATATTTCCGACAACGAAATTGAGACTCAGTCTCAACTCCCGCCCCGCTCCTCGCCGCGATGTCCCCACCATGGATCTCAGCAGCGACCTCACCACCGAACACCGCGTCCGGCCGACGTGCCATTGTCTCGGCGTCCATGCCGACGAAATCCGGCAGGCGATCGACGAGCAGGCCTGTGGCACCGTCCGCCAAGTGACCCAAGCCTGCGGCGCCGGGGGCGGTTGCACCGCCTGCCATCGCCACATCAAGCGCTTCCTCGCCGAGGCCCAAGCCGCCCAACTCGCGGAATCCCGTGGCGTGGTCTACGGATTCGCCTAAGCGTTCGCCCCGGTGACCCAAGGTGTGCGGGTTACTGGTCCCAGGCGGTCTCCAGTCCCGCGAGGTAGTCGAGCGCCGCCTCCAGCGTCCGGACCCGGGCCCCGGCGACGCGGCCGCCCCGATCGCACCGCGCGAGTAGCAGGACGTCTTCGAAGTCCTCCGAGTGGCGCAGCGACTTCGGGCAACTTCCGGTCTGCAGGTACTGATGGCCGACCGGTCGTTGTTCGATGAGAAACCGCGTTCGTTCGGTCACCAGGGTGCCCAAGGCATCGAGCCCCGCGAGGACCGGATGCCGCGGGTTGATTCCCCAGCCGACGTCGTGCAGCAGGCACGCCAGCAGAAACTCTTCGTCATAGGGGCGTTCGGCGACCCCCAACTCGAAGACTTGCAGGCTGTGGTAGAGCGCGTCCCCTTCGGGATGCACGTCACTCGACCAGACGACGCGCGCCAGCGGCTCAAGCAGCATGTGGAATACGTCGAAGGCGTCGGGGTGTTCGTCATCCGCCGGGGCAAATTCGGCGACCGGCGCGGCCCGCAGTTCCGCTTCAAGTTGGGCGCGGGTCCAACAGCCCGCGCCGCTCGGCAAGGGCTGCTCGGGAATCAAACCGACGACTGCGACCTCGGTCGCCGCCTCGACGATTCCCTCCCACGCCACGGCGGGATGTCGGGAGCTCTCAGCGCTACGTGCAAGCCGGCGGCCGGCGGCCTGCAATCGCCCGCGCACCTCCGACGGGCCGGCATGGCACAGGATGGCGACCTCCGCCGTGGCGTACGGTATCGGTTGATCGCACGCGATCGCCGGAGAATCGCCGAGCACGACAAGCAACTGATGGAGCGCGTGCCGTTGCTGCGCGCGGCGTTGGGGATCCCGTTCCGACGCCATCAGCCCCGACAACGCGTAGAGCTGGACCTGGATCTCCTGATTCGAGGGGATTTCGTCGCGGTGAAGCCGCCGGCGCTTGAGCCATCGGGTGGCCCGTTTGCGGGCGGCGGCGAAATCGGCCTCCTTGCCGCGCAGCATCAGCCGTGCCGCTTCGCGGGCCAGCTTCTCGCGGATCTCTTCGGCGGTCATACAACAGCCATCGGGAGCATGGCGGTTCACGTGGTCGGAGAGGTGATATGAAGCATTGCTACAGCATAGCGTCCCTTGCCGGCGACGGCGCCGCACACAAGGAGCGGCGCGGCGTCAGCCCGCCGTGCGATGGCTCCGATCGTGCCTGAAGCGCAAGAGCGTTGTCGTCATCGGTCCGGCCATCGGAATTCGCGGTGACTTGACGGTGATCGGGCGGCCATGGCACGTCGTGTCTGACGTCGCTGATCAAGCTTGGTTTGCACGGCGGGCTGACGCCGCGCGCTCGTTAGGGAAGGGATGTTTGTCGCGGTCATTTAGGAGCAACGCGGGACACCGTCCGACCCGTGTATGTTCACGCGGAAAAGTCGGTTGTACTTCGGGAGACGCGATCGGATGATGCCCGCGTCACCTGGTCCACCGTCCCCGATTAGGATGCCCTCCCATGTCCCAAGGCAACTCCGCGCCCGTGGAACAACGCGCCCCCGCCATTGTCGAACCCCCGAACCTCGCGGCGGTCTATGCGAATTTCTGTCGCGTGGCCAGCACGCCGGAAGAATTGGTCCTCGATTTCGGCTTGAATCCGCAGCCGTTCTCACAAACCCCCACGCCGGTCACGGTGTCACAGCGGCTGGTCCTCAACTTCTACAGCGCCAAGCGGATGTACGCGGCCCTGGGCGTCGCGCTCCAGCGGCACGAACAAGCCTTCGGGGTCATCGAGACCGATATTCAAAAGCGCGCGGCGGCGAAAGCGGGCGGCTGAACAACCACCAGTCGAGAGCCTGGGCATCGGGGATCGTTTCCACCGATTCACGCCTGAGACAGCGGTCGGGGCACTGGCCCCGACCGCGCGGTCCTCTCGGTACGGCTCGCACGGATTCGCCCGCTGCTAGGCTACCGGTGTGTCGACTTGTCGAGTCCTAGTACTCCACGCGATGCGAGCGGGCAGGTTCGCCGGGAAAACTGGCAGCGTCGGCTCCGCGATCACGGCCCTCCATCACCCAAACCCCCTTTGGACCGGCGGTTAAGCGTCTACACGCTGGAAAAGTTTGCCAAAACGCGGCCTCCGAGCGGCTGGCATGCGGGTTGCGGTTGTTTTATGAAAAAATCGCGACGATTTTTCTCGAACTTCGCCGCGGCGTTCGTTAGTCTCAAAAATTCCTCTCTCGCGTCACATCCCGGAGTTCCCGTCATGCCGCTCAGCACGCTGCGCGTTGAGATCCTCAGTCCCACGCTGGTGGAAGTGACGGCGCCGCGGGGCGAACTGGTGCTTCTGACCCGGTACTTCGACGCCCACGATCTGTTGTCGATGCGACAGGCCGACAGTGTGATCGTCGAAGGTCCTTGGCGGACCGTGCTGCGACTGCTGTCCGGCTACGACGGTGATCCCTGGTTGAGCGAATCCCCCGCCGAGTGGCAACTCGCCACCCGGTAACGTGTCGTCACCTCTATTTGGGGGGGCCCTGCCTGCGCCCATGGGCGCTACGCGAAACCTGACGAGGAAGTGCCGTTGGCTGGGTTCGCGCAGCGTCACCCAGCGTGTGGCAGACCGTGTTGCTGGGTGACGCTGCGCGAACCCAGCCTACGAAACTCCGGAACTGATCCATTCGGCCTTCTGGTCAGAGACGACCGTTCGCTGGTAAGATCGGCGATGGTCGATGGGTGCCGCGCGTCTCCCGGACTGTCACGTGGTCGTCGTTCTCCGCCAGCCGCCTCGCCGATTGTCATTCGGACGGATTCCCCTCGTGCGGTGGTGCGTGGGATGGCTCTCGGTCTTGGCAACCGGTGCGGCATCGGCTGACGACGCCGTCGCCTTGCAGCTCTTCGAGCGCTCCGTCGCCCAAGTCCTCACGACCCGCTGCCTGGAGTGCCACAACGCGGAGACTCAGGAAGGGGGCCTCGATCTCTCGACGCAGACGGCGTTGCATGCCGGCGGCGAACGGGGGCCCGCCATCGTCCCGGGGCGGGGTGACGACAGTCTGCTGATCAAGCTCGTCCAGCGCCGTCACGAACCCTTCATGCCGGCGGAGGGAGAGCCCCTGACCCCCGCCGAGATCGACGCGCTGCGGCGGTGGATCGACCTCGGCGGATCCTACCATCGCCCGTTGCGTGCCGATCCGGAACCCGGGACCGACTGGACGACCCGCCGGGTCACCGACGAGGACCGCCGACATTGGGCGTTTCAACCCTTGCGTTCGATTGCCGTCCCCTCGATCGCGGGAGTGAGTCATCCGATCGACGCCTTCCTGCGTCAGGAACAACTCGCGCGCGGGTTGTCGCCGACGCCGCCGACCGATCGCCGGACTTGGCTCAGGCGAGTCACCCGTGATTTATGGGGGTTGCCACCGACGGCGGAGGACGTCGCGGCGTTCGTCGCCGATCCAACCCCGCTCGCGGAAGCCCAGGCGATCGATCGGCTGCTGGCCGATCCGCGGTATGGCGAACGCTACGCCCGGCACTGGCTCGACCTTGCCCGCTTCGCCGAGAGCCACGGGTTCGAGCACGATTACGATCGGCCCACGGCGTATCACTACCGCGACTACGTGGTGCGGGCCCTCAACGACAATCAGCCGTTCGACGAATTCGTCCGCTGGCAGATCGCGGGGGACGAACTCTCGCCGGAAGATCGTTGGGCGCACATGGCGACCGGCTTCCTCGCCGCCGGCGTCCACAGCACGCAGATCACCAAGAATGAAGTCGAACGGCATCGCTACGACGAACTCGACGACATCGTCTCGACCATCGGCACCGCGTTCCTCGGGCTCTCGATCGGCTGCGCCCGCTGCCACGATCACAAGTACGACCCGATTCCTCAGGCCGATTATTATCGGTTGGTGGCGGCGTTTACGGAGACCGTCCGCAGCGAAGTGGAGCTTGACTTTGATCCCGCCGGCTACGCCGCCGACCGTGCGCGGTTTGAACTGGAGCATCAACCGTATGTCGCCGCCGTCGAGGCGCATGAGCGCGAGCAGCTTCTCGAGCGCTTCCGGGAGTGGCGCGACAGCGAAGCGTTTCGCGCGCTGCGACCGCGTTGGTTCCTGCCACGGGAGTCAACATGGACGTCGCAAGGGGGCGCGAAGTTTGTGCCCCAACCTGACGCCTCGTTCCTGGTGACCGGTCCTCGGGCCGACCATGACGTCTACACCCTGCGGCTTCGGACCGACTTGCCGCGGATCGCGGCGGTGCGGGTCGAGGCGTTGTCGGATGTGTCGCTGAAGCACGGCGGACCGGGGCGGGCCGACAACGGGAACTTCGCCCTCTCGCGGATCACGCTGCGACCGGTCGACCCCGCCGCGTCGAAGACTCTTGAGGCCGCGCGACTGATCCATCCCCGCGCGACGTTCGAGCAGTTGGGGCTGCCGATCGCCGCCGCTTTGGATGACAATCCGAATTCGGCGTGGGCGGTCGATCCGCAGTTTGGTCGGCCGCATGCCGCCTGTTTTGATCTCGCGACGCCGCTCGAAACGCCCGCGGGACAATCGACCGAGCTCGAGCTCGAATTGCGGTTCGAGTGCAATACCGGCCATGCGATGGGGCGGGTGAGAGTCTCGCTGGCGACGGAACCCGGCCTCCCGCCCGACAACGAACCCGGCTTCGACGAACGGGTCTGGGCGATCCTGACCCGACCGCTCGAGACGTGGTCGTCGGACGATGCCGCGCTGGTGCTGAGATGGTATCGGCCGCGCGATCCGGCATGGGTCCGCCTCGACGAGGCGCGGCAAGCCCATGCCGCCACGGCCCCCAAACCGCGCACGCAAAAGGTCCTGGTCGCGACAGAAGGGCTCCCCGCCGTCACGCTCCATACTCAGGCGGCCAAGGAGTATCTCGACGTCACGCATTTCCTGAAGCGGGGCGATCCCGATCACAAGGCGGGAGTCGCCGCGCCGGGCGTCTTGCAAGTCGTCTCGGCGACGGCGGGCGAACTTGCGGCATGGCGGCCGAGCGAGGTGACCGGTTCGCGGACCCCACAACAACGCCGCGCGCTCGCCGCGTGGCTGACCGACGTCGAACACGGTGCGGGGGCGCTGCTTGCCAGGGTCGCCGTCAATCGGGCGTGGCAACAGCATTTCGGTACGGGGCTGGTCGCCACCAGCAGCGACTTCGGTCGTCGCGGCGAACCGCCGACCCATCCCGCGCTGTTGGATTGGCTCGCGGGCGAGTTCGTGCGCGGCGGTTGGGACGTCAAACGGTTGCATCGGCTGATCGTGACGAGCGCCGCCTATCGGCAGTCCGCCGCGACCGATCCGGCCGCGCTTGCCGCCGATCCCGAGAATCGCTGGTGGGCCCGTTGGCAACCGCGCCGCTTGGAAGGCGAAGCGATCCGCGATTCGCTGTTGTCGGTGAGCGGCCTATTGGACGAACGGCTGGATGGGCCGGGATCCCTTGATCCGAATCATCGACGCCGGAGCCTCTATTTCACCGTCAAACGGAGTCAGTTGATTCCGATGCTGACGATCTTCGACGGCCCCGACGGCACCACGCCGGTCCCGGTACGGCCGCGAACGACCGTCGCGCCGCAAGCACTCTGGCTGCTGAACGACCCGTTGGTCCAAGCCGCCGCCCAACGACTCGCCAACGATCTACCACGTAGTGACGACCTCGCCCGCGATCTCGAACGACTGTTTCAGGCCGTGCTGCAACGCGGTCCGACCGCGACCGAAGCCGAGACCTTGCGCGAGGCGCTATCGGCGACGGCCGATCCGGCGGCTTGGCCCGCCGTCGTCCAGATGGTGCTGGTCTTGAACGAAACCCTGATGCTGGAGTGAGGGGTCCCTCGAACCGTCATCCCAAGGATAGGCCGGGGCACCCGCCCCGGCCGCGTGCCCCACGGCAAGCTGAATCGTTCGACGCGAGGCGGCTCGTAATCCCCTGTCGGATCGATGTCCCGGGAGTCCTTGAATGTCACCAACGCTGCTCTGGGCCCTGCTCCTCGTCGATGGTTCCGCCGCGCCCGATTTCGAGCGAGACGTCGCGCTGTTGCTCGAACGGCGCTGCGTCAGTTGTCATCAACAGGGTGCCGCCAAAGGGGGGTTGGCGCTCGATCGCCGCGACAGCCTCGAGCGGGGCGGCGAGCAAGGGCCGCCGATCGTTGCGGGGCGGCCCGACGCCAGCCTGCTCCTCGATTACGTCTCCGGGGACGACCCGGAGATGCCGCGGCAGGGGCCGCCGCTCACCGCCGACGAGGTCGCGGTCTTGCGGAATTGGATCGCGACGGGGGCCCCTTGGCCCGAAGGTCGCGAGCTGCGCGAACGCCCGATGGCCGATCTGTCGTGGTGGTCGCTGCGACCGCTCGAGCGTCCGGCCTTGCCGGCGGGCGCCACGCTGCGGCCCATCGATCGATTCGTTCAGGCAAAACTGGCGGAACAGGGGCTTGGCCCGTCGCCCGAAGCTGATCGCCGGACCCTCATCCGCCGGCTGACGTTCGATTTGATCGGCTTGCCCCCGACCCCTGAGGAGGTCGCCGCATATCTCGCCGATGAAGCCCCCGATGCTTATGAACGGCTGGTCGAGCGACTCTTGAACTCACCCCGGTATGGCGAACGTTGGGCAAGGCATTGGCTCGATGTGGTCCACTACGGCGAGACGCACGGGTACGACAAGGATCAACCCCGGCCGAACGCCTGGCCTTATCGCGACTATGTCATTCGGGCCCTGAACGCCGACAAACCGTACGGCGACTTCATCCTCGAACAACTGGCGGGGGATGTCGTCGCCCCCGACACGGTCGATGGGCTCACCGCCTTGGGCTTCATCGCCGCCGGTCCGTGGGACCAGATCGGTCACACCGAAGTCCCCGAAGCCAAGATCGACGGTCAGATCGCGCGGAACCTCGATCGTGACGACATGGTCACGAGCACGCTCAACACCTTCTGCAGCGTCACGGTGCAGTGCGCGCGGTGCCATGCCCACAAGTTCGATCCGATCAGCCAGGCCGATTACTACGGGTTGCAGGCGATCTTCGCCGCGCTCGATCGGGCGGAGCTCCCGTTCCATCTCGATCCGGCCCAGACCCGCGCGCGCCGCGAAGGGACCGACCGCGAACGCCGACTCGCCGCCGAGGTCGCGCGGCTCCACGCCGAACAAGCCCGCCTCGCCGGGCCGCGTCTGGCGGAACTCGACGCGCGCCGCGCGGCCCTTGCCGAACAAGCCCGCGCGGGCTTCCAACCGCCGATCGAACACGGCTATCACTCGGCGATCGAACCGCGACAAGACGCCGAAAAGTGGGTTCAGCTTGATCTCGGCACGCCCGTCGAGCTCGTCGAACTGACGCTCCATCCCTGTCACGACGACTTCAACGGCATCGGCTCCGGCTTCGGCTTTCCCGTCCGTTATCGCGTCGACCTCGCCAACGATCCGGAGTTTCAGACCAACGTCGTCACCGTGGCCGATCGCACCGCGGCGGATGTCCCCAATCCCCGGCTGGAACCGCAGCGGATCGGCTTGCCGGGCGTCCCCCGCCGCTATGTGCGGATCACGGCGACGAAGCTCGCGCCGCGGTCGAATGACTTCATCTTCGCCTTGGCCGAAGTCTCGTGGCGCAGCACCAGCAACACCCCCGCGGGCCAACCGGTCGCCGTGACCGCGCGCGACACGATCGAGGCCTTGCCGCGCTGGAGCCGCGCGAACCTCGTCGATGGCCGGTACCCCCGGGCGGCGGCCCCTGATGTGTCGACGGAGCTCGCCGGACTCGATGCCGAACGTGATCGCCTGTTGGAGTCGACCTCGCCCCCGGAACTCCGGCATGCCCTCGCCGCCGCCATGCGCGATCTGGCGGTGACCACGGAGTCACTCCAAGCCCTGCCGCCCCCCTTCAAGGTCTACGCGGGGATGATTCATCATGGCCGCGGCCCGTTCCTGGGGACCGGCCCGGACGGGGGCCGGCCCCGGACGATTCGGCTGCTCCATCGCGGCGATGTCACCCAACCCCGCGACACCATCGGCCCCGCGGTCCTGCCTTGGCTTCCCGATTGGTCTCCGTCGACCCCGTTGACGACCGAGGCCGATGATCGTTCACGCCGGCTCGCCCTCGCCGAATGGATCACCGATCGCCGCAATCCGCTGACGTGGCGCTCCATCGTCAATCGCCTGTGGCAGTATCACTTCGGCCGCGGGCTGGTCGATTCCCCCAATGACTTCGGCCGGATGGGACAATTGCCGTCCCATCCCGAACTGCTCGATTGGCTCGCCTGCGAATTCCGCGACGGCGGGCAATCGTGGAAGGCGCTCCATCGGCTGATCGTCACGTCGGCGACCTATCGGCAGGTCTCGACGCATCGCCCCGAAGCGGCGGTCCTCGATGCCGGCAACACGCTGCTATGGCGCGCGCCGCGGCGGAAGCTCGATGCCGAAGCGGTCCGCGACAGTCTGCTCGCGGTCGCGGGGCGACTCGATCTCACCATGGGGGGCCCCAGTTTTCAGGACTTCGTGGTCGAACGCCCGGAGCATTCGCCCCATTACGAATACCATCTGCACGACCCGCGCGATCCGCGATCCCATCGCCGGTCGGTCTACCGCTTCCTCGTCCGCTCGCAGCCGCAACCCTTCATGAACACGCTCGACTGCGCGGATCCGTCGATCTCGGTCGACAAACGGAACGAAACAATCAACGCGCTGCAGGCGCTGGCGCTTCTCAACAACGGGCTGACGGTCTACGCCGCCGAGGAATTCGCCGGCCGGTTGCGGACCGCGCACCCCGGGGAAGAGACCGATCCCGCGGTCGTCACCAGCCGCTTGCAAACCGCGTACGAACTCGCCTTGGCCCGCCCCGCGACGGCGGAAGAGCTCGCCAGGCTGTCCGGCTACGCCCGCGCCCACGGCTGGCCCAACACCTGCCGCGTCCTGCTGAACCTCAACGAGTTCGCGTTCGTCGATTGACCAGGGCGTTCCCGCCTTCTGTACGACCATCCGCAACCCTCGAACCCTACGACCCGCATGAATTGGGAGCTTGCACCATGAAACGTTGGCCGATGACCTGGCTGGGACGGTTGATCCTCGGCGTGATGACCACAATGACGGCGACGGCGACCTCCGCCGCGGAACCGCAAGTGACCCGCGATCTGCCGTATGTCGAGGGGGGACACGCCCGGCAGGTGCTCGATGTCTATACCCTGACGGATGCCAAAAGCCGCCCGGTCGTCTTCTGGATTCATGGCGGGGGTTGGCAAACGGGGGACAAGTCCGAGGTCGCCCTCAAACCGCGGGCGTTCGTCGATCGCGGGTTCGTCTTCGTCGCGGCGAACTATCGGCTCCTCCCCGATTTTCCGATGGAGACGATCGTCGACGATGTCGCCGCCGCGGTCGGTTGGACGCGCCGGCGGATCGAGGACTACGGCGGCGATCCGACGCGGCTCTACATCATGGGCCATTCCGCCGGGGCGCAACTGGCGGCGCTCCTCTGCACCGATGAGCGGCATCTCGCGGCGCACGGGGTCGACCTGAAGCACGTCAAAGGTTGCGTCCCCGTCGATGGCGATACGTACGATATTCCCGCGATCATCGAGCTGGAGGAAACCCGCCGACGGGTCCATCAGCAGCCGCAGGCGAAGTTCGGGCATCGAAAAAAGTTCGGCGATGACCCGGCCAAGCACGTCCACTTCTCGGCGGTGACCCATATCAAACCGGGCAAGCCGATCCCCCCGTTCCTGATCCTTCACATCGCCGATCATCCCTATGCCTCGGCCCAGGCGGAACGGTTGGCGGCGGTGCTGACCGCCGCGGAATACCCGGTGAAAGTGGTCGCGGCGCGCGAGACGAATCATCGCCGAATCAACGACGAGCTCGGCACCCCCGGCGATCCGGTGAGCGCGGCGCTGTTCGAGTTCGTCGGGGCGCCGTGACGCTACGGATGTGTGGATGACACGCTTGTGAGCGGCCCGGCGCGGTCTTTTCGTGTGCCACTGGCTCCGCCAGTGGGTTTTCGGACGACCACCAAGCGACCGTCGAAAAGACACTGGCGGAGCCAGTGGCACACGAAAAGCTGATCCGTTCGCATGTTGCTCCGCCATGTCCCTATCAACCGGCCGCGGCCATGCTCTTCGGCGCGGCCCAGTGGTCGCGATACTCACGACCCAGCAGCGCGCTCGCCTCGGGATCCTCGGCGATCGTCTCCGCCGCCGGGTCGACATTCAGAATGCGGCCGACCCGCGTCGAAATGTTCCCCAGATGACAGAGCGCCGTCGACAAGTGATTGATCTCGATGTCGGCGTTCGGTCGCCCCCCGTTCTCGAGCATGTCGAGGAAATTGTTGTGGTGGGCGACGAGGCTGGGCCCGCCCCCCTTGACCTCCTCGAGCAGCTTGTTGCGCGGTCCAAAGAGTTGATAGCCCCCCTTCTTGCCGAAGACCATCATCCCTTCCGTCCCATACCAGGCGTTGCCGTTCTCGAAGCCTTCCTGCACGTAGGGGGACCAGATCCGCTGCTCGAAGATCAGCTGCTTCGGCCGCCCGGCCTGGGTCGCGTGGGCGTATTCGTAGACGACGGTCTGCGTATCGGCGTGCTGCTGATCGTCGTCGAAGTACGACTTGCCCCCCAGCGCCGCGACGCGCGTGGGCAGGCTCTCAACCCCCAAGCCCCAGCGGGCGATGTCGATGTCGTGGATGCCGTCGTTGCCGATGTCGCCGCAGCCGAAATGATGCCACCACCGCCAAACGCCGGGGAGGAAGTTCGACTGATACGGGACGAACGGGACGGGTCCCAACCAGAGGTCGTAATCGAGATGGGCCGGCGGGGTCGACGGGGTTTGCCTGCCGATCGTGCCGCGACGCTGGCTGTTCCACGCCTTGGCGACCAGGACTTCCCCGATCGCCCCTTCGCGGAGCTTGGCGATCGCCTGTTGGATCAGCGGCGTGCTGCGGCTTTGCGTCCCGACCTGCATCACGACGTTGTGCCGGCGCGCGGCGTCGATCATCAGCCGCCCTTCGCGCAGGTTATGCGAACACGGCTTTTCGACGTACACATGCTTGCCGGCGGTCGCCGCGAGGATCGCCGCCGGCGCGTGCCAGTGATCGGGCGTGGCGATCCAGACGGCGCGAATCGCCGCGTCGTCGAACACGCGGCGCATGTCCTTCACGACCCGCGGCGTCTGGCCGGTCGCCTTGGTGACGGCGGCGGCCGCGGCGGCGGCCCGCTGCTCATCGACCTCGCAAATCGTCGTGAGTCGCACCCGCGGATTGGCGACCAACCGCTCGAGATGCTGCGTCCCCATCCCCCCGGGACCGATGAGGGCCACGGGGAGCGGTTCCGCCGCCGCGTGCGCCGACTCGGCGGCATACAGCCATGCGGCCGACGCGGCGACCGCCGTCCCTTGCCGCAGAAAGTCACGTCGCGAGGCGGTCATCATGAGGCTCCCGGGGTTGGCGGACGGACGGATGTCGCTGGGACGTTCGCAAGCACGCCATATCTTCATCCATGTCGGGCCGTTTGGGTAGGACACGACAAGATCACAAGGGACGTACATCACAAAAGGTGGCCCGGTCTTCACAAAGGGTGGCCCGGCCGGTTGGCACAACCGGCCGGGTTGCGCAGCAACAAGACGCCGCGCCATCGAGGTCCAACCCAACACTGCGTGAGCGCGGGCACCAACCCCCGTTCCGCATCAACCGTCGACAACAAACGTGTCGTCCGCCTCCAGTCCAGGGGGCCAACCAATAGGCAATCCGACCGACTTGCCGAGGAAATACCATCGCGCCGAACTCCAAGGCCAAGCTTCCGGACGATCCGTCAACCCGGCCCGCACCGGGTTCCTGTGAAGATACGTCAGTTTTTCTTCAAGCTTGCGTCGTGACCAAAGGTTGAAGGCGTAGTAGCGCGCCTGCCAGATCGGCTCAGCGGGATCGATCCGGGACCAATACCGGGGAAACCGGGTGCGGTAGAACCGTTTCAGGGCCTGCGATGATTGCCCCTTCCATTCGTCCATCAGCGCCGCGAGCTGTCCGGTCCGAGAAAACCAGATCAGCACATGCACATGATCCGGCATCACGACAAATCCGGGACACAGCCCGGCATACTTCGCCAATCCATGCCCCAGCTGGCCGATCACGATCCGTTTCGCTTGGTCCGCCTGCAACAGCTTGCGACGCTTGAAACAGGAGAAGGTGACGAAGTGGATGTGTCGCTCTTCGTCGTAGACTCGTCTTTCGACCATGGGATATACCGGTAGGATCATGATCGGATGAAGATCGTACCCGCATGGTGAGGCCTCTTGTTGCTGCGCAACCCGGCCGGTGGGGACCACCGGCCGGGCCACCCTTTCGTCATGATCCTCCGACCTTATTGGGCCGAGTAGCCGCCGTCGTGCATCAGGATCGAGCCCGTCATGAAGCCCGCCGCCGGGGAGGCGACGAACAGGATCAGCCGGGCGATCTCATCCGGCGTGGCGATGCGGCCGATCGGATGCCCCGCCGCGAGTCCGCGCAGAAACCCTTCCACGTCGCCCGATTGCTCGGCGGCGGTTCGCAACAGCGGCGTGTCGACCGTCCCCGGACAGACGGCGTTGACGCGGATTCCGTCCGGGGCGTAGTCGATCGCCATCTGCCGGGTGAGCTGAATCACCGCCCCTTTGGAGGGGCCGTACGCCCCTTGCCGCCGCATGCCGCAGACCGACGAGATCGACCCGAGGTTGACGATCGACCCGCCTTGCTGCCGCTGCATCACGGGAATCACCGACCGCGCGGCCCAGAACAGGCTTTTGACGTTGGTCGTCATCACGCGATCCCACTCGGCTTCGCTGTGCTCATGCAACCGCTTCACGCAGGCGATCCCCGCGTTGTTGACCAGGATGTCGAGCCGACCGAAGCGCTCGAGCGCGGTCCGCGTGAAGTTGACGGCGGTCGATTCCTGACCGACATCGCCGACCAGTCCGATCAGGTGTTCGGGATGATCGGCCAGGAGCGCATCGGGCGCGCCGGGCGGCGTGCGGTCGACGCTGATCACCTTCGCGCCGGCTTCAAGCCCCAGGCGAACCACCTCGGCCCCGATCCCCGAGGCCCCGCCCGTCACGACCATCACTTGACCCGATAACCCCGGTACCGCCGACGACATGATGCACCTCGATGCTACCACAGGGATAAGCCGTGGGGCGGCGACTGTTGTGGTAAACGCCCCGCGATGAGCTGACGATGAGTATTTCACATGCGTCGACGAAAGTCCTTCGCGGCACCGCGTGATGCCTTCCGGTTGCCGTGGTCACCGCGAGCCCGCGAGCGGGCGGGGTGAACCGTTGTTGCCGCGACACTCGAGGCATGATAGAGTCTCGGACCGTCAAGGATTGGTGTCGACGCCTCACGCAAGGGGATCAACGTGCGGATGGAACTGGACGTGGCGGTGGGAGACGTCATCCGGATCGGCGAGCACACGGTGATGGTGGTCGAACTGCAGGATGGGGAAGTCACCCTGAAGGTGATGGATCACGACGAACACGATGATCTCGATCTTCCCCCTCGTCCCCTGACCCAGCCGCGTTAGCGCCCCGACTCCATGGACCAAGGTGGCGTCGGTTGTACGGCATCTTTGGGAACTGGCTCACCGGAACATCCCGGAACCGCTGGTCTATCCCTCAAGGCCCGTCTCGCGACGGCGTTGCAGACATGCCCGGCCCCCGAGTTCGTAGTCGCGGCAAAGCTGCGGCCGGTACTCGTAGTGGCGACAACCGAGAGTCGCGGGGTCGAACCACAGGCATTGCTCCTGAGGTTCCTGGCCCCGAGTGAGTCCGGCGAAATGATGTTCCAACTCCGCGATCAACTCGGCGGGAAGGTCGGCCGGGCGATAAGGATGCTCGGCACCCCAACCGGGACGAGTCGCATATAAGAGGACGGGGGAGCCGATCCCGCGGCAGCATTGGCCGCACCCCGCACAGGAGAGGGGCCCCGACATGGGTTCGAGGACCGGCAGGCGCTGCATGTCTGCTTCCCGTGCGTTCGGCGGCCAAGGCCACGGATGGCTGGGTGTGACGAACGCTTCACTGCGGTTGTAAGACCGGTTTCCAAGATGGGGATCGACGGCTCACCCCCCTCGTTGACCGCCGGCACAACCGCCCGGCGGCAATTGTCGCCGATGGATACGGCTGCGGCGACTACCAACGGCGGAGGTTGCCGCTGGGCCCGTACGTCAGGGTCGCTGCGATCGGAACAATCCGGGAATCCGGTGCTTTCGGCATTATCGATACAGTTTACCAAATCCCCTGACCGATACCCTTCGCAGGTGCTCGGCTTTGCGCGGGCGCAGAGTCGGAATCGTTCCGAGAACACCGCGTCGATGGTCAGGGAACGACAATGCGGAAACGGCACTGGTTATCATCGCTTCTGAGCAGCGCTCTCTGGGCCGCCCTGCCGGCGGTCGGATTCGCGCAGGCCCCGGAAGCCGGGTACGTCCCCTACATCGATCCCAACAGTCCGCAGGCGGCCGGCATGGCCCCGGCGTACGGCGGATACGAACAGGCGGGCTGGCCTCAGGGGGCCTCGGCGTGGCCCCACATCTCCCCCTACATGGCCCCGCCCGTCGATCAGACCTACTACCAAAACGGGTTCTGGTTCAACGAGCAGTCGGGCCGGGACCGGAAGTACTTCACGTACTTGGGGGCGACCCTCAACACCTACGCCGATCCCGACGACGTGCTGGTGGGCGATCCCGACGCTCCGGGGTACGTAGTGACCGGGGCCAACACCACCACCAACAACAACAACGCCATCAACGGCGATTTCTACGACATCGCCGATCGGCACGATTGGTCTGAAATCACCGACAGCCTCAGCGGCGGTGGCTTCTATGGCATCATGGGCTGGATGAATCCGAACGATACCGGAGTCTACCTGACGGGATTCTGGGCGGAGGAAGGTGGCGCCGAGCTGGATCTCAACGATCCCCCGGGTGATCCCACTCGTCCCGAGTCGACGCTGAGGATTCGCGGGGGCTTGCCCATTTTCGACGGGCTGGGCGCGACGGAACTCCCGATTCGGGCCCCCGACACGGAACCAGTCACCGTCCAGGGCGGCGGAACGCAACCGTACGACATGCTTTATCGCCTCGCCTGGCAGTCGCAAGCCTATGGCGCGGGGGCCGGCTTCTACGGGTCGTCGTTCCTCAAAGGCGATACGTTCCGGATGCGTCCCGTTTACGGC
>CAYRVS010000004.1:8138-45011 GCA_964427725.1 uncultured Planctomycetaceae bacterium | reverse complement strand
CGGCATCCGCTACATGAATCTGCGTGAGAACGCGAGCTTCGACGCCGCCGACAGCAGCTTGTCTTACTTGGTCTCGTTCGGCGGCGGCACCACCGGCGGAGCCGCCGGAAACAATGGTGTTCTCCCCGGGCGACCTGTTCCCGGATCCGTCGATCCCCCCGATCCCAACATTCTCCCGATCGAAGCTCACCTTCGATCGAATACGAAATCCCAAATGTGGGGCCCCGAAGTCGGCTTGAACTTCGAACTCGGTGGTGACAAGTTCAGGCTCCAGCTTCAATCGAAGTTCGGCCTGCTCGCCAATCACTCCACGCGCGAAATCGACGGGTACGGCATCGGCCGCAGCCAATTGTTTGCGAGCGGAAACGCGACGGTCGGGGCGCCGGCGACCGTCAACGGCACCCCGGTCGGTCTGCCCAACGATCCCACGCTGTCGCAGTTCCATGAGCAGGAAACGACGACGCACGTCTCGCCGACCTTCGAGCAGTCGATCATGGTCTCGGCGCCGATCCTCAAGTACGTGCCCCTCGTCAAGAAGGTCCGCCTGTTCGAGGAGGCGAACTTCAACCTCGGGTACACCTGGCTCGTCGCGGGGGCGGTCTACCGTCCCGGCAACGTCATCGACTGGGCGGGCTATCCCAACTTTCCGACCATCAATAGCGAGAAGACCACCTGGTTCCTCAGCAGTTGGAACTTCGGGGTCGAGTGGACCTACTAAGCGATCCTATCGACGGTTGAACAACGAGAATCACGCGAGCCGGGGTGTCACCACTCCGGCTCGCGTTCATTTCATGGGCAGGTCGACAACATCACGCCGTGACGCTGACCGCGGCGGGGGCGTTGTCGACCGCCGGCGCGACGCGCAGCTTCACCGTGCTGGGCGGGTCGCCGAGCGGTTCCAACCGTGTCGGCAAGGTGACGGTGAACAGGCTCCCTTTGCCGAATTCGCTGACGAGCCGCACGTCGCCCCCCAGCAATTTGGCGAGTTCGCGGACGATCGACAGCCCGAGCCCTGTCCCTTCGTACTGCCGGGTGAGGGTGTCCTGCATCCCGGGGATCGCGCGGCCCTGCCGGAACTTCTCGAAGATCCGTTCCTGCTCCTCCAGCGGGATGCCGATGCCGGTGTCCTGCACTTCGAGGACGAACTGATCGGGCCCCCGCGACAACGCATGGACCCGAACGCGGCCCCCCTCCGGCGTGAACTTGATCGCGTTCGAGAGCAGGTTGTTGAGGATCTGCTGAATCTTCCCCGGATCTTGCCACAGCACGGGAATCCGCGGATCGAGATCCCACCCGACGTCGAGATTCTTCTTCTCCGCGAGCGGCAGCATCGACCCGACCATCCGCTCGATCAGATCGCCGATCGAGAACTCGACCGGGTGCTGCTCCATCTTCCCGCTTTCGATCTTCGCGAGGTCGAGGACGTCGTTGATCAGCGACAACAGGTTCCGGCCCGACGTTTGGATGTGGGTCACGTAGCGTCGCTGTTTGTCGTTGAGATTCGGCGCGCCGACGAGCACGTCGCTGAACCCGAGGATCGAGTTCAGCGGCGTCCGCAGTTCGTGGCTCATCGTCGCCAGGAACTCGTTCTTCAGGTTGTTGAGTTCGTACAGCCGCAGGTTGACCTGGGCGAGCTCGTCGTTCTTCGCTTCGTAGCCGCGATTGAGCGCCTGCAACTCTTCCTGCACGGTGGTCAGGTGCCGCAGCATGCGGTTGAAGGCGTGACTCAGCTCCTCGAATTCGTCGCCGGTGCGGATGTCGGCCCGCTGATCGACCGCCCCGCGGGCGATGTTGTCTGAGACGTCCTTGAGATGGAGCACCGGCTTGACGATGACATAACGGACAATCGCATACGCGGCGAGCATCGCCAGAAAGGCGGTGACGATCCCCGTCGCCAGCAGGATCGCGTTGTTCCGCGCGAGGGACCGCTGCGTTTTATCGAGCGGGAACGAGACCTTCACGATCCCGATCAGGTCGCCGGTCTTCAGGGCGATCGGTTTGCCCGCCTGCTCGGCCCGGACCCGATGGCAATCGATGCACGACTCGGTGGCGTGGACCGCCGCGTAATAGACGTAATGCCGGCCGGTCTTGTCTTGTTGAATGGATTCGAGTTCGTCCTGCCCGTCCCAGATCGCCATCGCCGCCTTCCAGTCGCGGTCGGCGGGACCGGCGACGGGATCGGCCTCGGCCTTCATCAGCGACCAGTTTGACTCCTTGAGATCCAGCGGCTTCAGTTCCTTGGCCATCTTGCTGACATGCTCGGCCATGCTGATGGCCTGCGCGCTTTCGGCCCATTGCCAATGCTTTTCGAGGATGATCGGCGGAACCAGCAGCCGGGCGGCGATCTTGTTCTGCTCGAAGACGAGCTGCGTCGTCTGCCGGGCGTAGAAGTAGAAGCTCCCCGTGATCAGGAGCAGCAGCCCGCTGCCGAACAGAAAGCGACACTTCCGCTCGAGGCTCGTTTCACCGAGCAGCTTCTTGATCGTCCGATACGACATCCCAGACTCCGACCGCGGGGGGCGCGCCAACCACCGTTGTACAACGCACGCCGGGCCGGGTGGAGGGTGCTCGTTCTCATGAGCGATAGGTTTCACCGCGGCATGCCGCCTGACCGGAGTCCACCGCGCGACAAACAGGCGGCTTCCGGCTCAGGGGATTTCGCATCCGGCCTCCAAGCCCTCCCAAGCAAGCCCGACGCAACTCGCTCTGACCCAACACCTTGGGGACAATCGCATGACCCCGGGCCGGTTTTCCTCCCGAATCGGTTTCGCCCCGACGTATATGATCCAGAAGTCAACCGCTGACGTATCTTCTGGTGGTGATCGGGGCGGCGTTCGCAAGACACCATCCCGTCAACCCTTGGTCGACATCGTGATTCGCATCCCCCGACGGCGAGGAGGTGGGCTATGTCTCGCACCGTGGCATTGACTCGGCTGTATGACCGCTTGGTCGCCCAGCGGGACGAGCTGCGGCTGAAACTCGCCGAAGATCTCGGCCTCACGTCCTCCCGCGACGACGGGATCAACGATCTCGGTGAAACCGCCGCGCAGATGGAGCAATCGGAGCTTCATAGCCAACTCGCCGCGCTGGAAAGCCGCGAACTGGCGCAGATTGATCTGGCGATCGGCAAGCTGCACGCGGGCACCTACGGCGTCTGCGACCGCTGCCAAAAACCGATCCCCCTCGCGCGGCTCCAGGCGCTCCCCTTCACGACGCTGTGCATCACCTGTCAAAAACAGCACGAGCGGCGGGAACATGCCGAGGGTTTCGAAGCGAACTGGGCCTCCGCCCTGGACTACGAACGCCGCGCCGTCGATCGGGAATTGAACCTTGAGGACCTCGAAAACCGGTAGTCGAGATGGATGTCCGGTTGTCAATCCATGCTGAAGCCCAGGGATCCCCTTCCCTGGGCTTCTATTATTGTGTGACGGGTGCTCACGGCCCCCACAGTCCGCCCCGTCGCCGTCTCCAGCGCGAAGCGGCGATTTTTGCCGGTTCCCGCCCAATCCCGGAACTTTCTTCACGTCGGCCGGTTCGATATCCGAGACTGGTCGAGGTGCCTCTTTCGTCGGATCGGGTAGTGTCCCATGTCGACTCGAACGACTTTGTGGATTGGCGGAGTCGCCTTGGTCGCGGGGCTCGCGCTCGGGGTCGGCTGGTCGACCTGGCCCGCCGGACAAGCCCATGCCAACGCCCAGGGGACCGGCGACCGCGAGCAGGCGGACCTGGCCCGCGAGGCGGCCCCGCTGCAGCAATTCAGCCGCGTCCTGTCCAAAATCGCCTCCGCCGCGACTCCCAGCGTCGTCCATATCCAAAGTGAACGGACGATTCCCAACAAAGGCCGCGTCGAAGAGACCGGCTCCGGCGTGATCATGGCGAGCGCCGTCAAACCGGGGATGTACGTCGTCACGAATCGCCACGTCATCGAAGGGGCGACCCTCTCCGATATCTACATCCAGCTTTCCGACGGCCGCGAAATCCACCCCGAATCGGTCGTCAGCGACGCCGCCACCGACCTCGCCGTCATGAAGCTCGGCATCAACAGCGTCACCCCCTGCCGCTGGGGCGACAGCAACGAGCTCGACATCGGCCATTTCGTCCTTGCCATGGGGAGTCCGTTCGGCCTCAGTCGTTCCGTCACCCTCGGCATCATCTCCGCCAAGGGTCGCCGGCAGTTGAAGCTCGGCTCGGCGGAGGTCTTGAATCAGGACTTCCTCCAGACCGACGCCGCGATCAACCCCGGTAATAGCGGCGGGCCCCTCGTCGACTTGAGCGGTCGCGTCATCGGCATCAACACCGCCATCGCCTCCAGCAGCGGCGGGAACGAAGGGATCGGCTTCAGCATTCCCAGTAACCTCGCCCAACGGGTGATGGAGCAACTCCTTGAACACGGTGTCGTCCGCCGGGCGTATCTCGGCGTCCGACTCGATCCGCAGTTCGATGCCGCCGCCGCATCGCAGCTCAAATTGGAACGGGTCCGCGGCGCGCGGGTCACGCAGGTCTATCCCAACACCCCCGCGGCGCGCGCCAACCTCCGCATGGATGACGTGATCCTGAATTTCGACGGCGTCGACGTGCAGGACGAGAACCATCTGATCAATCAGGTCAGCCTGACGCCGATCGGCCGACAGGTGAAGTTGACGGTCTGGCGCGAAGGGAAGTCGATCACGTTGACCCTGACCCTCGCCGACCGCAACGACCTCCAGGAAACGAGCGAAGCGCCGGTCGAACCCCCGCGTGGCGCCCGCATCCGACCGATGGGCTTGACGGTGCAACCCCTCGATGAAGACCTCGCCGACCAACTGGGCTATGCACCGGAAACGCGCGGTTTGTTGGTGCTGAATGTCGATCCGCTGAGCCCCCTGGCGACCGAAGTGCGGGAGTACGACATCCTGGAAGCGGTCGCCCGGCAACCGGTCGGCACGGTGTCGGACCTTGAATCGGCCCTGGAGGCGACCGACGCCGTCGACAGCCTGATCCTCCGCGTCCGCCGCAATTCGGGGACCATCACCCGCCCTCATCTGATCGTCTGGCGACGCTGACCAGCGTGCGGTTGCCTCGGGAACCAGCGCGTGGGGTCCTCACGGCCTTCTCATGGGCCGCCGCGATGCGGCCTCACCGACTCAGGCCATGACTCACGCAACAGGGTCCTTACGCCGACCTCATGAGACGTGGGGACCTGATGATCTTGTTTTGTCTCTCTCGGAAAGCCTCTCCGACCGGAATCGGTTTGAGTCGATTCTCGATCCGGTTCAAGGCCATCAGGGCAGTCATGAACGTCCGCGGCATGATGCCCCAGGTGGTGGCGGTTCGTGTTCGAGCCGGATGGGTAAGCTGAGGCAGCTCCGCTGTTCGCGACACACCCATTCTTCCGTCGATGGATAGGCCGGAAGTTGGAGTCGAGGAGCGGGTCCCGGCGGTTGCCCAGTTTGGGTCCCGGGTGCTGCTCGCCGGCAAGCGCGTCGATCCGGCATCCGTGTCGACCACGAGATGCACAGGGCGGTGTTCCCGACGGTGTGACGCGGAGGATCCTGATGATCCACCGCCCCACCCTGACCCTGGGATTCTCAATCGGCGTCCACCCTGGATGATCCTCACCCGGTCGGATCACGCGGGGGCGACCGGACCGCTCGCGGCGGCGGTGATCATCAAAGGATCTCGACCGCATGAAATCGCGGAGTGTTGGCACGTGGAATGGCCGGAGAATCATGGCGACCGGTTCCGGAAGCGTCTTCCCCGAACCGGTCGCCGCGCGTGATGCCGACCGCAAATCGTCTTGCGGCGATCCGTCAATTCCCGTGAGCCTTCTTCGGCCCGCCTTTCTTGTACATCTCTTCCATCTTCTGCGCCATGGCCTCATGCTGGCTGGCGCTCGATTCCACCTCTTCTTGCGGCCGGGGCGGGGCGGAAGATCCGCACCCCGTCAGCCCCGAAGCGACCAAACCCGTCATCAGCATCACCATCATCCAGCGAATCATGTTGCGGTTCCTTGCTGTCTTTCCAGAAGTTCCGGATCAATCCGGCGGAGGCGGCATCACGCGACGCGCCTCCGATAGTGCTTCGTGATCACCAACCGAGCTTGAGAGGGGCGCGACCTTCGACCACGACGTATTCCCGAGTTTCCAGCGGCAACGTGAACCGTTGCGGCGCGCCACCCGGCCAGACGATTTGGACTTCCACCATTTCCGGGGCGGCTTTGTCCGAGTTCGCCGCTCCCAGACCGATTCGGACCCGCGGTTCATTCGAGGCCTGATACCCGTCCCCCGCCGTCCGCTGCCGTTCTATTGTCTCCCGGCCGCGCGTCTCCCGTAAGCGCGTCACCCGGACGCGGGTTCCGACGGCGTCTCGGCTCCTGGTGCGACCCACCAATTGAAACGTCAAACCCACCCCGGCTTGCGCGGTCTCGTTGGTGATCAACGCCGCGGGGTCGCCGATGTTCGAGGTCACCACGTCCACCAGTTGATCGCGATTCCAGTCAACCGTGGCCAACCCGCGCCCAAGCCATTCCCGGCGAAAGACGTCACCCGCGATGTCCGCCGAAAGCTCGGTGAATCGGCCGTCCCGATTGTGGAACAATTGCGGCGGCATCTTATAGGGAAAGGCCTTATGAGTGAAGTCGTCGACATGCCCATTCACGCACACCAGATCCTCCCAGCCATCACGATCGGCATCGAGGAACTGCGCGCCGAACCCAAGTTTCTCCAGCGACGGTTCACGCAGCCCCGCGGTGCGGGCGCGGTCGGCGAACGCCTGCTGCCCCAGATTCACGTAGTAGGCGTTCGACTCGAGGTAGAAGTTCGTCACGAAGACATCGACCAACCCGTCGTTCGTGGCGTCCGCCGCGGCAATCCCCATGCAGGCTTGCGCGCGTCCGGCATCATCGTAAGCCAAGCCGGACAGGACCCCCAACTCTTGCCATTGGTGATAAGGGGGCGCGCTCCCCGTCGGCACGAAGTAAAAATTCGCGCGGCCATCGTTGCCCACGAACAGACTTAGCTTTCCCGACTGATCGAAGTCGGCGGCGACGATCCCCAATCCATCGCCATCCGGAACATCAAAGCCCGCGTCGCCGGTCAAACGGCGGAAGGTGCCATCGCCTTGTCCGAGGGAAACCACATCCGGGGCGGCGGGAAACCCCGCGGGGGCGCACGACCGGGGGACGCCGTCTTCACCCGCGCAGATGCGGTCAAAAATGTCCGGCCCGGTCAAAAACGTGACATCATAGAGGTCGGCGACGCCGTCGGCGTTGATGTCGGCCATGAGGCAGGTCGTCGTCCAAAACTCATGTCCCACGCCGGCCGCTTGAGTCACATCGTCGAAGGTTCCGTCGCCTTGGTTCCGCCAGAGTCGATTCCCATCGATGTTCGCCACATAGAGGTCGACGAACCCGTCATTGTCATAGTCGCCGCAACTGACGCCTTGACCGAAGCCCCCGTCGATGATGCGAGCCAGTCCGGCGACCTCGACCCAATGCACGCCAAGACGATTCCGATAGAGGACGTCGAGATGCGCGCGCTGTTCCCGCCGTCCCGGTTCGGCCGAACCTTGCGTGAGATAGACGTCGGACCAACCGTCCCGATCGAAATCGAGAATCCCCACGCCCCCGCCAGTGTACTCGAACATCCGTTTTCCCGGAGTGTCGGGGTCGTCGCCGTTCTCATAGAGAAAACTCAGACCGGTCTCAGCGGCGGCGTCACGGAACCGAATCCGAGGCCCTTCGCTTGTGTTCGCTTGCCGCGTTGCCACGGCACCCGGCGCTGCGCGTTGTGAAGCCAAGCGGGACCAATCCGGCAACGGATGACGTTCGCCTTGGTAGCTCGCCGCAAGGTCTTGCTCCGGGAGCAGCGGGGGGGCCGGCTTCCGCCATTCCACATAGAGCCGCTGGAGCATTTGCCGAGCCTGACGATGATTGGGCTGAGTCTGAACGATCAACTCGCACCAACCGCGACACTCCGGCAACCGACCCAGACGATGCGTCAGCTCGGCCGCTTTCCAATACTCCGCGACCTCTTTGCGGCCATCGAAGATTTCGACGCAGAGTTTGGTGAGTTCGGCCAACCGTAGTCCACGATCCAGAAAGCGAGCGGCGGTCTCCCGCTCACCCAGCGAGGCCAGCGCCTGGCCCAACTGATACGTCGCCTGGCCGTGATTCGGTTGCCGCTTGAGCGCTTCCCAATAACACCGGATCGCCCCGGGAAGATCCTCCAACAGGTGCGCCGCGCGGCCACATTGGAACCAGTAACCCGGATGGTCCTGCACCGCTGGAGGAAGCTGCCGTACCAAGGTCAGAAATTCGTCGTAGCGACCCGCGTCCAGCCGCAACATCAGCCGCAACACGGCGACATCGACCAACTCGGGTCGGCGCGCGGCGACGCGATCGAGCAACTCTTCCGCCTGCGCATCGCGATGGAGCGCCGCGGCGGTGTACGCCGCGCCGAGCAACCCCAAGGGCTCGCCCGCCGCGTACATCGCGGCGAAGACCTCGTCCGGCGGCGCGGGCATCTCATCCGGATTGCCCAGATAGATGAGGTGAGCCAACTCAGGTTGTGGCCGCATGATCGCGCGATGCAACAGCGGCAGCGAGCGATCACGTTGCCCCGAGAGGTTCCGCAGGTCGATTTCCAACTCATCGGTCAACGGATTGTCGATCCCCGTTTGCCGAGCCTCCTCGAGCGCGGTCTCCGCCTGATCGAGCCGCCCGAGTTGAATCAGAATCGTGGCGGCGGAGAGTCGCCCGGCGAGCGCATCCGCTTCCGACTCGAGCGGGATCGACCGCAGGACCTCAATCGCTTCATCCGTCTGATCGGCGCGCTGCAGCGCCTCTCCCAGATAGAGCCGTACGGTGTGCTGTTCGGGCTCACGCCGCAAGATCGCTCGGGACAGTTCGATCGCCTCGGCGAATTTTCGCGCGGCAACCAGCCTGCGAACGTCGTCGCTCCCGGGGGGGTGCCGCTTCGGCCCGAGCACCAGCCAGATCCCCGCGGCGGTTCCAAGCGCCACGCCACACAGCACGGTGATGAGCGCCAGGGATTTCATGGCACGTGGAAACCGTGGGCGGAATGGCGATCAAGCCGCATGAACGAGCGAGGGATCCCCGGAATGGGGCTGACGACCTCGCGGTTTTCCGTGATTGATGGGTGGCGGTTCGCGACCGCCTTAATCCGCACGATCGCCCGTTGGCGATCCAACTCAGGTCAAACGAGTGCTCCGTCCAGGCACGCATGGGGGGATGCCACCGGCTCTGCCGGTGCGACATCAATTCGGATCAACGCGTGTGAATCGCACTGACGCAGCCGGCGGCACACGCCAAAACCAAACCGCAACGAGGGACTCGTTGCGTCGCGGCATCCCCGAGTGACGCCGAACATGCAGCCAACGTCACCGTGACCGGAACCGCGGAATCGCTGGCGATACTTGACGGGAAATGAGCACGGGACAGGCCTGGAAAGGCGCTGTCCCGTGCGTAATCACCCAACCGAGACTCGTCGCGCGAGGGGCGATGGGATGATCCCGCGCTTCCCCTCACCCGCGGGCGAGACCGAGAACCGGCTTAGAACTCACCGACCGTCTCGTTGCCGGCGCGGGTTCCGAGCGCGCGGAAGAGGAGCTTGTCGATGTTGTTGCTGGCGGCCTTGACGGCGCCGTCTCCCATCAGGACATGGACGATCCCGGTGTGCCGGCTGGTGGCCGACATGACCGCGTGCGACCGGTCCCAATACTCCTGCATGCAGGATGGGCTGTTCGGGGGCATCATCGTGCTGAAGCCCATGAAGAAGTAGCCGCCGTCCGCAAACCGGTCGCCCGGGAGTTCGCCCGTCTTGAACGTCGTGTAGACGTTGTTGACGACGATCGCGCGGCAATCGCGTTCGATGATGTCGAGATCGGCGTTGTTGGCGGGGTTCTTGGGATCGACGTAGCCGTCGTTCATCGTCGAGAGGTAGCCCACGCCGCCGATGACTTCGTTCCGGAGATCGCCGAGGCCCATGCAGCGTTCGCTCATCGCGATGGTGTTCGAGGTTCCGTCGAGCACGTCGCTGATCTTGACCGAGGACGAAGCGCCGAACATCCCGCGGATCGGATTCTCGCCGCCCCAGGCGGTCGCGTCGACGGCGAAGCGATGCCGCTTGCCCCACGGACCGGCCGAATAACGATAGCTGTTGCGGCCGGGGTTGTTGGTCGAGAGGACATCCGACGGGCAGATGAAGGCGGGGATGTCGGTCCGGAAGATCGGGTTGTTGTCCCAGGGGCGCAACCCAGGATTGGTTTGCGCCTGCGACATGATCTGGTTGTACAGCGGCGACTGATCCACGTAGGGGAGAATCATCACGTGCGCGCTGGCGACGTGGTAATACGAGTAGTCCCATGGCGTGGGAGCGGCCCCGTTACTGCCACCCTGACGGAACGGGAAGGACTTGAAGCTGTCGTGGTAATTGTGCAGGGCCAGTCCCAGCTGCTTCAGATTATTGCGGCACTGGGTGCGGCGGGCCGCCTCACGGGCCTGCTGCACGGCGGGCAGCAACAACGCGATGAGGATCGCGATGATCGCGATCACGACGAGCAGTTCGATCAGCGTGAAGCCGAATCGCCTGCGAGACCAAACCTTCAGCATGCGAGCACTCCTTTCGAGAACAGGGAGAAAGACGGAAAACCGCAAATCCCAGGCGGATCGGATGAGTTGCCCAAACCAGAATCGATCGCCGTGGGATGTGACAGGCCAAAAGACAGGGCGTACATAAATGTAGACGTGCTGTCTACGTAGAACTTCTGATGCCTATCCGTCCAGATTATCGCTCGTGTCGAGGGAAAGCAATCGAGAAAACTCAGAAATTTTTCTTGAAACCTGAGTTTTTCGGACCACCGCAGCCGAGTGGATGTCCGACGCGGATGATGACTAAGATGCAGATCGTATCTGAATGAATGATAAGAACTTGTGATCGTTTCTGAGATCAGACACCGCGCAAAAGGGATCGCTCCCGCCAATCCATGGGCATTCATGGATTTGTACTTCGTTGCATCCGCCAACTGTCGATGATCTGATTCGTGAACATTTTCTGGGGGAGGGATTCCTAAACCCCTGAACTTGCGTGATTTGCGCGCCGAGATGCTGTTTGAACAGGCGACCCGGAAGCACGACGTCTATGCACCTGGTTCCGGTGTGATCCCTCGGGAGTTTCCCAGACCTGCGGGGGCGAGCCTGCGGTTCCTGGAAGGAGATCGCAGGGGATCTTGACCTCCGACACTGACGAGCAAGCCAGGCTGGAGCTCCCATCCCCCACGCGTCTCGCAGCAGCTCCATACGCCTCCAGTGCGGCCGCGCGATGACGTTGATCTTGCAGGGATCGCATTGCCGATCACCGCGAGCAAGATTGTGACGGATCACGCCACTCGTCCCGGACTCTCCGCCACGATGAAATGATGCAATAAGCTTCGGCTCGAACGGATGCCCCTCAGCCATGGAGAATTGGCACTCCCAGACACGCGCTCTCAGACACGCGCTCTCAGCCCAACAACTCCCGCAGCGGCGTGCCGCCGCTGAGTGGGACTGGGCGGCCGTCGGGGGTCTGGTAGGTGAGGTGGGCGGGGTCGTAGCCGAGCGCGGTGAAGACGGTCGCATGGATGTCGGCGGGGGTGACCGGGCGGGTCCATGGGGCCGAGCCGATCTTGTCCGACTCACCCACCACTTGCCCGCCGCGAATGCCACCGCCGGCGAGGACCATCGAGTAGCAGCCGGGCCAGTGGTCGCGGCCGGCCTCTTTGTTGATCAGCGGGGTCCGCCCGAAATCCCCCATCCAGATGACCAGCGTGCTGTCGAGGAGACCGCGTTCCGCCAAATCCTCCAGCAGCGCGACGTACGCCCGCTGCATCGGCGGCACGAGGTTGTTTTTCAGGCGGCTTTCGTTGTTGTTGTGGGTGTCCCACGTGATGCTGGGCCCGTTCACCGTCGTGACGACCCGCACCCCCGCCTCGACGAGTCGGCGGGCGAGGAGATGCGATTGACCCCAGCTATGGCGGCCGTAGCGCTCGCGAACCGCGTCGGGTTCCTGAGTTAGATCGAACGCCGCCGCCCCTTGCGACGACGTCATCAGCGAGAGGGCCTGTTGCTGGAAGACTTCGAGTTCGGCGACGCCGCGTGTGGCGATCGGCGTCCCTTCCCGATCGAGCCGGGCCCACAAGTCTTGCCGCAGGGCCTGACGATCGCTCGAGATCCCCGGAACCGGTCCCATATCCCGCACCTGAAATTGCGGACTGTTGGGATCGGCGTTCAGGACGAACGGATCGTACTTCACCCCCAAACATCCGCCGAACTGGCCGGGGGTCAGATAGACCAGACTGTCGCAATGGGGCTGCGGCGTGATGACATACGGCGGCAGGGGCTGTTTGTAGCCGTCACGGACGGCGAGCCACCCGAGCAACGTCCCGAAGCTGGGGAAATCGCTGGGGCTGGGATTGATGAGGGTGCTGTCGATCGGATAGGGCCGGCCGACGATCGACCAATACATGCCGGAGTTGTGGCCCCCGTGGGTGTGATGAACCGTACGGACGATCGCTAGTTTGTCGGCGTGCCGCGCCAAGTCGGGGATCAATTCGGTGACGCGGATGCCGGGGACGTTGGTTTCGATGGGGGCGAAAGGTCCGCGGATGTTGTCGGCGGCGAGGGGTTTGGGATCCCAGAGATCAATATGGCTGGGGGCCCCGCAATTGAAGATCACAATGACCGATTTGGCCCGGGCGTTCGCGGCGGGGGACGGGGTCTTCGCCAGTATGCGGGACGCGGGCAAGGCGCTGCCGACCAAGCCGGCGGCCGTCGTCAGCCACTGTCGGCGGGCGGACTGAAGACGAGACCATTCGGGGCGTGCGGTGCTTCCTGAAAGTCCGGCCATCGACATGATCCGCTGGATGGTCATCCCGGGACGGGATGGACCATGGGTCGCCACGACCGAGACGCATCGGCGTGTGTGGATGGGTCAAGTGTAGGGGACGATTCCGCGAGGGGCAAGTCGAAAGCGCTCTTGCCTGCCGTTCTTGGGGGCACCACCGAGCGGGGTGCCAAAGCGGGGTTGAGACAGCACGTCACAAGGTGCGGCGCGGCGTCTGTCCGCCGTGAGATGAAACACCGCTCTCCCATCCCTTGCGTCGAGGTTGCGGTTGCCCAGGCTATGGCGAAGAGTCAACGTCAGGAGCATTTTCCGTGAGTCGACGAAGTCATGTGATGCGATCGGCAACCAGTGTAGTTCGCACGGCGGGCTGACGCCGCGCCGCTCGTTGTGGAACCGCTCGGGTGCCAGACATCATGTTCCGCCCTCGATCGCCTCCCGGCGTTCGAAGACCAGCGGGTGGTCGGATTGCGGGTCGGCGACGCGTAACGAGATCCGGCCGTCGAGGACTTGCGTGAGGAGATCGCCGCAGACCTCCGCGCGCCAGCCTTGCGTGAGCCGCGGCGGGGGGCCGTCGTGCTCGGCGTAGACGTGCCAGCGGACCAGATGCCGCAGATCGGCGACCTTTCCCACCAGCCCCATCGCCACGTTGAGTTCGGCGCAGCGATTGGCCAACGCGAGCCCCAACAACTGGCCGATCACCTGCTCGTCATGGGTTTGGTCTTCGCCGGGGACCTTGGGGAGGCTCGGCCAGGTGCTTGGGTCGGACTCCATCGCCGCGCGAATCACCGCCAGCATCCGCGGGGCTTGTCGTTGATACTCCGACCGATTGAGATCACGGCAAGCAAGGAGCTCCTGCTCGGTCGTTGGTCGCCGTCGCGCGAGTTCGATCACCAAATCGTCACGGAGCACCTTCCTGGCTGGACGGTTGCGCGATTCGGCTTCCTGCTCGCGCCATTGATGAATCGCCCGCACCACCGCCAAATCGCGTCGCGGCAGCCGCTGCAACCCCGACAGCCGCATCCACGATTCAGGGCCGCGTTCGGCGAGAATCTCGGCAATCATGCGGTCGAATTCCGACTCGGCCCAATGGAGTCGGCCCTGCTTCTTCAGCCAGTCGCGCTGGCGGTCGCGAATCTCGAGGACGTGCCGGACGTCGTCGATCGCATAGGCGATCTGCTGATCGGACAACGGTCGTCGCCGCCAATCCGAGCGGGTCTCCTTGCCATGGGCCGAGCGGTTGAGGACCCGTTTGACGAGGGCGTCGTACCCGAGAGGGAAGCTACGACAGCGGAGTCCTTCGGCGACCTGCACATCCCAAAAGCGACGGGGCGGGGATTCGGCGTTGGTGAGGCAGAAGCGGACCTCCTCGCGGCCGCCGTGGATCACGATTTCGGTCGCATCGTCGGTCATCAGCCCCCACCACGCCGACAGATCCTCGACGGCGAACGGGTCGACCGCGACGCAGCGCTCGCGGGTCGCGAACTGCAGCAGGCAGAGTTCGGGCCGATGCGTGAATTCCGAGACGAATTCGGTGTCGAACGCGACTTCGCCCGCGGCGCGAATGTGCGCGCACAGGTCGTTGAAGTCGGCTTGTGAAGTGATCAACTCGTGCTGCATCGTGCCGGCGGTTTCCCCACCACCTCCCGCATGGACCCACAACGGCGGCGCGCCCGAGCCCCCGTCCTTGGTGTTCGGCAGCATGTTGGCACGCGCGCAACGGTTCGACAAGTTCGCGGCCGGGAAACTCATGAACGACGGTTCGACCGGATGGGACGTTAGTTGTCGCTCGGCCGCGAATGCCCCAACCGCTGGCGGATGTACGCCGCCCGAATCACGTTCCGCTCCGCCGATTCAAGCCGTTGATGCCGCAGCTTCTGCAGATGGGCGGGCTGCGTCTGGATGAAGAGCTCGTTGACCGCCGGCATCGGGAGGTCGTCGATGAGCCCCAGATTCACCCCCAGCCGCACGCTGGAAAGGAGCTGCATCGTCTCTTCGGAGCTGATGGTCTGGGCGTGCCGCAGGTTGCCGTAGGCCCGGCTCACCTGATCGTGCAATTTGCGGCGGTCTTCCTTGACAAGGGCCCCCCGGACCCGGCGTTCATAGCCGAGGATGTGCGGGATGACGTCCTTCACCGCCGTGATGATTTCCTCTTCACTTTTGCCGAGCGTCGCCTGATTCGAGACTTGGTAGAAGTCCCCCATCGCCTGGCTCCCTTCGCCGTAGAGCCCACGAACGGCCAGCCCGATTTTCTGCAGGGCCTGAAACGCCTTCTGAATCTCCTTGGTCATCACCAGCGCGGGGAGGTGGAGCAGCACACTGACGCGGATTCCGGTCCCCACGTTCGTCGGACACGCGGTGAGGTAACCCAGCTTCTCGCTGAAGGCATAGTTGACCCCCGCCTCGATCGCATCGTCGATCGCGTCCATGTCGCGCCAGCATTCCTCGAGCGCGAAGCCGCTGCGCAGCACCTGCATCCGCAGATGGTCCTCTTCATTGACCATCAGACTGATGTTTTCCGATGACGAGATCCCCACGCCGCGGGGCCCGTGCCCTTCCGACAGCTCGCGGCTGATCAGTTGCCGCTCGACGAGGAACTGCCGATCCAGCGTCTCGAGCCGATCGATCCGCAGGTAATGCAGCGACTTGCCGCCGGGACGCAGCGCGAGTTGTTCGTGCAGCAGGTCTTCGATTTCCCCGCGCACCGTGTCCGACGCGCGGTTCGGAAACGGGAACTGCGCCAGATTCCGCGCCAGGCGAATCCGGCTCGACATCACGATGTCGGCGTCGGGCCCCGTACCGCGGAGCCATTCGCCGCTCGTTTCCGTCAACGACTCCAGATTCACCGCAGACTCCTCGGGGCCGCCCCGAACCATCGCTCGTCCGTGGCCATCCCCCATTCACGCCGACTCGACCGCACGCAGCGTCCCCGTCTGGTGGGCACGGTCACTCCGCGGCGGCCGTTCCCAATTGCGTCTCGAGCGTCGCGATTTCGTCGCGCAGCCGAGCCGCCTCTTCATACAACTCTTCCTCGACCGCGGCCCGCAACCGCGATTTCAATTTCACCAGGCGGAACTGCCGTTGGCTGGCGTCGGGCGCGCGCTTGGGGACCTTGCCGACATGCTGGGTTTCCCCATGAATATTCTCGAGCAGCGGGAGCAGCTCTTCCTGAAAGACCACGTAGTCGTGGGCGCACCCCAGCCGTCCCTGCGCGCGGAATTCCTTGAAACTGATCCCGCAGTTCGGACACGTCTTGTCGTCCGCCTCGTCCGGCACCTCCGACGAGAGACTCCCCTTCACCGTTTCGGCGGGAGCGGGACTTTCGGTCGGAGAGGTGTTCAGGTAATCCTTCGCGCAGCTCTCGCAGAGATGGAGCGCCTGGACATCACCCTCGCGGATTTCCGTGATGTGGAGCACGGCGGGCTTCGAACATCGACCGCACTTCTTCATCGTCCGGCCAGTCTGCGAATTTCTCTTCAACGACCCAGCCGAATTCTAACGGTCACCTGACGCCCGTCAAGGCATGCCCCGGCTCGGTTCACGCGGCCTTAATCGTGTTGCTGGAAGAGGTTAGCATGACCTGCTACACAAAACGCATGCCGACACCGTCCCCCCTACTCGCCTGGACTGGACTCCTCCTCGCCGTGACGGCGGGCTCCGCCAAGGAACCGATCGTGGAATTCGTCGCCCATCGCGGGGCGTCCTACGACGCTCCCGAGAACACCTTGGCCGCGCTTCGTCTCGGCTGGGAACAGGGGGCCGACGCCGTCGAGTTCGATGTTTGGCAGTCCCAAGACGGCCGGATTGTCCTGCATCACGACGCCGACACCCACCGCACCGCCGGCGTCAAGCGCCGCATCGACGAGCAGACCTACGCCGAGCTGAAAGCCCTCGACGTCGGCACCTGGAAAGACCCCAAGTATGCGGGCGAACCGCTTCCCCTCTTGTCCGAGGCCCTTGCCCTGACCCCCGCGGGCAAGCGGGTCTTCATCGAGATCAAATGCGGGCCCGAGATCGTCCCGGAGTTGAAAACCGTCCTGCAAGCGGCCAAGCAACCCGTCGAGGCGACCGCGCTCATCAGCTTCTCGCAAGACGTCTGCCGTGCCTGTGTCGAGGCCTTTCCCGACCTCCAGGTCTATTGGATCGTCGGGATCAAGCGGGATGAGCAAACCGGTGAGTGGAACCACTCCGCCGAAGAACTGATCGCCACCGCGAAACGGCTGGGGGTCGACGGGCTCGACCTTCAGGCGGTCGACTTGATCGACCCGGCGTTCGGGGCCGCCGTCCGCGCCGCAGAGTTACAACTTTATGTCTGGACGGTGAACGATGCGGCGCTCGCCCGGCGGATGCGCGCCGCCGGCGTGCTCGGGATCACCACCGACCGCCCGGGTTGGTTACGCGGCGAGTTGACCAAGGATTGATGATTTCATGATGCCCAGGGAAGGCCTTCCCTGGGCATCCGCTCAATTCCTAGTCACCACCAAGCGTTCACATCCGCCCGTCGCGCGGCGTCGACATGCCGCAGCCCCGTTTGCGTCACTTCATGCTCGGTGTAGAACTTCGCGGCGGGATTGATCCCCCGCGCTTCGTTGCGGGCGATATACGCCGCGATCCGCGGCTGTCGCGCCAAGCGGGGCAACCCATCCAGCCACGCGATCAACAGCGCCGCGACGCACGCGGCGAACGCGATGCGCCGGGACCAATGATGCTCGTGGTCTTTGTCCATGCGAACAACTCACCGGGTCAAGGACGCCGCCGCGTCGGGAAAGACGACCTCGAACATTAGCCAGGCCATCGCCAACGTCAGCACCAGATTCAGGCACTGTCCACAGACATACAACACCAGCGGCTTCCCGCCGGCGAAGTACTTCGCCAGCTCGCGGAAATTCGTCTCAAGGCCGATGCTCACGAACGCCAGGCAGAAACACCAACCCCGCAGCAGCTTCGTGACATCGAGCGTGCCGGTGGCGACGGCGTCGCCCCACGGTCCCGACGCCGACAACCACGAACAGACCAGCGACGCCCCCAGAAACCCGAAGATGAACCGCGGAAAGCGTTGCCAAATTTCGCGAAGTTGGGGCCGTGGTCCGTCAGGATCGCGTTCCACGTACGTCACCCAGTAGACCGCGACGCCGAACGCCACCGCCCCGATCAGGATGTTCTGGATCATCTTCACCGTCGTCGCCACCTGCAGCGCGACGTCGTCCAGCATCCCCCCGGCGGCGGCGACCGCCCCCGTCGAATCGATCGTCCCCCCCAGCCACGCCCCGCCGAGGACCGAGCTCATCCCCGTCGCCCGAATGATGGCGGGCATCACCACCATCATCACCACCGTGAAGGCGAGCGACAGCCCGATCGCCAGCGACAACTCTTCCTTCTTCGCGCGACACGCCGCCGCCGTCGCGATCGCCGCCGAGACCCCGCAGACCGACATGTCCGCCGCGATCACCATGTTCAGCGACGGCGACTCCATCTTCAGGATCTTCTGCCCGAAAGTGTACGTGGTGATCAAGACGATCGGCGTCACCACCCACGAGACGCAGACCCCCGGCAGCCCCAACGTCAACAGACGATGGAACAGCACCTCGCCCCCCAACAACACGAGCCCCGTCTTGATGTAGAACTCGGTCCACGCCGCCGACAATAAGTACCCCGGCGTTCCAATCGTGTTGCTGATGACCAACCCCACCACCAGCGCCCATAAGGCGTACTCGAGGTTGAAGTGCTTGATGACCGCCTGATCGGCCATGACTTGGGCCAAGAGCGCGAGTGACGCCAATCCGACAAACCCGGGGAGAAACTTCCCCAGCGGTCGCCCCAGACTCCACGCCCCCAGCGCGGAGACGACCCCCAACGCCGCGAAGGTCACGGCCAACCCGGGGAGTTGAGGCTTGCCTTGCTTGTCGAAGAAAGCCGCGCGTGGGTCGTCGCGCCATTCGCTCGTCTTGCCCAACCAAACCGCGAGGGGATTCTTCGCGAGCTGTTTCTTGGCGGCTTTCAGAGTCTCTTCCGCCGCCTTGACGTTCGCCGGATCGGGGTCGCGCGCGGCACGGGCGGTATCGAACGCTTGTTCCGCGACCGCCAAGTGTTGCAGCCGCCTCGTCATCTCTTCGCGCGCGGGTTGTGCGGCGAGCACGGCGAGGCACGAAATCGCGAAGAGCCCCAGCCCCACCGCGCACGCCCACCAGTCCTCGGTGTTCCAACTCGCCTTCCGAGGCGGCGTAACGTCGGTCGTCGTGGTCTCACTCACCGCGGATCATTTCCTGTCATCATGTCCCATGAGCGGGGGGACGTCAGTCCCCCCGGTGACGAAATCCCTTGTTGATCGCACCGAACAGGACTCACGTCTCAACGACGCCATCATCTGAGCCATCACCGGGGGGACTGACGTCCCCCCGCTCCTTGGAGATTGCTCAACCCTCAACTCGCCCCCATCCGATCGCCGTCGCCGTCGCATACGCCCGACAATGCGACACCGTCACCCAGACCCGTTCGATCCCTCGCCGCGCGGCGACCTCGCGCACCGGGCCATGCAGCGTCACCTCCGGCTCGCCGCTCGGCCGCGACAAGACCTCGATGTCCTTCCAACTGACATGCTGAGCCAAGCCGGTTCCCAAGACCTTCATCACCGCCTCTTTCGCCGCCCAGCGGCCGGCGTAATGCTGCAAGTACTCCCGCCGCCGCTGGCAGTATTGGATCTCCTCGTCGGTGTAGATGCGGTGGAGAAAATGATCCCCGTGCCGCTCGATCAGCCGGCCGATCCGCACGATCTCGACGATGTCGGTCCCCAGTCCGACGATCATGCCGCCGGCTCCTCGGGTCGCGGCGACGGACGACGCGACATCAGCCATGTCACCCCCGCCGCCAACCCACCGGCGAGGGCCAATTCCGCGCCCGCTCCCAGCCACGGCCACCGCCAGTCCGCCACGGGATAGCGCCGTACGAGGAACCGTGAAACGGCCGATGTCGATGCCGCCGGGGTCTCTGAGCCCCTGGAAGACGAAGTGCTCTCGGGGGCCATCTGCTCGAGTCGCGCCATCAGCGCCCCGGCGGCGGAGTCCCGAGGTGTTTTCCGCGCGGTTTCAATCCGCAATTCCCCCAACCACAAACTGCACGCCGTCCCAAGCATCGCCAAACCGCCAAGCTCCGTGGCGAACGACCCGCGGCCGGGGGACGGGAAGACCATCCGCCAGATGATTCCCAAGACGGCCATCATCAGGCCGAACAACCCGCCATACCATACGACGGGTTTCACCCGCGAGACCGCCCACGCGGTCACCACCGCCGTCGCCAACCACAGACAGACCCGCCCGAACCACGCGCCATCCAGCCCATCGCCGGCCGGCGGGGGGGACGATTCCTCGATGGTTCTTGAGGGGGACGGCATGGTCCCCGCACCCTACGCGATCCCGACGCCGGTTCTCAACCGTATGTTCCGGTTCTCATCCACTCACTCTCGCGCCGGTGAGTTGAGTCGAGAGGTACCGCGTGAAGGGAGGTCGTCATCCGGCATGACGACCACTTACGGCGCGACGGGCTTCAGGTGCGGCCGCAGTTTCTCCAAGGTTTTCTCGCCGATCCCTTTGACGCGGGTCAGCTCGTCGATCGTGCGGAAGGGGCCGTGGGCCTGCCGATCGGCGACGATCCGTTGCGCCAGCGTGTCGCCGATCCCGGGAAGCTGCGTCCATTCGTGCCAACCGGCGGTGTTGACGTCGATCATCAACCGGATGGCGGTCGGATCATCCGGGACGGACTGATCGTCGGTCCGGGGGGCGGCATCTGTGGCGATGGGGGTGGTGGCGGTTGTGGATTCCGGGGAATCGCCATCGCCCGGGTCGGAGGGTGTCGCGCGAAGAATTTCGATGGGGCGCGCATTGTGTGTCATGGTCCGCCAGCCGTGCCATGACAGCAGCACCGTCATGAGGACGAGCGACCACGTGAGGAACCGGCGATCCCCGGCATTGAAGAGGGCCGGGTCGTCATCCGATGCCGCGACGACCGTGTTCGCCTGCGAGGCTGAGCCCACCGGTTCGCTCGCTGACGTGGTCGCCGATTCACTCGGCGCGGCTTCCGTGCCGGGAGAGCGTGTCGGCGGCTGCGTCTCGGGATCGACCGGCACCACGATGGGCTCTCCGCGTGATGGGATGACGAGTCATCCTAACGCGGGAATGGGGGTGGTTGAACGGTCGGAGCGGGGCGACTTGGCGGTCGCGACATCCGCGAATCACTCGCTGGAAGCCAATCAATATGGAAGGCTCACTTGGAACCGGTCGCCTGCCAGCCATTGGCCGGGGTGACCACGGTGGATTCCGACATGACCGGCGGGACGCGCGGCGCGGGCTTCCGAGTGGCTTGAGCCACGGCCGGCCGACTTGGTGCCGGGACCGGCGTGGGACCGGAGATGATCACGCCCGGCAGTTTTTGAAACTCTTCATAGGTCACATGCTGCGGCGGCTCCGTAGGCAGCGGTGCCTCCGACGTAGCGACGGGAGCGGTTTGAACCGCGGAGGCCGCGGCGGAGGTCCCTTCGGCAGGGGGGCCAGGTGCCGGACCGGGACCCGCGGGGGTTTGCGGCGCGACGTCCACCGGCAGGGGTTGAGGAGGAGCCTGCGGGGCCGGGGCGGGGGGAGGATATTGGGGCGGAGTCGGAGGAATCGCGGCGGAACCACACCCACAACCGGGGTCGACGGGCGACCCGCACACCGTCGGAACCGCACAACCGATCGGTGCGCACACCCCGGGAGCGACCGTGCCGCAAGCCACGCCGCCACATGTGCAGGGAGCCTTGGGTTGGCACTTGGAGCAGGTGTGATCGAGGAGCCGCTTCAGGGGGCAACCCCCGCCGGCGAGCTCACGAGCACACGGGTCGTTCGGGCAGACGGTCTGCCCCATGGTGCAGCAACCCGCGAGGGCGGCGGTGAGCACGAGCACGCATGAGACGAACGGAACTGCCTTCATCACAAGCCTTTCGGCGAAATCCATGACGGAACGGTCGCCCCAAGAGGGGGCCTCTGTCGAAGGATCGGCCGGTTGGCGTGATAAACTTTAACGATTGCGAGGATTTTTCCGACAACATCGTTTTTTCGGGCTCGTGGGAGTGCGATGGCTGTCGATAGGGGCGGTTTCGCGGGGGTGAGTGGATCGCAGTCCGAGCGATGTTGCCCTTGGACCGCCGCGACACGCGGCGGCTCTTTTAACGCTTCATCAGAGCCGCCGCGTGTCGCGGCGGTCCCCACCAGTGGTGCGCCCGGCTGACACCGTTCCGGCGGGAAATCGGCGCGGCGGGATTTCCGAAAAGTTCGCCGCGCGCCCATGATTCGTCAGCAACTTCTGTTCGCGCCCCACCGGGGGGTTTGCTAGGCTAGAGGATTATAGGAATTCCCGATAACCCCACAGTTTCCGGCGCGCTCGACCCAGTCGGCAGGGTTTCCCCTACCGGCGTCACCGTCACCATGCTCCGAGTCCGCCGGGCCTGCGAAATCGAGCCATCATGAGTTCTGCCGAAGTGCTCGCCCCGTCTCGTACGCGTGTCGCCGCCCCCGCCCGTCGCGAGGCGAATGGCAGCCTCGCCATGGCCCCGGCCAGCGTCGACACCTCCAACCTCTCGTATGTCGAGGGGCTCTATCAGGAGTACCTGAAGTCGCCCGATCTGGTGACGCCCGACTGGCGCGAGTATTTCCGACAGATCACCGAGGCGACCCATTCGGCAACCGAGACCGCCGAACTCTTTAGGCCCCCGCGGGTCGGCAACACCGGGATGGTCAGTCCCGTCGAACTCGACGCCTCGATCTGGCAGGAACGGGTCGGCCGGCTGATCCGCAACTACCGCGCGATGGGCCATTACGCCGCCAAGATCGATCCGCTCGGTCGACCGCGGCCCGAGGTGAAGGAACTGGAACTCGCCTCGTGCGAACTCACGGAGGCCGATTTCGAGCGGACCTGTTCGACGGTGACCGCCGGCGGGCCGAATCTGCGGACGCTGCGTGAAATTCTGCAGTGGCTGAAGAACACCTACTGCCGCTCGATCGGCGCGCAGTTCATGCACATCGACGACATCCGCGTGCGGGAATGGCTGCAGAATCGGATGGAGGCGACGGAAAACCGGATCAAGCTGGCGCGCGACCAACAGTTGCGGATTCTGAAACGGCTGAGTGACGCCGTCGTCTTCGAGGACTTCATCCAGAAGAAGTTTATGGGGAAGAAGAGCTTCTCGCTGGAGGGGGCCGAGACGCTGATTCCGCTGCTCGATCAGGCGATTTACCATGCCGCCGGTCAAGGGGTCGAAGAGGTCGTGCTGGCGATGGCCCACCGCGGCCGGCTGAATGTCCTCACCAGCATCATGGGGAAAAGTCCCCGGGCGATCTTCCGCGAATTCGCGGACCTCGATCCGCAGTTGCACGTCGGTCGCGGGGATGTGAAGTACCATCTGGGGTACAGCAACGACTGGTATTCGGGCGACGGCAAGAAGGTCCACCTGTCGCTGTGCTTCAATCCCAGCCACTTGGAATTCGTCAATCCGGTGGCGATGGGCCGCGTGCGGGCCAAGCAGGATCGCAAAGGGGACGTCGAGCGCGGCCGCGTGATGCTGATGCTGATTCACGGCGACGCGGCCTTCGCCGGGGAAGGGGTCGTCCAGGAAACGCTGAACATCAACGCCCTCGATGCGACGAAGATCGGCGGGACGGTCCATGTGGTGGTCAACAATCAGATCGGGTTCACCACCGATCCAAGTCAGGCGCGCAGCACCGCGTACTGCACCGACGTGGCGAAGATGCTGCAGATTCCGATCTTCCATGTGAACGGCGAAGACCCCGAGGCGGTCGCGCAGTGCGTGCAACTGGCGCTCGATTTCCGCCGCGAATTCAAGCAGGACGTGGTGATCGACATGCTGTGCTACCGCTTGCGGGGGCACAACGAGCAGGACGAACCCGAATTCACGCAGCCGATCATGTACCGCGAGATTCGGGCGCGGAAGAATGTCGCCGAAAGCTACTACGAGCATCTCAGCCAGATGGGCGGGGTCGCGCAGGACGAAGCCGACGAGATGATCGCGCGGCATCGGCAGCAGCTCGAGTCGGAGCTCGAGGTCGCGAAGTCGGCCGAGTACGTCCACAAGTGGGACATGCTGCACGGCGTCTGGCAGGGATATCGCGGGGGGCATGAAGCGACCGTCCCCGATGTCGACACCGGGGTCCCCGTCGCGAAACTGCGGGAATTGCTCGAGAAATTGACCACGCTCCCCGAGGGGTTCACGCCGCATCCCAAGATTCACAACGGCGGCCAGCCCAAGAAGCCGGAAGGGCTGTTTCAGAAGCGGGCGGCGATGGCCCGCGGCGAACAACCGCTCGATTGGGGGGCCGCCGAACTCCTGGCGTATGCCTCGCTCGCCGACGAGGGGCATCGGGTGCGGCTGCATGGTCAAGACTGCGAACGCGGGACCTTTAGCCATCGGCATGCGGTCGTCTTCGACTATCACACCGGCCGGCCCCACTGCACGCTGAAGCATCTCGGCCCCGAACAAGGTCCGGTCGACGTCTTCAACAGCGCCCTGTCGGAAACCGGGGTGATGGGCTTCGACTACGGCTACAGCCTCGATTATCCGGACGGCCTGGTGATCTGGGAGGCCCAGTTCGGCGACTTCGTGAACGTCGCCCAGGTGATCATCGACCAGTTCATCGTCTCGGCCGAGGACAAGTGGAACCGGCTGAGCGGGTTGGTGATGCTGCTGCCGCATGGGTTTGAAGGGGCGGGCCCGGAGCACTCGAGCGCCCGGCTGGAACGCTTCCTGATGTTGGCGGCGGAAGACAACATTCAAATCGCCTATCCCTCGACGCCGGCGCAGATCTTCCATCTGCTCCGTCGGCAGCTCGTCAAGAAATGGCGCAAGCCCTTGATTGTGATGACCCCCAAGTCGCATCTCCGTCCGCCGACAGGTTACTCGTCGAGTTTGGAGGAACTGTCACATGGGACCTTCCGCCGACTCCTGCCGGACGTGCTGAAGACCACGCCGCACGAAGTGAAGCGGATCCTCGTCTGTACGGGGAAGATTTACCGCGAGTTGGAACTGCGGCGGGAACGCTTGGGACGGACCGACATCGCGATCCTGCGATTGGAGCAGCTCTACCCGCTGCCGCTGGAGGAACTGCGGACGGAGCTCCAGCGTTACGAGCCGAATACGCCGGTCATCTTCGTGCAGGAAGAACCCGAAAACATGGGGGCCTGGCGGTTCCTGCTGACGAGTTTCGGGCCGCGGCTGTTCGACCGGCATCCCTTCACGGGGGTTCACCGACCGGCGTCGGCCAGCCCGGCGACCGGGTCCTTCCACAGCCACGAAATCGAGCAACAACGCATCTTGCAGGAAGCCTTCGGCGAGCAGGTCGAACCACGTTGATCGCCGCGGTGCCCTGGTCACGTTTGACCGTGCGGGCGGTTGGCCCAGCGCGATCAAGGCATGATCCAACGGACCGACTACCGCCATGAATCGGGGGAACGCCGCGCTGCAAAACGCGACCCTCAAGGTTGTTCGAGGCGCGGCGGTCGGCGACAATCCCGCCTGACCTGCGAAGACGTCGAGGCTCCTGCCGATCCTCACAGATGAAAGCACCTCGTTCCCATGCCCGTTGAAGTTGTCGTCCCCTCGGTGGGTGAATCGATTTCGGAAGTGATGATCGGCGAATGGCGCAAGCAAGTCGGGCAGTTGGTCGCCCTGGATGAGCCCCTCGTCGAATTTGAAAGCGAGAAAGCGACGCAGGACATTCCCGCCCCCGTCGCCGGCGTCTTGACCGCGATCCTGAATCAGACGGGCGATACGGTCGCGGTGGGGGCGGTGATCGCCCGGATCGATCCCGCCGCCGTCCCGACCGTCGCCGCGACCCCCGCCACTCCGGCGGCTCCCTCGGCTCCCTCGGCTCCCGCCGCGCCCAGCGCCCCGCAGGTGATGCCCGCCGCCGAACGGTTGATGGCGGAAGCGGGGGTCGCGAAAGGGCAGGTCCAGCCGACCGGTCCCCGGGGGCATGTCTTGAAAGAGGACGTCCAACGCGCCGTCGCCGCGCCGGCACGGCCGGCTCCCCCGCCGGTCGTCGTGGCGCCGACGGTTCCCGCCGTGGTCCGCGTTCCCGGCGAACGGAACGTCACCCGCAAGCCAATGACGCCGATCCGCCGGACGATCGCCCAGCGGCTCGTCGAGGCGCAGCACACCGCGGCGCTGCTGACGACGTTCAACGAAGTCGACATGTCGGCGATCATGGCGCTGCGGAAGCAGCATCAAGACGCCTTCACCGAGCGGCACGGCATCAAGCTCGGCTTCATGTCGTTCTTCGTGAAGGCCGCGGTCGACGCGCTGCAGGCCTTCCCGCAGATCAACGCCCAGATTCACGGCAACGACCTGGTCTACTTCAACTACTGCGACATCGGCATCGCGATCGGCGGCGGGAAGGGGTTGGTCGTCCCCGTGTTGCGCAACGCCGAGACGATGACTTTCGCCCAGATCGAGCAGGCGATCGGCGACTTCGGCAAGCGGGCCCAGACGGGGCAGCTCAGTCCCGAAGAGCTCAAGGGAGGGACCTTCACGATCAGCAACGGCGGGGTGTATGGCTCGCTGCTGTCGACGCCGATCGTCAATCCGCCGCAGTCGGGCGTGCTGGGGATGCATGCCACGCAGGAGCGGCCCGTGGTGAAGGATGGCCAGATCGTCATCCGGCCGATGATGTATCTCGCGCTCACTTACGACCACCGCGTGGTCGACGGCCGCGAAGCGGTCACCTTCCTGAAGCGGATCAAGGACTGCATCGAGAACCCGGTGCGGCTGCTCTTGGAAGTGTGAGGATGGTTGAGGGTTGATGGTCGAGGGTTGATGGTCAGAAGCCCACCCATGTGCACGGGTGGGTCAAACCACCCCCGACGTCCCCACCTCAATAACTCGCAGCAAACAGCGAACTGAACACGCTCTCTCTCGAAACGACGGGAAACGGACGAATGGCAGCGCATGACGTGGTGGTGATCGGGGCCGGGCCGGGGGGCTATGTCGCGGCGATTCGAGCCGCGCAGAACGGCTTCAATGTCGCCTGCGTGGAGTACGAAGGGGCGCTCGGCGGCACCTGCCTGCGGGTCGGCTGCATCCCCAGCAAGGCGATGCTCGAATCGAGCGAACTCTTTCGGATGGCGAAGGAGTCGTTCGCGGGGCACGGGATCGCGACGAACGGCGTCAGCCTCGATCTCGCGACGATGCTCGGCCGCAAGGAGCAGATCGTCACGGGGCTCACGAAGGGGATCGAAGGGCTCTTCCGCAAGCATAAGGTGACCCGGTATCTCGGGCGCGGCCGGATCGTCGGGCCCGGCAAGGTCGCGGTGGACGGTCCGCAACCGGCGGAACTCGACGCGAAGCACATCATCATCGCCACGGGGAGCAAGTCGGCTCCGCTGAAGGGGGTGGAGCTGCATGGCGATCTGATCGGCACCAGCACCGAAGCGCTGTCTTATCCCGCGGTCCCCGGCCATCTGGTGGTGATCGGCGCGGGGGTCATCGGATTGGAACTCGGCTGCGTCTGGGCGCGGCTCGGGGCAAAGGTGACCGTGCTCGAATATCTGCCCCGCATCCTGCCCGGCATGGACTCGGAAATCTGCAACGAAGCGCAGAAGATCTTCACGAAGCAGGGGCTCGAGTTCCGGCTTGGGATGCGGGTGACGAGCGCGAAGGTGGTCGACGGCAAATGCGTCGTCACGTGTGACGGGGCCGAGCCGATCACATGCGATCGCGTACTCCTCGCGGTGGGGCGGATTCCGAACACCGATGGGCTGGGGCTCGCGGAGGCGGGGGTGAAGGTTGATGAACGCGGCCGCGTGGTGGTCGACGAAGACTTCCGCACGAACGTGCCGGGGATCTATGCGATCGGCGACGTGATCGCCGGGCCGATGCTGGCCCACAAGGCGGAGGAGGAAGGGGTTGCGGCGGCGGACGTCATCGCGGGGAAGTATGCCCACGTGAATTACGACGCGATTCCGGGTGTGGTCTACACCGAGCCGGAAATCGCCAGCGTCGGCAAGACCGAGGACCAGCTCAAGCAGGCGGAGATTCCGTACAAGAAGGGGGTTTTCCCGTTCATGGCGAACGGTCGGGCGAAAGCGCTGGCGCACACCGAAGGCCGCGTGAAGATTCTGGCCCACGCCGAGACCGACCGCATTCTGGGGCTGCACATCATCGGCCCGCGCGCGGGGGACTTGATCGCCGAGGCGGCGGTCGCGATCGAATTCGGCGCGTCGGCGGAGGACATCGCCCGGACGTCGCACGCCCATCCGACGCTGGCCGAGTGCCTGAAGGAAGCGGCCCTCGCCGTCGACGGCAAGGCGATTCATTTCTGAGGGACAAGGGCCTCGTTGCGTGTGTCACCGACTTCTGGAGTGGTCCTGCACGACGGGTACCGACTTTGGAGCGCACCGGCGAAGCCGGTGGCGATTCATTTCTGAGAGCAGTCGGGGCTTGTGACGTGCGCCACGGGCTTCGCCAGTGGTCCTGAACGACGGGCACCGAGGATTGATCGCACGGGCGGAGCCCGTGGCACACGGGCAGCCCTCGCTGTCGTTGGCCGCGCGCGGCGTTCAGTCGGCGAAGAGCGCGCTGATCCGCAGGGCGTAGATGATCAGGACGATCACGCCGCCGCCGGAGACCGCCAAGAGGACGGCGGCGGTGGCGAGATGGTGCATCCGCTCGGTGTCGAGTCCCGGGAACTCGGCTTCGAGGGCTTGCGCGAGGGCCCGCAGCGCCTGCTGCATCAGTTCGGCGCTGAGGACCATCGTCATCGCGAGGCCGACGAACAGCCAATCGTAGAAGCCGAGGTCGAGAACGCCGCCGATCGCCAACAGCAGGACGTTGACGAAGAGGTAGACGAACCAGGTGCTGTCGGCGCGGAAGCCGGTGGTGAAGCCGCGTTCGGCGTCGACGAGGCGCTGCCGCCACGGGGCGCGGCGACGGATCGGTTTGGGGGCTTCAAGCAGCGTCGGCATGAGCGCGTCCCTGGGTCCAATCGACGCCCAGGCAAGGCCTTCCCTGGGCAGCCGGGGATGTCATGATCATCAATAATTGTTGAGCAACGAGCTGAGCTGTGGGGTGCTGATGCCGTTGGTGCCGAATTTCGGTTCGACGGCGATCGACAGACCGACGTTGTTCTTGCTGGCGTCGAAATTGAACCCGACGTGGAACAGGAGCCATTCCCCGATACGGGTGATGGTGACCGCTTGGCCGCGGTTTTCTCCTTCGGCGATGTCGAAGGCGGTCGAGGCGGTGCCGACCCATTTCGGGCTCATGTGGTAGCTGGTGCTGGCGGTGAGGATCTGACTGTCGAGGGGGCCGCCTTGAATCTGGCGGTAGCCGAGATAGACGCTGCCGCGGACGCTGCGTTGACTGAGGACGCCGACGCTCCAGAGGTTCTGGGCTTCGTCGAAGAAGTCGACGAGGCTGGAGGCGAGGATCGACGTGCGGTCGCCGACATGCCAGGCGTAGCGGGTGCTGAAGAGGCCGAAGTCCTCGCCGAAGTTGTCGCGCTCGGCGTCGGGGAAGTAGGTGACGCCGAGGTCAAGGGTCATCCAATCCTTGATGCGTTGTTGGCTGGGGGGCCCGACCTTGGTTTGGAGCCGATGTCGCCAACCCAGACGGAGCGCCTGCTGATCGTCGACGAGCTCATGATAGGGGGCGGTGACGCTCGTCCCGGTGAGGCTGCGGACGGCGTAGAAGCGGGGATCGAACTCGGGGGGGAGAACGCCGCCGAAGGTGTTGGTGACGTAGCGCTGCTGGAAGCGTTCCTGCGCGTCGTCGTTGATGTCGTTCCACTGGGCGATTTCGTCGAGATCGCGGCTGGAGTCGGCCCAGCCGAAGTCGAAGTCGAAGATCATTTTGTGGGCGAGGCCGGTGAGGTTGAAGATGTCGCTGGAGACATACGGATAGACCCGCCAGGCCATCAGGCTGCCGCGCAGACCGGCCCGGCCGTAGAAGCGGTCGATGGAGTCCTGCGTGAGGCCGTCACTCCAGAAGGCGGCTTCCCCTAGGGCATACGGGGCGAGCTTCATCGGTCCGAGATTGAAGGGGGCGGAGATTTCGTGTCGGGTCATCGCGACGACGCCGTCGGCGCTGGTGACATACGGCAGCGGCGTGAAGACGTCTTCGGGATCGGTGGGAGGTTCCGCCGGTTCGAGGGTCGCATACGCGGCGGAGGAATGGGTGCTGTAGTTGAGAAGTCCGTTCAGGAGCGGCTGCCCGAGGACATAGACATCGCCGCGCGGCAACAATTGGGTGTTGTTCTCGAACTCGTTGGTCTGCGGTTGGACCAGGAGCGACCACGCCGAGTTGCCGAGGCTCTGCTTCAGTTCGCCGTAGGTTTCGACATCCTTGTCCTGATCGAAATCGAGTTCGTAGTACTGCTCGCGGAAGTTGCGGTCGCTGGCGAAGCCGAGTTCCCCTTGGAACTGCAGATTCTCCGGGAGGAAATACTTGCCGCGGGCCTGTAGGATGCCGCGGTTGTTCCCTTCGGGTTCGAGATCGCGGCGGCCGAGACCGAGGTTGTCTTCGCCGTCGTCATGGACGTAGGTGGCGAGCCCTTCGACGACGAAAGGGTTCCCGGAGGCGTCGAACCCGCGGAACTTGCCGTCGGTGCCGATGAGCGGGCCGCGATCGCTGAGGTAGTCGAACTCCGCGGTCCAACGACCGTCGTTGGGGCGTTCCAAGCCGAAGAGCTGGAAGGCGTCCCAGCGGGTGCGGACCTGCGTGCCGAAGATGCGATCCTGGCGGAAGGTGACCGATTGGATCGGAATCCCCGGGTCTTCCGCCGGGAAGCTGGCGTAGGGGCTGTAGAAGATCGGGACGTCGTCGACCAGCACCGTGCTGTTGTAGACGGTGGCCCACGGTGTGAGTTGCGGGACGACTTGGCCCGTCGCGGGATCGATGGCGGGCGGTTCATCGGGACTAAATAACGTGCCCGGGCGGTAGTCGATCATGACGTCACTCGCCTGGATGCGATAGCCCGGCTTGCCGTATTGGCTGGTCGTGATCCAGGCGTTTTGGGCCTGATACGACATCCCGGAGAGTTGCCGCAGGCGCTGGGCGCGGAGCCGAACCGGCGTATCGATGTCGGCGAGGAACGCCTTGAGTTCGGCGTTCAGCACCAAGGCCCGTTCCTCGCGGGCATCGTAATAGGCGCGGTCGGCGCGGATGACGTTGGTCCCTTGTCGGATGACGATGTTCCCTTCGAGATAGACCTCGTAGGGCTGATCGTCGGTCTGGGTCGTCTCGAATTGGAAGCCCGTGCCGGAGAGTGCCGTGGTCCAGATGACGGCCCGATCGGCGGAGAGATCGACGGTTCCGAGGGTGGGGTCGAGCCCCTCGATCAACAGGTTGACGCCGCCGGAGATGTAAACGATCTGTTCGGGCGGGGTGGTGTTGGTCGAGCGTTCGCTTTGGACGCTGAAGGGGAGCGCGCCGCGCTGGAAGACGCGAATCCGGCGGGCTCCCTGGGGATTGGTGGGGAACTGGACCGTCCGGGCGTCCCAGTTGTCGGCGTCGATGGTCATCTGGGTTTGCAGCAGATCGCCGCGCTGTTGGCCTTTCCGCCGCGCGAGGGCCCGTTGGTAAAGCTCGTCCTGATAGCCGGGGGTGTCGGCTTGTCGGCCGCGAACGGTCAGCGTCATCCCTTGGGTCGTCTTGAGGTTCAGGACGGCTTGCGGGGGGGCCGATTCGCCGGTGAGATCGCGCAGCAAGACCCCTTCTTCGAGATAGACCGTCAGATGATCGGTCACCCCCGCGCGGGTCTCTTCGCGCCGAACCCAGACGACCAGTTTGTCAGCCTGATAGGTCGCCGCCCCTTGGACGATGCGGCCATGTCCCCGGAAGAGCGCCGCGTAGCCGTGGCCGTCGGTCCATTCCTGCGACCAATCGGCGGAGAGTTGGATCGGGGCGTCGAGGGGATCGGCGGGGCGGTCGGTGGTTCCCTGGAGGCGCGCGGCGATCAGGACCGGCGCGACGATCGCAATCGCCCACACCAGCCACCATGGCCGAGACGTCGCCCTAGGGAGTCGGCTGCCCGACACGGGGCCTCCCGCACGGAGTCCAAATCGACACACCCGCCGACGACGAAAGAGCTTCGCCGTCGGGGTCAAAAAAGACGCGGAAGTCTAGGTGAAGAGGGAAGTTACGTCAATCAGGGGTTGCGGGTGGATGTGGTTGACGTAAGGGCAGATCGGCCCGGGAGTTAGGACGAAGCGTCTGGCCCAGAGTGTCGCGACGCAAGCGTCTTCCGAGCCGCCGCGTATCGCGGCGGAATCTGCCGCCGGACCTTGGATCGCTGGTGCGCCTAGGCCCCCGCCGACCGCGTCGCCCACCAGGCGGCCAGCCGTTCGAGTCCCGCCTCGACCGTCACCGTGGGGGCGTAACCCAAGTCGCGGCGGGCGGCGGAGAGGTCGTACCAGTGCTCGGTCGAGAGCTGCCGGGCGACGAAGCGGGTCATGGGTGGCTCGTCGCGGCGCCCGGTCAGGCGATAGACTCCTTCGAGGAGCGCGCCGATGACATAGGCCCCGGCCGCTGAGATCGACCGCCGGACCGGCGGCTCCCCGGCGACCGCCAGCAGTCGATCGATCAGCTCCCAGAGGGGAACCGGTTGGTCGTTGGCGATGAAGTAGGCCTTGCCGGCACACGGGGCGTTAGGCGCGAGGCGATCGAAGGCGTTCAGTTGGGCGGCGACGGCGTTGTCGATGTAGGTGGTGTCGACCCGATTGCGGCCCGCGCCGACCCGACGGAGGCGTCCCGCGCGGGCCCGCTCGACGAGCCGCGGCAAGAGATGCTGATCCCCCGGTCCCCAGATGAGATGGGGGCGTAACGCCACGGTGGCCAGCGTAGGCCCATTCGCCGCGAGGACGAGTCGTTCCGCGAGGGCTTTGGTGCGGGGGTACTCACAGAGATAACGGGTCGGATAGGGGGTCCGTTCGTCGATCCCCACCTCATCGTGCCCGGCATAAACCACGCTGGGGGAACTGGTGTGGATCAGCCTCGGCACCCCGTGACGGCGACACGCCTCCAGGACATGTTGTGTGCCGACGACGTTCGCTTGATGGTACTCCGCCGCCGGGCCCCAGACGCCGGCCTTGGCGGCGACATGAAAGACGACGTCGCAACCATGGACGGCTGTCGCGACAGATTCGGCGTCGGCGAGATCCCCGCGATGCGTCTCGACACCCGCGGCCGTCAGATGAGGATAGTCGCCGCGCGACAGACTACGGACGGACAGTCCACGCGCCAGGAGCGCGCGACACAACGCGGCCCCCAGAAAGCCCCCGCCACCGGTCACCAACGCGCGCATCAGGGAGTGGCCTTCGTCTTGTGGCTCGCAACGCTCCAACCGTCCATCGGGGTGACAGCTCGGCGGTTCAACCAGCGAGCGCCCCGCCAAGACAACCGGGGCGTCCGTCGCTTCGCAAGGCTCGTAATGATCCCGGCCGCCATGTTGCCGAGGACCAAGCCCGTGTTGCCGCCGCCACAGAGACCAACATTCATACCAGTTTGAAGTGGGCGGGGCGTCATGGCGGGCCGCACTCGACATGGCCTCCCATGTTCGCGGGGGTTGAACCATATCGCTCTGAGGATGTGGCACGCAACGCCGAGGGAATTATGGATGTGCGTGAGCAGTTTGGCGCGGTTGTGTGCGGATTCACGGTGGGTGTATGCCTGTCTCCGGACGCCACCCATCGGATGCGCGGTTCGGAGATCCTTCAACAGGCGGAATGTCGCCGGGATGATCGACTGACGGCGGGTTAAGCCGACGCGGGATGCGCCAATCACGAGCCTCGACAGGCGAAGCTGCCGAGGATTCCGCGGGATGATCGAACTTACTCCGACGGCTTGAGGCCGCGAAAGATCCGCCGTTTGAGGGGATTGTCGCGGGTCGTGAACTCCTGGGAGTCGGCGGTCGCGGGGGCCGCCAAGGCGGTCGCGAACATCTGAAACTTGGCGTCGAGATCATCGGCCATATGGACGAGGAGCGCCTCCGGCGTTGACGGCGGCACGGGGCTCCCCCATTCCGGCAGGCCCTGATGCGACAACAGAATGTGCTCCAGCCGCAGCAGCAATTCCGGGTCGAATTCGTCGATCGTCGCCGCCTTCGCGCGTACCAGATCGCGACCGAGGATCAAGTGCCCGATCAACCGGCCATGCGGCGTGTAATCGGCGCCGCTTGGTCGATGTTCGAGTTCGAGCGCCTTCCCCAGGTCGTGCAGGATCGCTCCCGCGACGACCAGCGATTTCGACAGCGGCGGCCGTAGCTCGGGACAATCACGCGTGTACTTATCGGCCAGGTAGACGGCGGTCTCGGCGACCGAAACCACATGCTGGAGGAACCCGCCCGGATAGGCGTGATGGTTCGCCATCGCCGCCGCCATTTGCGGCAGAAGTTCGGCGTGGTCGTCGAGGAGCTCGGTCGTCAGCCGCCGGAGTCGCGGATCGGCAATCTCGGTCTCGGCGAGCTCCCTAAGTCGGGCTTGTAACGCCGTGACATCGAGTCGCGGCGTCACGTGAAGTTCGGCGGGATCGAACCCGGCGGCGGCATCTCCCGGTTCGACGGGGCGGATCTTCTCCAGTTCCAGATGCGGGCCGTATTGGTTTTCGTAGTACCGTCCGCGGAGCTTGTAGTACCCGCCGACCTGCCACGTCTGCTCGCAGGCCTCGAACCAGCCCCCATCGGCCCAGACCATCGCGGTGGCGACGCGGCCCGCGTCGCGGAACTGCGCGCGATAGAACGGCTTGCCGTCTCGCGTTTGGGCGCGGTCCTTCTTGACCAGCAGCGCGAAGCAATCGCCCGTCTGCCCCGGCTCGAGCTGCGCCAATTTCACGGGACGCGGCTCGGCGGGTGTCCGGGGCATGCGAGTCACTCCCGTGGCGGACGTGGTCCCTGGCTGATCATCCGTGCGACCGCCGAATCATCGTCATTTCGGCCCGATCGCCCAGAGATGCTCGAACGTCCGCAGGTAGATTCGGCCATGGGCGATCGCCGGCGAGGCCGACAGGCTTTCATTGAGTTCGTTCTCGGCGACGATCGCGAACTCCGGGCCCGCCTTCACGACGGTCACCTTGCCGTCGCGCGCCGAAAGATACAGATGGCCGTCGGCATAGACCGGCGAGGCCCGATGCCGTTCGCGATGGGTCCGCTTGAAGTAGTGCTCCTTGCCGGTGGTCCGGTCGACGGCCTGCAGATCGCCATCCTGCATGCAAAGGTAGACGATGTCGCTGACGATCAGCGGCGACGGGACGTCGGGGGTCTGGTTCAAGGTCCACCAATGAGCCGACGCATCCTTGGTGATGTCCCCCCGGCCGTTCGGCTTAAGGGCGAGAATCGGCCCGCGTTTGGCGGTCGGCACCACGATGATGCCGTCGGCGGCGACGGGGGAGGCGACGAACCGCAGCGTGGGGTCGTAGTTGTTCTTGCGATTGAGCTCGCCGCATCGCCAGAGTTCGTGACCGTCCGTCAGATCATGCGCGACGACGTAATCGTTCCCATGCGTCACCAGGAACTTCCGCGCGCCGTCGTCGTACATGATGGGCGAGGCGTAGGAGTGTTCATTTTCGGCGTACCCATCGCTGGGGCGTTTGACCTGCCAGATCTCGTCACCCGTGGCGGCATCGAGGCAGGCGACGCGGGCCTCCTGGGTCTTGACGTCCCCTTCGCCGTGAATCAGTTGGAGATACAGCCGACCGGCGTCCAGGACCGGAGACGAGGTCAGGCCGAAGGCGATTTCGAGCTTGCCATAGCGATCCTGGACGTTGAACCGCCAGACGGATTTCCCTTCGCGGGTGTAGCAGGCGAGCGTCCCGTCCCCCATCAAGGTCCAGATGTGGGCGCCGTCGGTCACCGGGGAGGGCGAGGCGAAGTTCCCTTCGTCGCCGCGGACGTTTTGGTTGCCTCCCGCGACCTTTTCCGACCAGACGGGCTGCCCGGCGGCATCGTACGCCAAGAGGCGGAGATCGCCGGCGTCGTCGACGGTGGTGAGATAGATCCGATCATCCCAGATGACGGGGGTCGACCCGGCGGGGCCCGGCAGCTTCACCTTCCATGCGATGTTCTCCGTCGGCGACCACGTGATCGGGAGCTTGGTCGCGGAGGAGATCCCATCGTTCTTGGGACCGCGCCAATTCGGCCAGTTTTCGGCCCGCGCGGTCACCGCGCTGAGTCCGCATGTCAGCATCAACCCGATCGCACACCATCCACGCATCGTCGCTCGCCTTGTCGTCAAAACCATCGAAGTGGGTTGATGTTCAGTGTGATCGTGAGACGGAGGGGCGTCAACCGGGAGGACATTCCATTGTCCCCATCCTGTAGGCAAAACGGCCCGGAATCATGATGACTCCGGGCCGTGCGTTGCGTTCGTACGATCGATGTGTGTGGCGATGACTCGTCGTCGGTTATTCGTCGGCGAGGGTGAACCCGACGAAGAGCGCGCCGTTTTCGTTGGGAATCGCGTAGCTCGCCGAAGGCTTCGAGTACTTCTGGAAGGCTTCGTAACTCGGGAGCTTGCCGAGATCGATGCCGCCGGTCTCTTCGGGTGCCTGCTGGCGGATCATCTCAAGCGCCGCCTGCATCTGCGAATCGCCCTGCGAGAAACTGATCAGCGACGTGCTCTTGGGGAAGTGCTTGAGCGCGGCCTGGAACGCCTCCGAGCCGACCAGCGAATCATCGACCTTCCCGGCGATCACGGCGGCGAGCGCGTCGGCGGTCGACGCGATCACCAAATGCTCGTCCACGACCGCGATGCTCAAGCTGTTGTCGCCGTCGGTCGGCATGACATAGACCGTCTCCCCTTCGACTTCGGTCACTTCGCCCGGGAAACCGTCCGACTTCGCGGCCTTTTCCAGCGTGCTCTTCATCGCGTCGGCATCAGTCACCGAAATCGCGAACGTGAACTCGGGGACTTCGGTCGGGGCGGGTTCGTCATCGTCGCCGCGGGTGGGAACCCCCAAGCCGGAGACATGGAG